>JAVBNZ010000067.1:0-38895 GCA_031551145.1 Desulfovibrionaceae bacterium | reverse complement strand
AACCATGAAACTTTCCGTCATCATCCCCTGCTACAACGAAAGTTCCACCATCAAGCAGCTGCTTGAGGCCGTGCACGCCTCTCCCTACAAGCCGCTGGAAGTGATCGTGGTGGACGACTGCTCTACCGACGGCACGCGCGCCAGGCTTGAAGAACTGCGCCCGCTCATTGATCAGTTGCTGTTCCATGAGCGCAACCAGGGCAAGGGCGCGGCCCTGCGCACGGGTTTCAAAGCCGCGACCGGTGACGTATGCGTGGTGCAGGACGCGGATATGGAATACGATCCCGGCGAATATCCCAAGCTCATGGCTCCCATTCTGGCGGGCAAGGCCGACGTGGTCTACGGCTCGCGCTTCATGGGGGGGGAGCCGCACCGCGTGCTCTACTACTGGCACAGCCTGGGCAACAAGGTCTTGACCACGCTGTCCAACATGTTTACCAACCTGAACCTCACGGATATGGAAACCTGCTATAAAGCCTTCAGGCGGGAAATCATCCAGCGTGTGAACATCGAGGAAAACCGTTTCGGCTTCGAACCCGAAATAACCGCCAAAATAGCCAAGCTGGACTGCCGCATTTACGAGGTGGGCATTTCCTATTCCGGCCGCACCTATCAGGAAGGCAAGAAAATCGGCTGGCGCGACGGCTTTTCCGCCCTGCGCTGCATCCTCAAATATAACCTCTTCCGGTAACCGCATGCCTTCTCAGGAAAACATACGCAACTTCTGTATCATCGCGCACATCGATCACGGCAAGTCCACGCTGGCCGACCGCATTCTGGAATACACCGGTCTGGTCTCCGAACGCGAGCGCCGTGATCAGTACCTCGACCGCATGGAACTGGAGCGAGAGCGCGGCATCACCATCAAGGCCCAGACCGTGCGCATCCCCTATACGGCCCCGGACGGCGCGAAATACGTGCTCAACCTCATCGACACGCCCGGCCACGTGGACTTTCACTACGAAGTCTCGCGCTCGCTCGCGGCCTGCGACGGCGCGCTGCTGGTGGTGGATGCCACCCAGGGCGTGGAGGCGCAGACGCTGGCCAACGTGTATCTGGCGCTGGATCATAATCACGAGATCGTGCCGGTGCTCAACAAGATCGACCTGCCCAGCGCCGATCCGGCCCGCGTGCGGGAAGAGATAGAGGAAAGCATAGGGCTGGACTGCGCCGCCGCGCTGGAAGTCTCCGCCAAAACCGGCCTGGGCGTGGACGAAGTGCTCAAAGCCATCGTGGAGCGCCTGCCCGCGCCGGAAGGCGACGCCGCGGCCCCGCTCAAAGCCCTGATTTTCGACTCCTGGTACGATGCCTACCAGGGCGTGGTCGTGCTGTTCCGCATCATGGACGGGCGCCTGAGCAAGGGCGACCGCATCCGGCTCATGGCCACGGGCAAGGAATTCGAAGCCCTGCGCCTGGGCGTCTTTTCCCCGGAAGCGCTGGACGTGGACACGCTCGCCGCCGGCGAAGTGGGTTTTTTGTGCGGCAGCATCAAGGATTTGAGCGACGCCCGCGTGGGCGACACCGTCACCCTGGCCGCCCGGCCGGCCGCGGAGCCCGTGCCCGGCTTCAAAGAGGTCAAGGCCATGGTCTTCTGCGGGCTCTACCCCTCCGAAGCCGCGGACTATGAAGACCTGAAAGCGGCGCTGGAAAAGCTCCAGCTCAACGACGCGGCCTTTTCCTACGAGCCGGAAACCTCCCAGGCCCTGGGCTTCGGTTTCCGCTGCGGCTTTCTCGGCCTTCTGCACATGGAGATCATCCAGGAGCGCCTGGAGCGGGAATTCGAAGTCGATCTCATCGCCACCGCACCCTCGGTCATCTACAAGGTGGAAAGCACGGACGGCAAAACCCTGTTCATCGACAACCCGGCCAAGCTGCCCGATCCCGTGCGCATTGCCGAGCTTTCCGAGCCCTATGTGCGCCTCGACATCCACGTGCCCAACGAATATGTGGGCAACGTGATGAAGCTGTGCGAGGAAAAGCGCGGGCAACAGAAAAATATCGGCTACATCACGGCCAAGCGCGTGGTGGTCACCTACGAACTGCCCTTTGCCGAAATCGTCTTCGATTTCTTCGACCGCCTCAAGTCCGCCACGCGCGGCTACGCCAGCATGGATTACGAACTGCTGGGGCACCGGCCGTCCGACCTCGTGCGCCTGGACATCATGCTCAACGGCGAGCCCGTGGACGCTTTGGCCGTGATCGTGCACCGCGACAAAGCCTATCACTACGGCCGGGCTCTGGCGCTCAAGCTCAAGCGCACCATTCCGCGCCAGCTCTTCGAGGTGGCCGTGCAGGCCGCCATAGGCGCCAAGATTATCGCCAGGGAAACCGTTTCCGCCCTGCGCAAGAACGTCACCGCCAAGTGCTACGGCGGAGACATCACCCGCAAACGCAAGTTGCTGGAAAAACAAAAAGAAGGCAAAAAGCGCATGAAGCGCATGGGCAACGTCGAATTGCCGCAGGAGGCCTTTTTGGCCGCCCTGCAGTTGGGGGACGACTAACCTGCAACAACGGAGGGACGCCATGCTTACATTCGCGGCCAACCTGTCCATGCTTTTCACGGAAACGCCTTTTTTGGAACGTTTCGCGGCGGCGCGCGCGGCGGGATTCAAACATGTGGAATTTTTGCTGCCCTATGAATACGATCCCGACCGGCTTGCCGACCTGCTGAAAGAAAACGCCCTGAGCCAATGTCTTTTCAACCTGCCTTCGGGCGATTGGGCCGCCGGCGAGCGCGGCATCGCCTCCCTGCCCGACCGCGTGGACGAGTTCCGCGCCGGCGTGCCCGAAGCCATACGCTACGCAAAGATTATGGGCGTGCCCGCGCTCAACTGTCTGGCCGGCAAGATAAACCCGGACTTCGGCGAAAAAGCGCACCACAAGGCCCTGGTGGAAAACATGATCTTCGCGGCCGACGCCCTGGCCGAGCACGGCCTCACCCTGCTGGTGGAAAACGTCAACCGCCTGGATATCAAAGATTTTTATCTGCACCGCACGGACATGGCTCTGGAAGCCATCGCGGCCGCCGGACGGCCCAACATCAAGCTTCAGTACGACATCTACCACGCCCAGCGCAGCGAAGGGGAAATTGCGAACACCCTGCGCGCCCACATTGCGTTCATCGGGCACATCCAGATCGCCGACAACCCCGGCCGGCACGAACCGGGCACCGGGGAAATCAACTTCGCCTTTATCTTCAAGGAACTGGAAGCGCTCGGCTACGCGGGCCGCATAGGGCTGGAATACGTGCCCTCGCCCGCCGGGCTCGGCTGGATACGGGATTTCGGCTACAGCCTCTAGACAGTGTTGTCGCGAGCGCTTTTTTGCCTCCGGCGGCGTCAGATTTCGCCTTTTATTCCGGTCGAGTACCAGAAGAGTACACTTCCTTCATAAAAGGCTCATCTTCCTTGCCGGAGAACAAAAAATCATCTCGTGACAACACTGTCTCATCCGCAAAAAACCACGAGGAAAAACACAATGAAACGCATCGGCTTCATCGGCCTCGGCATCATGGGCAGGCCCATGAGCAAAAATCTTCTCAAGGCGGGCTATGAACTGGTTATCCTCAACACCAGCGCGGCCGCGCAGGAACTCGTCGCCGCCGGCGCACACAGCGCGGCCACGCCCGCCGAACTGGCGGGGCGGGTGGACATGGTCATCACCATGCTGCCCAATTCCCCCCAGGTCAAAGAAGTGGCCCTGGGCAAAAACGGCGTTATCGAAGGCGGCAGGGCCGGCCTTGTCTTTGTGGACATGAGCTCCATCGCGCCCCTGGCGGCGCGCGAAATCGCCGCCGCGCTCGCGTCAAAGCACATACGCATGCTCGACGCCCCGGTGAGCGGCGGCGAACCCAAGGCCGTGGACGGCACCCTTTCCGTCATGGTGGGCGGCGATCAGGATCTTTTCGACGCCTGCCTGCCCGTGCTCAAGGGCATGGCCGCCTCCGTGGTGCGCACCGGCGACATCGGCGCGGGCAACGTCACCAAGCTCGCCAACCAGGTCATCGTGGCCCTGAACATCGCGGCCATGTCCGAAGCCCTGGTGCTGGCCGCCAAAACCGGCGTGGAGCCGGAACTCGTCTATCAGGCCATACGCGGCGGTCTGGCCGGCAGCACCGTGCTCGACGCCAAGGCGCCCCTGGTTATGGATCGCAAATTCAACCCCGGTTTCCGCATCGAACTGCACATAAAAGATCTGCAAAACGTGCTCGATACCGCGCACGAGGTGGGCGCGCCCCTGCCGCTCTGCGCCTCGGTCATGGAAATGATGCAGGCCCTGCGCGTGGACGGCATGGGCGGTCTTGACCACGGCGCGCTGATCCGCCACTACGAAAAAATGGCCAAGGTTGAAGTCTCACGCTGAAAAAAACCCGCACACATTCAACCGGAATAAGGAGACCGTATGACGCCCTGGGTGCACAACTACGCGCCGATCATGGACAGTGTGGTGATTTCCGGACTTTTTGCCGCTCTCCCCGTTCTTTTTCTGCTCTGGGCTCTGACCATAAAACGCATGAAGGGCTATCTTGCCGGGCTGGGCACCTTGGGCGTGGCCTTTATCGTCGCCGTGACCGTGTTCGGCATGCCCGTGTCCATCGCCCTTTCCGCCACGGCGCTCGGCGTGATCAACGGCCTGTTCCCCATCGGCTACATCATTCTTACCTCGCTTTTCCTGTACAATCTCATCGTCGCCTCGGGGCAGTTCGAGGTCATTAAAGGCTCCATCGCCATCATCAGCAACGACCGGCGCGTGCAGGCCCTGCTCATCGCCTTCGCCTTTTCCGCCTTCCTGGAAGGCGCGGCCGGCCAGGGCGCCCCGGTGGCCATAGCCGCCGCCATTCTCATCGGCCTGGGCTTCCCGCCCATGACGGCGGCCATCGTCTGCCTGGTCGCCAACGTGCCGCCCGTGCCCTTCGGCCCCGTGGGCGTGCCCACCATCACCATGGCCAACGTCACCGGCATCGACGAACTCACCCTGACCCGCGCCGTGGCAGCCAACTGCGCCGTGGTTTCCATCATCATTCCCTTTGCCGCCGTGTGGGTTATGGCGGGCCTGCGCAAAACCCTGGCCGTGCTGCCGGCCATCCTGCTCACCGGCGCGGTGTACGGGGTGGTGAGCTATTACATCGCTTCCACCCTCGGCCCCACCCTGCCCAGCGTAATCACCCCGCTGGTGACCATGGGCGCGATCATCGTCTTTTTGAAAGCATGGAAGCCCGCGGAACTGTGGAATTTTGAAGACGCCGGCCCGGCCGCCCAGAACGCGGGCACGGGCGCTTCCTTCAGCGGCGGGCAGATCATGAAGGCCTGGAGCGGCTTTTTTCTCGTCACCATCATGATGACCATATGGGGACAGCCGGCCTTCAAGAAGTGGCTGGCGGGCACGGGCTGGTTCCTCAGCATTCCCAAGTGGCCGGGGCTCGACGGCCTTGTGCACCGCGCCGCGCCCTTTGTGGGCGCCAATCCCGTGTACGGCGCAAGTTTCAAGTTCGACGGCTTCGGCTACGCCGGCACGGCCATGCTCATCGCCACCCTGGTCACCGTGTTCATCCTGCGCATCAGCCCCTCGACCACCTGCCGGGTCTTTGTCGGCACGGTCAAGCAGCTCGGCTACTCCATCATCACTGTGGTTTCGGTCATAGGGCTGGCCTATTTGTGCAACTATTCCGGCATTTCCTACACTCTTGGCCTGCTCTTCGCGGAAACCGGCAGGCTCTTCCCCGCGTTCTCGCCCGTGCTGGGCTGGCTGGGCGTGTTCATGACCGGCTCGGTCACCTCCTCCTGCGCGCTCTTCGGCAAACTTCAACAGGTGACCGCCCAGACCCTGGGGCTCAACCCCGTGCTCACCATAGCCGCCAATGAAATCGGCGGCATCATGGGCAAGCTGATTTCTCCGCAGTCCATCGCCATCGCCTGCGCCGCCACCGGACTCGTGGGACGGGAGACCGACATCTTCCGCGCGGTGCTCAAATATTCCGTCATCCTGCTCGGCATCGTCATCGTCATGATACTCTGCCAGGCCTACCTGGTGCCGGGCTGGGTGCCGGTGCTGCCGGGTTAATACGCGACGGGGGAGGAGGGTTTGTGAAGAAACCTTCCTCCCCGCTCCTTCCTTTCCGGAATTTTCTTCGATGCGGTTGCGCCGCGCGCCGGCATCGTGACTTCCGCGCCGGATTGGGGTAAGCATAACCGCCCGCTCCATATCCACACATTTTTGAGGAAACCATGTCCGACACTATCAAACACCAGGATGCCGAAGCCGACGCCTCGGAAAGCTTTCTCGATTCCCTGCCCGAACTGAAGGACGGCGAAACCTTTGTCTTTGCCTGCAACGAGCGCGTGCCCTGCTTCAACCGCTGTTGCTCCGAGCTGACCATGCCGCTCGCGCCCTACGACGTGCTGCGCCTGCGCCGCAATCTGGGCCTGCCCGGCGACAGGTTCATCAAGGAAATGACCACCGTCCAGGTCTATCCCGACACGGGCTTTCCCCTGCCGCTGCTGAAAATGCTCGACGGCCCGGACGAGCCCTGTCCCTTTGTTTCTCCGGGCGGCTGCCTGGTGTATGAAGACCGCTCCGCCGCCTGCCGCACCTACCCGCTGGGGCGCGGCACCAAGCCCGGTCCGGCCGGCACGGTGACGGAACGTTTCTTCCTTGTGCGCGAAGACCACTGCAGGGGCTTTGACACCGGAAAGAAGTGGACGGCGCACGAATGGCTGGCCGACCAGGGTCTGGAGCCCTACAACCGTTCCAATGACCGCTACATGCGCCTTATGGCCAAGGTCAAAGCCTCCGGACAGCCCATTTCCCAGCGCATGGCCACCATGTGCCTGCTGGCCTTTTTCCAACTCGACGCGTTCAGGGAATTCATGGAATCCATGCAACTGCTCGACAAACTGGACATCTCGGACGAACGCCGCGCCGCCGTGCTGGAAGACGAAGAGGCCCGCCTCGACTTCGCCTTCGACTGGGTCGAGCTCGTGCTTTTCGGCAGCGCCGAAGGCTTGAGGCGCAAGGAGCAGGAGCGCCCCTTGACCCCTGTGTAAGTATATGATTGCCTGTCCGGGCAGCGGAGGGGCCATGCCCGCACATCCCAAAATTCTGCACGGCGCGGCGCTGGACGCGCGCCTGAACGAACTGCGCCGGGCGGGCGCGCGGCTGGTGTTCACCAACGGCTGTTTCGACCTGCTGCATCCGGGGCATGTCGATCTGCTGCACCGGGCGCGGGCACTGGGGGATGCGTTGATTCTGGCGCTGAACGACGACGATTCCGTGCGCCGGCTGAACAAGGGGCCGGGCAGGCCGGTCAATGCGCTGGAAGCGCGCATGTATACGGCCGCGCACCTGGAATGTGTGGACATCGTCACCTCTTTCGCCGAAGACACACCGTTGGAATGCATACGCCGCGTGCGGCCGCGGGTGCTGGTCAAGGGCGGGGACTGGCCCGTGGAAGCAATTGTGGGACGGGAAATCGTGGAAGCCGAAGGCGGCACGGTGCGCAGTCTGCCGCTCTTGCCGGGCTGGTCGACAACGGCGCTGATCGAGCGGATACGGGTCGGTTCATGATAGAAATTACAAAGCTGGAAAAACGCTACGGCAACACGCCGGTGCTCTCGGGCATAGATTGCGACATTGCCGACGGAGAAATCTTCGGCGTTGTCGGGCATTCCGGCGCGGGCAAATCCACGCTGCTGCGCTGCCTCAACGGGCTGGAAAACTATCAGGGCGGCAGCGTGCGCGTGATGGGCCGGGAAGTGGGCGCGCTGAACGAGGAGGAACTCAAGCTCCTGCGCCGCGACATGGGCATGATTTTCCAAAATTTCAACCTCATGCAGCGCAGAAACGTGTTTGAGAACGTGGCCTTTCCGCTGGAAATATGGAAAACGCCCAAAGAAATCATCCGCAGCCGGGTTATGGAACTGCTGGAACTGGTGGGCCTGGCGGATCGCAGCAAGGAGCGCGTGGGCAACCTTTCCGGCGGGCAGAAGCAGCGCGTGGGCATTGCGCGCGCCCTGGCGCCGGCCCCGAAAATTCTGCTCTGCGACGAGGCCACTTCCGCGCTTGACCCGCAAACCACGCTTGCCATCCTCGATCTGCTGCGCGACATCAACGCCCGCCTGGGCCTGACCATTGTGCTGGTCACGCACGAAATGCGCGTGGTCAAACGGGTCTGCGACAGGATGCTGCTTCTCGTCGACGGCAAAACCCTGTGCGGAGGCCGCACCTCGGAGCTTTTCCTGGCCCCGCCGGAGGAGTTGCGCGGCTTTGTGGGCGAGGACTATATCCTGAACCCCGAAGGCACGAACATACGCCTCATGTTCCCGCGCGAGATCGCGCAAAAGAGCGTGATCACGGCCATGGCGCGGGAACTGGGTTTTGATTTCGCCATCGTCGGCGGCAGGATGGAACGGTATCGCGATGACGTGCTCGGCTTTCTGATCGTCAATGTGGACGACGAACACCTGGAAGCCATGCTGAACTATCTTCAGGAGAAGAAGCTCTTTTGGGAGGTGCTCGACGATGAGCGTTGAACTGCTCGAGGCCTTGTTCGAAACCCTGTACATGGTGTTTTTTTCCACGCTCTTTTCGCTGATCCTGGGTTTCGGGATCACGGCGGCGCTGATCGTCACCGGCCCGCACGGCCTGCGGCCCAACCCGCGCGTCTACGCCGCGCTGGATCTGGGCGTCAACCTGCTGCGCTCTTTTCCCTTCATGATCCTGATGATCGCGCTCATTCCCTTCACCCGGCTCGTCGCGGGCTCGGCCATAGGCAGCAGCGCGGCCATCGTGCCCCTGACCATCGCGGCCGCGCCCTTTGTGGGGCGCATACTCGAAGGCAGCCTGCTGGAAGTGGACAGGGGCGTGGTGGAGGCCGCCAGAGCCTGCGGCGCAAGCGACATGCAGATTCTTTTCAAAGTGATGATCAGGGAGGCCATGCCCTCCATCGTGCTCAACATCGCGGTGCTGGCCATCACCCTGCTCGGCTATTCCGCCATGGCCGGCGCCATAGGCGGCGGCGGGCTCGGCGCGCTGGCCTACAACTACGGCTATTTACGCTTCCGCACCGACATCATGCTCTATGCCGTGGGCATACTCATTCTCGTCGTTCATTTTGTGCAGACAGGCGGCAACTTTTTTTATAAAAAGCTGCGCTGAGCCCCTCCCTTTCAACCTTCCGCCGAGGAATATGCCGTGAAAGTTCTCCTTCTCGTTCTTGCGTCCCTTTTCTGCCTGCCCCAGGCGAGCCTGTGCGCCGAGCGGAAAACCATCATTATCGGCGTCACGCCGTTCCCTCACAAGGACATCATGCTCATCGCCGGGGATGTGCTGGCCAAAGAAGGCTACAAGCTGGAAATCAAAGAATTCAACGATTACGTCCAGCCCAATCTGGCTCTGGCCGGGAAAAACCTGGACGCGAACTTTTTCCAGCACATTCCCTACCTGGAAAACATGAACGCGGAAAAAACGCTCGGCCTCGCCTGGGTGGCGAAAATCCACATAGAACCCCTGGGGCTCTATTCAAGAAAAATTAAAAAACTCAGCGAGATAAAAGAAGGCGACAAGCTCGCCGTGCCCAACGACCCCACCAACGAGGCCAGAGCCCTGCGCCTGCTTGAAGCCCACAAGCTCATCAGCCTCAAGCCCGGCGAACTCGTCACCGTGCGGGACATCACGGCCAACCCGCTCAAGCTCAAAATCATGGAGCTGGAAGCCGCGCAACTGCCGCGCACCCTGGAAGACGTAACGGCCTCGGTCATCAACACCAACTTCGCGTCCGAGGCCGGGCTCATACCCTCGCGCGACGCCATAGTCATCGAAGGCAAGGATTCGCCTTACGCCAACGTCATCGCCGTGCGCAAGGACGAGGTCGACAGCCCGGCGATCAAGGCGCTGGTCAGGGCCGCCCAATCACCCGAAGTGAAGGCGTATATCGAAAAAGAACTGGAACCGAGGGGCATCATACCCGCTTTTTAGGATTTTCCGATGCGTACAGCGGTGCCGCGCGCGGCGGCGATACATGATTTGTCGGGCTTCGGGCGCACCTCGCTGACGGTGGTGATCCCGATCCTCTCCACCATGGGCGTGCAGGTCTGTCCGCTGCCCACGGCGGTGCTTTCGGCCGGCACGGAGTTTCCGGATTTTTCCTTCCTCGATCTGACCGCGGAGATGCGGAAATTTCTGGATCACTGGGAGAGGCTCGACCTGCGCTTTGACGCGGTGTACTCGGGCTTTCTGGCCTCGCCCGAGCAGGCGGAGATAACGGCGGAATGCATAGAGCGCTGCCTGCTGCCCGACGGCCTGGCAATGGTGGATCCCGTAATGGGGGACAACGGCAAACTCGAGCCCACCATGACGCCGGAAATGGTGGACGCCATGCGCCGGCTGGTGGGTCGGGCGCACTGCATCACGCCCAATTATTTCGAAGCCTGCCGGCTGCTTGACGAGCCCTACGAGCCGGAAAAAGCACGGGGGCGCGTCAAGGAGCAGGCGCGGAAACTGACGGATCTGGGGCCGGAAATCGCGGTCATCACCAGCGCGCCGGCGGCCACGCGCCCGCAGGACAGCGCCGTGGTGGCGTATCACCGGAAGCAGAACCGCTGGTGGAAGGTGGACTGCCCCTACATACCCGCCTTCTACCCCGGCACGGGGGATATCTTCACCAGCGTGCTCACGGGCAGCCTGCTGCAGGGCGACAGCCTGCCCACGGCCATGGATCGGGCCGTGTATTTCGTCAGCCAGTGCATACGCGCCACCTTCGGGCACAGCGATCCCAACCGCTACGGCGTGCTGCTGGAACGGGTGCTGGGAACCCTGCACTCCCCGGCGGCTCCGGCCGGCTATGAACTCATGGGGGACGAATAATGCCGCGCGCGCTTCCTATCGGCCTGTTCGACTCCGGGGTCGGCGGCCTGACGGTGCTCGCGGCCCTGCGCAGCCGCCTGCCCGAAGAGGACATGCTCTACCTGGGCGACACCGCCCGCCTGCCCTACGGAACAAAAAGCCCGGAAACCATCACCCGCTATGCCCTGCAGGCGGCTGCCAAACTGGTGAAACAGGGCGTCAAGATCCTGGTGATCGCCTGCAACACGGCCACAGCGGCGGCCCTGCCGGCCCTGCGCGCGGCCTTCGCGCCCCTGCCGATCATCGGCGTGGTGGAGCCCGGCGCGGCGGCGGCGGCCAAAGCTTCGCGCAGCGGGCACATAGCGGTTATCGCCACCGAAGCCACCATAGGGCGCGGCGCGTACCAGGAGGCACTGCTCCGCCTGCGGCCCGACGCGAAGGTAACGCCCAGGGCCTGCTCCCTGCTCGTCTCTCTGGCCGAGGAAGGCTGGCTGGAAGGGGCGGAAAGCGAAGCCGTGGCCGCGCGCTATCTGCGCCCGATCTTCGGCGCCCCCGCCGGAGAAGACGCGCCGGACTGCCTGCTGCTCGGCTGCACGCACTTTCCGCTCCTGCTCGACCCCATACGGCGGGCGCTGGGGCCGGAGGTGACGATTGTGGATTCCGCCCAAACCACGGCCGACAAAGTGCGGGAAGAACTTGCCGCCGCCGGTCTCCTGCAAAAGAACGGACAGAGGGGCGCCATACGCTTCCTCACAACCGACGATGTACCGCGCTTTGTCCGCACCGGCTCGCTGTTCCTGGGCGCGGCCATCAGCGCCGAATCCGTTATCCTGGTGGATTTATGAAAAAACAATATCCCATTCCCATGCTTCCCGGCCCGGTTTCCGTGCCGGAAGACGTGCTTGCGGCCATGCGGGAGGATTACCCCTCCGGCACCTTCGATCCCGACTTCTTCGCGCAATATGTGGAGACGGGCCGGGGGCTTGCGCGACTGGCGGGCACGGAAAACGACGTGGTCATCATGACGGGCGAAGGCATGCTCGCGCTCTGGGGAGCGTTGAAAAGCTGCCTCAAACCCGGCATGAAAGTATTTTCGGCCGTCACCGGCGTGTTCGGCGAAGGCCTGGCCGACATGGCCGAGGGCCTGGGCTGCGAGGTGCGCCGCCTGCGCCTGGCCTACAACGAAACCCTGGGCGATCTTTCGGACGTGGAAGCGATGATCGGGGACTTCAGGCCGGATATGGTCACGGCCGTGCACTGCGAAACCCCTTCCGGCACCCTGAACCCGTTGAACGGGCTGGGCGCGCTTGCCAAGGCGCGCGGCGCGCTGTTCTGCGTGGATGCGGTGGCAAGCTGGGGCGGCGCGCCGATACGGGCGGGCGCCTGTGGGGTGGATCTGCTGCTCGGGGGCTCGCAGAAATGCTTCAACGCGCCGCCGAGCATGAGCTTTTTGGCTGTAAGCGCCCCGGCCTGGGAGCGCATCGAACGCATCGGCTACCAGGGCTATGACGCGCTGCTGCCCTGGCGGGAAGTGAGCAAAGGCCGGCGCTGCCCCTACACGCCCTACCGGCACGGCCTGGCGGCCCTGCACGCCGGCGTGCGGGGCATTCTGGCGGAAGGGGAAGAGGCGGTTTTTACCCGGCACGAGGCTGCGGCCCGGCAGTGCCGCGCGGGCCTGAAAGAACTCGACATAAGGCTCTGGCCGGCCGAAGGGAGCGTGCCCTCGCCCACAGTCACGGCGGCCCTCATCCCCGAAGGTTTTTCCTGGCCCGAATGGCGCGACCGTTTGCGCGAACGGGGCCTCAACGCCGCCGGCAGCCTGGGCCCCATGGACGGCAAGGTGTTCCGCCTGGGGCACATGGGTGGGCAGGCCGACGCCGCCTTGATGCAAAAAGCCCTGCATGCCTTGCGTGACGCGCTTTCCACTGTATAAACAGTGCGGCGCTTCTGCAACAAATGACTGTAAAAGCGGACGTGCAGCGCGCGCGTCGGCGGTTTTTCGAGATTTTACGCGCTCCGCCGCGGGGAGGGCGGAGGAAAATATCTTCGCGCACGGCACTGCATAATGGAATTGTAGTTGACAGAGCTGCGGGCTTCTCCTAAAGAAAGCCCATTGTTTCAACTCCTGTAACTCGCTCAACCCTGGGGGGGAAGTATGACCAAAGCCGAACTCGTCGATAAAATCCATGCCAAGGCCGGCCTGCCCACCAAAGTGCAGACGGAAAACGCCCTTGACGCCGTTGTCGCCGCCCTGAAAGACGCCCTTGCCGCGGGCGAATCCGTCAGCTTCACCGGCTTCGGCAGCTTCAAGATCGTGCACCGCGCCGCCCGCAAGGGCCGCAACCCCCGCACCGGGAAGGAACTCACCATTCCCGCCGGCAGCGTCGCCAAGTTCACGCCGGGCAAGCTGCTCAAAGAAGCGATCAAGAAAAAATAAGTCCCGAACGTACCGGATGCGAAGTGACCGCTCCGCGGCAGGCGAAAGTCTGCTGCGGAGCGACTCTTTTATCGCGGCTTTGCCGGGAACGCCCATTGTTGCCGCAAAAGGAATGAGTTGTCAAAAGCGCTTCCTTAGCGTATCTATTTAGAAATATGTTATTATGCGGGGAAGGTACGTGAAAAGCACCATATAACCGGCTGATTATTTTCAAGGAGTCTCCGTGTTCACCGTGCTGGTTGTCGACGATTCCGCGTTCATGCGCAATATTCTTACGTCCGCCCTGTCGAAGGATCCTGAGATAACGGTGCTCGGCTCGGCGAAGGACGGCGAAGACGCCCTGGAAAAAATCAAACAGCTCAACCCCGATGTGGTGACGCTGGATATTGAAATGCCCCGCCGCGACGGGCTGGCGACCCTGCAGGAAATCATGCGCAGTTCGCCCCGGCCGGTGATCATGGTCAGCTCGCTCACCGTTGAAGGGGCCGAAATTACCCTGAAGTGCCTGGATGCCGGCGCTCTGGACTTCATCCCCAAAAACACCTCCAATCCCGAAAGCTTCGCGGCGGAACTTCTGCCCAAGATCAAGGCCGTGGCCCGCAAGCGTTCGCTTATGGCGCTGCGCCGCGCCAAAAACTCCCAGCCGGTCCGCCCGGCACAGATCGCGGCGACGGCGTCTTCTCCCAGATGCGCGCCCCTGCCCTGCGGCACGCGCGACATCGTGGCCATAGGCGTGTCCACGGGCGGCCCGCCGGCCGTGCAAAAGGTGCTCAGCGGACTGCCGCAGAATTTTCCCGCCGCGCTCCTCATCGCCCAGCATATGCCGGCGGCTTTTACCGGTCCCTTTGCCAAACGCCTGGACGCGCAGTGCGCCATCTCCGTCAAGGAGGCCGAGCACGGCGACAAAGTTCTGCCCGGCCGCGCCTACATCGCGCCCGGCGGCAAACACATGCTGCTGGAACGCCGGGGCGCGTCGCTGGAAATAACGATTACGACGGAGCCGGCAACCGAACTGTACAAACCCTCGGCCACCGTGCTCTTCAATTCCGTGGCCCAGATAAGCCCGCGCAAAACGCTGGGCGTCATCCTCACGGGCATGGGCAGCGACGGCTGCGCCGGCATACGCACGCTCAAAGAAAACGGCGGCTGCGTGCTGGCCCAGAGCGAAGCCTCCTGCGTGGTCTACGGCATGCCGAAGGCCGTGGTGGACGCCGGCCTTGCCGACCAGATCCTGGATCTTAACGACATGAGCGGCGCCATACTGGCCGCCGTTCAGGGGAAATAAGGCGTTCCCGAGGCGGGCCGGGCGCGCGCGCCCGCCTGTGCGAAGCGACACTGTGACAGGCGGCGCGATATCGCCGTACGCCTGCGACACTACCCAACGAGGCGACAGAACGGCCTATGAACACAGATGATCTGACGTATCCGGATGCGCAACAGATTCTTCACGACCTGCAAAGCGAGGACAACGAGATCGTCCGCCAGGCGGCCTTCTCCGCCGGCGATCTGCGCCTGGCCGAGGCGCTTGATCTCCTGTGCCGCGGCGTTGCCGGCTCCGACATCGGGGTTCAGGAAGCGGCGGAATACGCACTGCGAAAAATACGCGGCCCCGAGACCATCAAGAGAATGATCCCCTTCCTGCGCCACGACGACGCCCCCTTGCGCAACATCGCCATGGACGTGCTGCGGGAGATAGGCGTTGACGATCTGTCGGTACTGCAACCCCTGCTGCACGACACGGACAGTGACGTGCGCATCTTTGTTACCGATATTCTCGGCTCCACGGCGGATCGCAAGGTCGTGCCCCTGCTCTGCGATTCCCTGCTCAAGGACCCGGAAGTCAACGTGCGCTACCAGGCGGCGGTAAGCTTGGGCAACCTCGCCTTTCCCGAAGCGGTGGACTGCCTGAAGCAGGCCATGCTGGACGAGGAATGGGTGCAGTTTTCCGTGGTGGAGGCGCTCACCAAGATACGCGCCGACTCCACCGTAACGGCCCTTACCCAGTCGCTGGCGAGCTGCTCGTCGCTGGTGGCTTCGATCATCATCGACGCTCTGGGCGAAATGGGCAACATCAAGGCCGTGCCCCTGCTGTTCAAATCCCTGGAAAAAGTTTCCACCACGCTGCGCCACAAGACAGTAAAATCCATTGTGAAAATTTTGGGGGGACGCTCGCTTTCCCTTTTGAGCCCGAAGGATCAGGAACGTTTTCGGGCCTATCTTATGGACGCGCTCAACGATGAGGACGAATCCATCCTCATTTCCGCCCTCTCCGGCCTGGCCGTCATGGGTGACGAAGAAGCCACCAAGGCCGTGTTTGCCCTGTCCGCCAAGCTCAACCCCGAACTCCAGCAGGATCTCATCCAGGCGGCCGTCAATGCCGTCGCCTCTATCGGCTTCAACGAAAATTTCGTCAAAGCCCTGCACGCCGAAGGCAACGACAACCTGGTGCATATCGCCGTGGAAGCCGGGCTGCTCATGGACAATCCGCTCTGCATCGAGCACATCAAGGACATTTTCTGGAAGCACGACCGCGACATCCAACGCGCGGCCGCCGCGCGCCTGGCGCGCATCGCCGGCGAACAGGACATTCCCTTCTTTCTCGATCTGCTTGACCGCCACCGCGACGGCGACGTGCTCAAGGCCGCGCTCTTCTTCCTGGGCAGCCGCATGAAGGCCGCGCAGGCGACGGACAGGCTTTTCGCCATGCTCGGCCATCCTTATGACGACGTGAAGGAGGCCGCGCTTGAAGCCTGCATCGCCCTGGAAGGCGCAGAGGTCAATGCACGCTTCAAGGCTCTGTTCAAAAAGGAAGACCCCTTCCCGCGCGCCATGGCCGTGTATGCCCTCGGCCGCCGGGATCTCAAGGCCCACCTCGGCGAACTGAGCGAAGCGCTGGAAGATGCAAGCCCCCATGTGCGCCAGGTGGCGGTGGAGGTTTTCGGCGCCGCCGGCACCTGCGAGCCGGAATATATGCCCCTCCTTCTGCCCCGTCTCCATGACGAAAACAGAGATGTGCGCGTTACCCTGGTCTCTCTGCTCGGCGGCTGCACCTCGCCGGATGTGCTTCCCCATCTTCTGGCGGCGCTGGCAGATCCGGACGACTGGGTGCGCATACGCGCCGTGGAAGGCCTGGGCAAGCTCAAGATCACGGAAGCCGTACCCCACCTCGTGCAGATGCTCGATTCCTCCAATCCCATGCTGACATTCAAGATCATCGACGCGCTGGGCAGAATAGGAGGCAAGGTGGCCTTCCGCGCCCTGCTCGGCATGATTGACCATGAAGACCCGGAAATACAGCATGTCGCGGCAGAGGCCGTCTCCAGCATCCAGGCCGAGCAGGAGTAGATGATGATACCCTCCTCCGTGTTCCCCTCCACTTCAGCCTTCAGCAGGGACATCAAGGTCAGCGATGAAGAATTCCGCCAACTGCGGGACTTCATCTACCAGCAATGCGGCATCTTTATCGGGGAAAACAGAAAATACCTCATCGAAAACAGGCTGGCCAGCCGCCTGCGGGAACTCAACCTCAAATCCTATAATGAGTATTATAATTTTCTGCGCTTCGACCCCAACAAGCGGGCCGAACTGAGCAGGCTTTTTGAGGTGGTCACCACCAATGAAACGAGCTTTTACCGCAATCCGCCGCAGCTGCAGGTTTTTCAGGATGTGGTGCTCAAGAACATTACCGACGGCCTGCGCAAAGAAGGCCGGAAAAAACTGCGCATCTGGTCGGCCGGCTGCTCCACAGGGGAGGAGCCGTACACTCTCGCCATCATCCTCCACGAACTGCTGCGGCAGGAAGTGCCGGCCTGGGACATCAAAATTACGGCCAACGACCTTTCCGAAGCCGTGCTGACCTCCGCCCGCCAGGGCGTGTACAGCGAATACGCCCTGCGCACCACGCCCAAGGAAATTATCGCCAAATATTTCATCAAGGACGGCGTCAACTACAAGATTGATCCCAAACTCAAGCATCTCGTCTCTTTCGGACAGATCAACCTGAACGACAAAATGCAGCTGGCCCGCGTGGAACGCTCGCACATCGTTTTCTGCCGCAACGTCATCATCTATTTTGACGACGACATGAAACGCAGGGTCATCGGCGCGTTCTACGACAACCTGCTGCCCGGCGGCGCCCTGCTGATCGGGCATTCGGAATCTCTGCACAACATCAGCAGGGCCTTCAAGCCCGAACACCACAAGGGCACCATCGTCTATCGCAAAGGGTAGGCAGGGGGAGCGCGCCGGCATGAGCGTCAAGACACTTGCCATAGCCAACCAGAAAGGAGGCGTAGGAAAAACAACCACAACTCTGACGCTGGGCACAGCCCTGACCAGGGCGGGAAAAAAGGTGCTGGTGCTCGACCTCGACCCGCACGCCTGCGCCTCGCTCCACATGCGGCTCTATCCGGAAAGCCGCGAATACACGCTGTATGACCTCTTTCTTGCGGAAGAGGAGCATTACCCGGAACTGTGGAAGAACATCATAACCGAGGTCGCACAGCCGAACCTGTATATCGCGCCGGCCAGCATACGGCTCTCGGAACTGGAAATCGACCTGCGCGACCGCAAAAACAAGGGTTCGCTGCTTGCCGGCGCCTTGCGCGTCGTTCGCGACGACTATGACTACATACTGCTGGACTGCCCTCCCCATGTGGGCATATTGCTTGTAAATGCTCTTGTTGCCTGTGATTTGCTGATCATACCCATCCAAACGGATTTTCTGGCCCTGTACGGATTGAAATTGCTGTTCGACACCATGCGTACCCTGAATAAAGTGTTGCCCATGCCCGTAAGATATATGGCCCTGCCGACCATGTACGACAAACGCACCCGGGCCTGCACCCGCGTGCTGGAACTGGTGCGGGAAAAAATGGGAACAGCCGTGTTCGACACGATTATAGGCATAGACACCCGCCTGCGCGAAGCCAGCGCACAGGGTTGCGTGGTGTACGACCTCGACCCCCAGAGCCGCGGCGCCTTGGCCTATGAGGCTCTGGCACGGGAAATAATGGTGCTGTGACGATGAAACCCGAAGAATATCTCCAGGCCCAGTCTTTCGCGCCTTCAGAGGAAGCGCGCTCACTCAGCGGCGCGGAACAGGCCTTCATTGAAAAGTATGTCGGCGTCCAGGCGTTGCGCACGCTCGGACTTGAGCCCGACGCGCCGGCCGGCGGCGCGGTCCCGACGGAAGAGCAGGCCGCGGCCCCGGTCGAGCCTTCGCTTCAGGAGCAGCTCAAGGCCATGCCGACCGTGCAGATGGTGGCCTTCTATCTGGATGCGCAGGTCTATCTTATTCCCACGCCGGCCGTGAACGAAGTGCTGCGCTATGTGCCGCCCGTGCTCCTCCCCATGGCGCCGGACTATGTGGCCGGGGTCATCAACCTGCGGGGCAGGGTCACGCCGCTCATTTATCTGGACCATCTGCTCACCACGCGCAGAAAGACCGGGAACGAAAACCGCTTCATCATCATCTGCACGCACAGGGGCCTTCAGGTGGGGCTTGTTTTCGACAAGGTTCACACCATGTATACCTTCAACCGCGAGCAGATCATGTGGGATGTCGAATCCCGCATCGGCGCGAGCGCGGAATACATTTGCGGGCTTGTCGAAGTGAACGAAAGTATTCTGGGCATTGTCTCCGTGGATATGATAATCGATAAGGTACTCAAAGATTAGGATAAAGCCATGAGTAAACATATAATGATTGTCGATGACTCGAAGACCATACGCAACCTTCTCGCCTTCGTCATGAAATCCGAGGGATTCAAGGTCACCACCGCCGAAGACGGACTCGACGCGTTGGAAAAGCTCTACGGCATGGAGCATGTGGATCTCATCGTGTCCGACGTCAACATGCCGCGCATGGACGGGTTTACCTTCATCAAAACCCTGCGCGAACAGGACGCCTACAAAGACGTGCCCGTCATCGTTCTCTCCACCGAAGGCAAGGAAAAAGACATCGCCACGGGCATGAGCCTGGGCGCCAATCTCTATATGGTCAAACCCGCCGAACCGGCGAAAATGATCCGCAACGTAAAGATGTTGCTGGGATAGCCGATATCTTACATACGCCGCGCCCCGCGCGGCGAACGCCGACAACCGGGGCCGGGCGGGCCCGAACAGCCGAGGACAGCATATGAGCCAGGATTTCATGGATGCGGAGCTCTTTGCCGATTTCATCATCGAAGCCAAAGAGCACCTTGAGACCATAGAGCCCAATCTGCTGGAATTGGAGAAAACCCCGGACAACCTCGGTTTGCTCAACGATATTTTCCGGCCCATGCATTCGCTGAAAGGAGCTTCCGGTTTTCTCGGCCTCAACAAAATGAACAGTTTGGCACACAAGTGCGAGAATATCCTCGATGAATTGCGCAAGGGCGACATGGTCGTCACTTCGGAAATCATGGACATCATCCTGGCCTCCACCGACGCCCTGCGCCAGATGATCGACAGCCTGGAGACAACCAACACCGAAGGCGATGTGGAAACCGACCATATCGTGGAGCAGATCAACGCCATTATGGCCGGAGAATCGGCCGCGCCCCCCCGCCCCGCCCCCGTCCGGCCCGCGCCCGCCGAACCCGAAAAATCCGATGAGCCCGAGGCGGAGGAAGCCGCTCAGGAGGAGCACGCGCCCGCCGAAGCCAAACAGCGCGCGCCCGGGGAAGACGATATCGCCATGCCCGCCATAAGCGCCAAGGAATGGATACAGGGCCTTGCGCGCCAGATCCCCTACAAACTCACGGCCTTCGGCGAAAGCCACCTCAAGGACTTTGTCGACGAGGCGCGCGAAATCGTTGAAAATCTGAACACCGGTCTCTTAAGCCTGGAAGAACAACCGGAAGGGCAGGACGAGCTGGTCAACGACATCTTCCGCTATTTCCACAACCTCAAGGGCAACAGCGGCATCATCGCCTTTGCGGAACTCAACAGCCTCACCCACGAGGCCGAAACCCTGCTCAACAACGTCCGCCGGGGCGAAATGCCCGCCACGCACGAGCTGATCGATCTGCTTCTGCTGGTGGTGGACATGATGGAAGCCCTGATCAACAACATCGACGTCGCCGAAGGCACGGTCACACCGTTCGACACGGCCGAAACCCTCGCCCGCTTGCGCCTGGCCGTGGCCGGCGGGGAAATCGCCCTGCCCGAAGGGCTGCGCGCCGCCCCTGCCGCCTCCGCCGCCCCCCCCCCGATTCCCCCGGCCGGAGCCAAAGCCGAAAAAGGCGCCGAAGAAAGCAACGCGCCCGCCATCATCCCCATGCGGGACGACGACGATCTCGAAGCCTTCCGCAAAACCGTGCTCCAGCAGGCGGAGATTTTTCAATCCGCCAAAGCTCTGCTCACCAAGGACGGCAACGACAAGGACAGCATCAGCGCCCTCTACCGCTCCCTGGTGGCCGTGCAGAACGCGTGCAGCTTCATGGGCATTCAGGAAGCCAAAGTGTACGCCGAGCGCACCGCCGGCATCGTGGACAAGGCCCGCTCCACGGACATGGACTTCGGCCTGATGCTCGATCTGCTCTCGCAGGAATTCAGCATCATCCTGGAAATCATCGACAAAGAAGTCGCCAAGCTCGCCGCGGCGGCCCCGGCCGGGCAGGTTCCCGAAGCCAAGCCCGCAGCCGAGCCGACGCCCCCACCCGCAGTGAAAGCCGCTCCGGCCGAAACGCCGAAACCCGCGCCCGCTCCGGCCCAAACTCCCGCTCCGTCCGCCGCGCAGCCGGCCCCGGAACCCAAAGCCGCCCCCAGGCCCGCGCCTGCCGCGCCCAAGCCGGCAGCACCCGCTGCCCCAAAGGCCCCCGCGGCTCCGGCCAAGGCTCCGGCCGCGCCTCCGGCGGCGGCCGCCGGCGCGCCGGGCGAGCCTTCCAAGGCGTCCACCACCATCCGCGTGGATCACGAAAAACTCGACCACCTCATGAACCTCATCGGCGAGCTGATCATCAACCGCAACCGTTATTCGCTCATCGCCCGCCGGCTTGAGGAAAGCGGCGAGGACGTCAACATCAACGAGGTGGCGCAAAGCCTGTCTGAAACCACCTATGCCATGGCGCGCATCTCCGACGACCTTCAGGACACGATCATGAAGGTGCGCATGGTGCCCGTGGGTTCGGTGTTCTCGCGCTTTCCGCGCCTTGTGCGCGATCTTTCCCGCAAAAGCGGCAAAGAAGTCGATCTTGTCCTCGAGGGCGATGAAACCGAACTGGACAAGAGCGTGGTCGAGGTTATCGGCGATCCGCTCGTCCATCTCATCCGTAACTCCGTTGACCACGGCGTGGAGCCGGAAGCCGAACGCATCGCCGGGGGCAAGCCGGTCAAGGGCCGCGTGGTGCTGCGCGCCTACCACAAGGGCAATTCCGTAGCCATAGAGATCGAAGACGACGGCAAGGGCATAGACCCCGACAAAATGCGCGAAGTCGCCATACGCAAGGGCATCATCACGCCGGACGAAGCGCGCCAGCTCGACGAGCGCGAAGCCATGGAGCTTATTTTTGCCCCCGGCTTCTCCTCGGCCGAAACCATCACCGACATCTCCGGCCGCGGCGTGGGCATGGACGTGGTGCGCACCAACATCAAAAACCTCAAAGGCAGCGTGAGCATCTCGTCCGAAGTGGGCAAGGGCACCCGCTTCACCCTGCTGCTGCCGCTCACGCTGGCCATCATCGACGCGCTCATGGTCAATGTTTCCGGTGAAATGTACGCCATTCCCCTGGATGCGGTTTCCGAAACCACGAAGATCGAATCCGTGCGCCTCACCGACATGAAGGGCCGCAAGGCCGTGACCCTGCGCGGCGAAGTGCTCGGCATCGTCGAACTTGCCGAAATGCTCGGCCGGCCCAAAACCTACGACGAACTGCCCGACGTGCTCTCCGTGGTCGTCATTCACGACAACGAGCGCCGGCTCGGCCTGGTTGTCGACCGCCTGCTCGAACGGCAGGAAATCGTCATCAAGCCGCTCGGAGCCTATCTGGGCGACCTCAAAGGCATCTCCGGCGCGACGATCATGGGCGACGGCTCCGTCATTCTCATTCTCGACCCGCACGAAATCTATCTTATGGCCACGTCCAAGGGCATAGGGTAGCCTTGCTTCAGGGGGGCTGCGGCCCCCTCTCGTTTCCTCCCGAAAGCCACGCCGTTCTCCGGAGAGGCTGCGCCTTCCCGCTTTTTGCGTTGGGAAAATTCCGCTCTTCCCCTTGACATAGAATGAACGTTCATTCTATATGCTCACCGCATCATTTTTTCTCTCAAGGAGCTTTTTGTATGCGGACGCCTCCCACTCTGCGCCTTACGCGCGCGCGGCGGGTCTTTCTGCCCGCCGCGCTGCTGCTTGTGCCTGTTCTGCTCTTTTCCGGCTGCGACTCTTCCAAGCCCGGTACCGACGCCCCCGGCGCGGCGGGCGGTCCGCCCAAGGCCGGGGTGATCACCATCCACCCCCGGCCCATCACGATCACGGCCGAGCTTTCCGGCCGCACGGCCCCCTATCTTATCGCGGAAGTGCGGCCCCAGGTGGCCGGCATCATTCTGGAGCGGCTGTTTCAAGAAGGGGCGGACGTGACCGAAGGCATGCCCCTGTATCAGATCGATCCCGCCCTCTACCGCGCCAGGGTCAACAGCGCCAAGGCTACCCTGCAACGGGCCAGGGCCAATGTGGCCGCCGCCACGGCCAGGGCCTCGCGGGCTAGGCGCATGCTGGAATCCAAGGCCATCGGCGTGCAGGATTACGACGACGCCGCGGCCGCCGCCGGGCAGACCCTGGCGGACGTGGCCATTGCCGAGGCCGAGTTGGAGCACGCCCAGATAGAACTCACACGAACGACCGTGCTCTCGCCCATCAGCGGGCGCATCGGCAAATCCAACGTCACCCAGGGGGCGCTGGTCACGGCCAGTCAGGCCGATCCGCTCGCCACGGTGCAGCAGCTTGATCCCATGTACGTGGATGTCACCCAGTCCAGCGTGGAGTACATGCGCCTGAAAAAAGACATCGAATCCGGCGTGTTCCGCCGGGCGGACGGTGCGGAAGGCAATGTGGAACTGCTGCTGGAGGACGGCAGCATCTATGATCACAAGGGCACGGTGGAGTTTTCCGATATCACGGTCAACCGCAACACCGGTTCCATCACCATGCGCATCAAATTTCAGAACACGCGCTTCGAACTGCTGCCCAATGTTTATGTGCGGGCGCGCTTGAGCACGGCGCAGCAGGCGCGGGGCATTTCCGTGCCCCAGCAGTGCGTGAGCCGCGGCGCCTCCGGCCGGGCTTACGTGCTGGTGGTCGGCGAAGGCGACAAGGTGGAACGCCGTTTCGTCAACGCGCCGCGCACCCTGGGCGACGCCTGGCTGATCACCGAAGGCCTGAAGGAAGGCGAACGCGTGATTGTGGACGGCTTTCAGAACATCTTTTTCCGCGAGGGCGCGCCCGCGCCCGTCATAACTCCGGTAAACGTCGACGCGGCACAATAAAAATTTTGAGCGGGTCGGCGGGTTTCGGAAGCCCCGCTTTCGAAACATTTTTCCCGCTTAGAGCAATTTTAAATGAAATTGCTCTAACGGCCGACAGCGAGAGCGCGGCCGCGTCCACGAGGAGTAGGCGAAATGTATTTTCGCCGTTACTCCGAGTGGAACGTCTCAAAATTAATATGCTCCAGGAGCGGTAGTATGGCCCGATTTTTCATAGAACGCCCCATTTTCGCCTGCGTTATCGCCATCATCGTCATGCTGGGCGGCCTTATGGCCGTGCTGACCCTGCCGGTGGCCCAATACCCGAGCATCGTGCTGCCCGAAGTGCGCATCAACGCCTTTTATCCCGGCGCGTCCGCCGAAACCGTGGACAGCACCGTCACCCAGATCGTCGAGCAGAACATGAACGGCATAGACAACATGCTGTACATGTCCTCGAACAGCGATTCCTCGGGCCGGGCCGAGATCAAGCTGACCTTCGCGGCCGGCACCAACGACGACATCGCCCAGGTGCAGGCCCAGAACAAGCTTCAGCTCGCCACGCCTCAACTGCCCCTGGAAGTGCAGCAGCAGGGCATTTCCGTCACCAAATCCACGACCACCTTCCTGATGGTCATCGGCTTCTATTCGGCCGACGGAAAGATGAACGACTCCGACATCTCCGACTATGTGGCCTCAAACCTCAAGGACGGGCTGGCCCGCGTGCCCGGCGTGGGTCAGGTGGAGCTGTTCGGCTCGCCCAAGGCCATGCGCATCTGGGTGGAGCCCGCCAAGCTGACCAACTACGCCCTGACCATAGGCGACATCGCGGCGGCCCTGCGCGCGCAGAACGTGCAGGTCTCCGCCGGGCAGCTCGGCGGCCTGCCTTCCGTGGACAGGCAGCAGCTCAACGCCGCCATCGGCGTGCAGGATCGTCTGCGCAGCCCCGAGGAATTCAGAAGCATTCTGCTGCGCGTCAACCCCGACGGCTCCGAGCTGCGTCTGGGCGACGTCGCGCGCGTGGAACTGGGGCAGGAAAGCTACGAGGCCAGCGGCTTCTACAACGGCAAGCCGGCGGCCGGGGTGGCGATCAGCCTGGCCACGGGCGCCAACGCCATCAAGACTTCAGAGGCGGTCAAGGCCAAGATCGATTCCTTCCGGGACTTTTTCCCTCCAGGCCTTGAGGTGGTCTACCCCTACGACACCACGCCCTTCGTCATCCTCTCGATCAAGGACGTTTGCAAAACTCTGGCCGAAGCCATCGTGCTGGTGGTGCTGGTCATGTTCGTCTTTCTCCAGAACTTCCGGGCCACGCTCATCCCGGCCCTGGCCGTGCCCGTGGTGCTGCTGGGCACCTTCGGCGTGCTCTCTCTGGCGGGTTTTTCCATCAACACCCTGACCATGTTCGGCATGGTGCTGGCCATAGGCCTGCTGGTGGACGACGCCATCGTGGTGGTGGAAAACGTGGAACGGGTAATGAAGGAGGAAAAGCTCTCCGCCAAGGAAGCCACGAAAAAATCCATGAGCCAGATCACGAGCGCGCTGGTGGGCATCGCCATGGTGCTTTCCGCCGTGTTCGTGCCCATGGCCTTTTTCGGCGGCTCCACCGGAGCCATTTACCGCCAGTTTTCAATCACCATCGTCGCCTCCATGGCCCTGTCCGTGCTGGTGGCCTTGAGCCTGACCCCGGCTCTCTGCGCCTCGATCCTGCGGCCGCACGAAAAACGCCCCGGCGGCAAGCACCGCGCGCAGGGGGGGCTGTTCGGCGGCTTCAACCGGGGTCTGCACCGGGCCATGCGGGGCTATGACCGCACGGTGGCGAAAATTCTCGCCCACCGGGGCCGCCCCCTGGCCGTATACGGG
Source organism: Desulfovibrionaceae bacterium (assembly GCA_031551145.1). GTDB lineage: Bacteria > Desulfobacterota > Desulfovibrionia > Desulfovibrionales > Desulfovibrionaceae > WRKB01. The sequence goes on along the minus strand of JAVBNZ010000067.1, from coordinate 13,316 downwards.
GTGGTCATCGCGCTGGTGGTCGGTCTCTTCCTCTACCTGCCCAAGGGTTTTTTGCCGGACGAGGACCAGGGGGTGGTGATGGTGATGGTTCAGCTCCCCTCCGGGGCCGCGCAGAGCCGCAGCATGGAAGTGCTGCGCGAGGTGGAGCGCTATTTTGTAGAAAACGAAAAAGAGGTGGTGGAATCCATCTTCGACGTGGCGGGCTTCAGCTTTGCCGGGCGCGGGCAAAACGCGGCCGTCGGCTTTGTGATGCTCAAGGACTGGAGCCTGCGCAAAAAAGCCTCGGCCAAGGCTCCGGCCGTGGCGGCGCGGGCCATGGCGCATTTTTCGGAAGTGCGCGACGCCCGCATCTATGTGCTGGTGCCGCCCGCCGTGGCGGAAATGGGCAACTCCAGCGGCTTCGACGTCCAGTTGCAGGACAGGGCGGGGCTGGGGCACGCGGCGCTCATGGCCGCGCGCGACCAATTCCTGGGCCTGACCGCCTCGGAAAAATACAGCCCGGTGATTGCCTACGCCCGCCCCAACGGACAGGAAGACGCGACCGAATACCGCATCCGGGTGGACAAGTCCAAGGCCCGCGCGCTCGGCGTGTCCCTCACCGATATTTACGAAACCCTGCAGACCGGCTGGGGCAGTTCCTACATCAACGACTTTGTGGACAAGGGCCGGGTCAAGAAAGTCTATATGCAGGCCGAAGCCCATGCCCGCATGGTGCCGGAAGATCTGGACAAATGGTTTGTGCGCAACTCCTTCGGCGGCATGGTGCCTTTTTCCGCCTTTTTGTTCAAAACCGACCCCTGGATTTCGGCCTCTCCCCGGCTGGAACGTTTTAACGGCCTGCCCGCGCTGGAACTGCTCGGCGAGCCCGTGCCCGGCAAAAGCACCGGCCAGGCCATGGCCGCGGTGGAGGAAATCGCGAAGGAACTGCCCAGGGGCATAGGCTTTGAATGGACGGGCATTTCCCTTCAGGAAAAGCAAAGCGGCGACCAGGCCCCCATACTCTACGCCCTCTCGCTGCTGGTGGTCTTTCTCTGCCTCGCGGCCCTGTACGAGAGCTGGTCCATTCCGTTTTCCGTCATGCTCACGGTGCCCATCGGCATTTTGGGGGTACAACTCGCGGCCGCGCTCTTCGGGCAGGTCAACGACGTGTATTTTCAGGTGGGCTTTCTCACCATTATCGGACTTTCCGCCAAGAACGCCATCTTAATCGTGGAATTCGCGGAGAGCATGCGCAGGCAGGGCGTGGCCCTGTTTGAAGCCACACGCCGCGCCTGCATGCTGCGCCTGCGGCCCATACTCATGACCTCGCTGGCCTTCGGCCTGGGCGTGCTGCCGCTGGCCTTGAGCAGCGGCGCGGGCTCCGGCAGCCAGAACGCCATCGGCATAGGCATTGTGGGCGGCATGATCACCACCACGCTGCTGGGCATATTCTTCACGCCGCTCTTCTACGTGCTGGTGCGGAGCATCGCCGGAAAGGACAAACGCGCCGCGAAGGAGTGAACATCCGGGCAAAGGAGCAAACGTGGCCAGGCCGAAAAAACACTACGACGAGGAGCGCGCCGCCGCCCGCCGCCGCCAGGTGCTGGACGCGGCGGAAGAGTGCTTTGTGCGCGGCGGCTTCCACAGCACGGGCATGGCGGAAATTTCGCGCGCGTCCGGCATGAGTGTCGGGCATATCTACAACTATTTCGACAATAAAGAATCTGTGATCATCGCCCTGGTCGACCGGGAGATGATGAAGGTTCTGACCCGGTTCCGAGAAATAGGCAGCGGGCGGGAACGCTTTGTCGAAGAACTGAAAACCGTGTTGCGCGAACGTATCGCCGAGGATTCCGACACATGCCAGGCCGCCTTTATCAGGGATCTGACGGCGGAAATGGGGCGCAACGAGGCCCTGACGACGGCCGTGCGCGAATTCGACCGCCGCATCCGCGAGGAGCTGGGCGCGCTCTGCCGCGTGCACAAGCCGGATCTGTCCGAAGCGCGCGTCAAGGCCCGTATTGAAGTGCTGCTGCTTCTGCTCCACGGCTACGGCATGCGCTGCATCTGCAGCCCGCAGATCGACGCGGAGGCTTACACGGCGGAGGTCGACGCGCTTATCGACACGCTCTTCGCCGCCTGACGAAGGCTTATTCGAAAAAGCTCATGCCGGCGATCTTTGTTATCCGCCACGCATTTTTTCTTTTTACACAAAAATAATAAGGATGTTGCGATTTTTCATTCCATTTGAATGTGATCGGCACAATATTTGGCGGGCTACTGTCATTTTTCAAATGTGTGAAACTTTCTGTATATTATCAAGTTGATTATGGAGATATGAACGTGTCAATACAAACGATAGAAGTTAATAACATTTCCATAAATATTGATGATTTTATTCGCATTGCGAAGATAAAAAAAACAAACGATCAAGACATGATAAATAAAATGCTACAACGATTAGCCAATTATGAGAACACAACTCTAGATGCTGTCGAAGCTTATAATGGTCAATCAATAGAGAAACTACTTCTTTTATTGCAAATAAAATATTTAGTTGAAAACAATACAATAATCAATGCACGCAAAAATTGTAAATATTCAACATCAGGAAGTGATATATTTTTTACATATATATTTGACGCATTATCGAGCACTCAAAAAACAAACAAAGGCGAGGTAATAGGAGCTGAAATACGCAAATTTATAAATAGAGGTAAATACATAATCAATCCATGGGCTAGATTAACAAATCAATATAGAATTTATAAAGGCAATAATTCACTACGCGCTTTTATAGACGAGGAAAAAAAATTTCTCGGGGGCTATTTTATAGAATCCGGCAACGAGAAAGAATTTTTATGGACACCCATTCAAAATGAATCCAATTACGCGGCAAGTGCTGTTATGCCTGTAGCCCTCAATAATTCGGAAGCCAACGAAGTAAAGGGAGCCGCCAGACCACCACTCGACATAGGAAGAACTGGAAACGGACAAGAAAAATCTCAATCCCCGCCAACTCCTCCAGGCAATCCAGCGCCCGAAATGAAGCTCGTCCAAGCACTACGACCTGAGCGTGATCCAGATGTCACAAGGTGGGTACGGGCCAATGCAAATGGAAAATGTGAGAATTGTGATGAACACGCACCATTTGAATCTCTTGATGGTTCTCCATATCTTGAGATACACCATGTGATTTGGCTAAGGGATAATGGCCCGGATACAGTAAAAAATGCTATAGCAACTTGCCCTAATTGTCATCGTGAATTGCATCACGGAGCAAATCGAGAGGCACTAAAAGAGCATTTGTACGCCAAGATACCAAGACTTATTCGGTGATAAAGTTGATTTCAATTTCTTTGGGCGAAACGCGGCCCTCAGCCTCGCAGTCCTCAATCGTCCAGGCGGTCACGCGTATAGCGTCGATGCGGGGCGTGCGCTGCCCGATACGTTCCTGGTGAGCCGGCATCCTTGCCATGCTCTTGTAATCCGCCCGCACCGCCTCCCGGACTTGCGGCTTTTCTGTTCCTGTGCAATGCTGCTGAGCTGTATGCATACCCGCTCCCGCTCCTTTCCGCGCCTGCGGCGCGTTGCCGTCCCGGCCCTGCTCTTTCTGTGCTGTGCTCTCTGTCTGTGCGCCTGCGTGAAACAGCAGGCCAAGGCGCCGCCGGAGCGGCCCGCGATCGAAAAGGAACAAACCCTGACCGCCGGCTCGGATAAAGGCTCGCGCCCAAACACATACGGCCCGCGCAAGGGCTCTCCCCCGCCTGAAGCAACCGCCGTGCCCCGCGCGGATCCCGGTTACCTGCAATGGCTGGAAAAGCAATCCATGCTGACCGACGCAACGGAGATGGCGCGCATCGTGTCCGGCTCGGAGCTCCCCTGGCGCGCCGCCCCGTCCGGCGGCGGCGGCGCGGACGTGCTGCTCGGCGCGGCCGACATCTGGCTGGATGTCCATCCCCAAAGCCTGCTCACAGACGGCTCCCGGCCCGTGTTCAGGGAACTTGACGACTCCGCGCTGACCATCTTGCAGCGCGCCGGTATCCGGGGGCTGTTCATCGCGCCCACGGGTGACTCCGGCGCGGTGTGGAAGGATAAGAACGACGCCGCCCACCCGGATGCCGGCGAGGACGTCGTCTCGCTCAAGTTCGCCGAAACGCTGGGCACGGACAAAGACTTCGAGCAGCTTCGCCTGCGGGCGGAAAAACGCGGCATGCAGATGGGGGGCGACATCATCTCCCCGGCCGCGGGCATAGGCCCGGACTTTCTGCTGGCCACGCGCGCCGTGCGCGAATACCCCGGCGCGTTTTTGATGGTGGAAATTCCCCGCGCCGCCTGGAATGCGCTGCCCCCCGCCTCCAAGCCCACGGATCTTCCGCCCATCAACGCCGAGCAGCTCGCCCTGCTGAGCAGGGAACGCCTGCTGCCCCCGGCCATGACCCGCGATACCATGCTCTGGACCGTTGCCGGCGGCTGGGCCGCCACCGGAGAAATACGCTGCAACGACGGCCAGTTGCGGCGCTGGGCCTACCGCCGCTATACGCAGGCCGATCGTCCCCTGCTCAACTGGGACGATCCTTCCGGCGCGGCGCAGCGCATCCTCTCCGGCAGCGTGATCCGCGAAGTCGGCCTGCTGCGCCAGGCCCTGGCGGGCATCCGCATCGAACCCCTGCTCGGCCTGGATGCCGCCTACGGCTCCGGTCAACGCAGCCTGGAACCAGGGCTCTCGGCCCTGCGCGCCCTGAGCCGGGAAATACGCCGCTACGGCGGCTGGTCGATCCAGCGCGACGCCCTGCCCGCCGATGTGGATGCCCAGGTGCGGGAAGCCGGAGCCGACTTCGGCATCGACACCACCTTTTCCCCGGCCGCCGAATACGCGTTGCTCACCGGCGACGCCGCTCCCCTGCGCGTGCTCGTCGAACAGCGGCGCGGTCTGGACCACCGCCGCGCTGTGCACCGCATGCCCGGACCGGACGGCATTCTCCTGTCCGCGCTGGACGGCGCGCCCTTCCCCCCGGATGCGCGCGCGCGCTTTTTGCATGCTCTGGAGAACGCGCCCACGGCCGGCAGCACCCTCTATATTACCGGGCCGGAACTGGCCCTTGCGGCGGCAAAACGGGGGGGCGAAGCCAGGCCCGAAGCCGCGCTTGAACCACATATGCTGCTTACCTCACTCTACGCCGTGCTTCCGGGCCTGTTCTTCGTCTCCGGCAGCGACCTCGCGGGCGCGCTGAACATTCAGGGAACGCCCGCCGAATACGCCGCGCTGGGCGGCTGGGCGATCACTGCTTCAGCGGCCTCGCGCGCCGCCACGCGCAAGGGTTTCGCCAAAGCGCGCGCTCTCTACCCCCTCCCGCAGTCCCAACTCGCCAAGCCGGGCTCCTATCTTTCGCGGCTTTCCGCTGTAAGCGCTCTGCGCGCCCGCACCAGGGCAGCCCAGGGCAGCCTTGCGGGCACGTTGCCGACGGAAGGCGAATCCGTGCTGGCCGTGCTGAACGCCCTGCCCGACGGCGGCCGCCTGCTGGCCGTGGCGAATTTTTCCCCCAAGGCCCGCAGCTGCCGCGTCAGCCTGCCCAAGGGTTTTGACCGGGTTACGGATGAACTCGCGCAAAAGGCGCTTGCGCCCACCGGCGACCGGCTTGCGCTGGAACTTGAGCCCTGGGCCTGCCGCATCCTGCGCCTTGAGGCCGGAAGCGCCGCGTCCGCGCCGCCCGCGGCAAAAGAGGCGCGTCCTCAGGACGAACCCGCGCCGGGCGAAACCGGAAACACGCAGAGCCGGAGCAAAGTATTGAAGACGCCCGCTTCGGCGTGGTCGGCGAAAATACGTTCCGCCCACGCCTGCGCGGCGCCGAGCCATGTTGTACATGACTCGGTCGGAACAATTTCACAGTGAAATTGTCTAAGCTCCCCTTCATCCCATCAGGAGGCCGCTCATGACGAACCCGTCCGCTTTTTCCGGAGCGTGGAAGAAATTCCGCTCTCCTGCCGCCGCCGCGCCGGAAACGCAACACACGCCGGAAGAAAGCCCGCGCTGTGCGCCCGAAGCATCCGCCGCACAGCCCGAAGCCGCGCAGGCGCAGACCGCCTCTCGGGAGACGGCGCGGCCCGGGGCCCAGGCAGCTCCCGCTCAGGACGCGCGGCAGAGCATGGCGGATCGCTGTTTCAACGCGCTGTCGTACATCGCGGTCATCGCGCTGCCCCTGCTGCTGATGGGACAGTTCCATCCAAAGCTGAGCGCGCTGGCGCCCTGGCTGCTGCCACAGGAGGCGGACTTCGCCAATGCCTACGACCTGGCCAAGGCCGCCGGGCAATGGCTCGTGCCCTCGGCGAGCGCGCCCCCGGCCTGGTTCTGGCTCGCGCGCCTGGCCAACGCCATACCCTATGTGGACGGGCCGCTGGCCTTCACCGCCGCCGCGCTGCTCTCAGGCGTCGTCACCCTGCTCGGCTGTCTGTTTTTGACGAACAGCGCCGGCTGGAGCCGCCGCGCGGCCTTTGCCTCCGGCCTGGTGCTGCTCTCAAGCCTGTATTTCCCCTTTGCCGCGCACAGGGTGGGGCCGGAACTGCTGGGCGCGGGCCTGCTTGTGCTGGCTTCGGGCTGTCTGTGCCGGGGCTGGAGCAAGGAGCAATCCTTCCTCTGGCTGGCCTCGGGCGGCGTGTTCAGCGCGGCCGCCGGCCTGACCGTGGGCCTGCCCGGCCTGCTGTTGCCGATAATAACGAGCTTTCTCTTCCTGGCCGGAAGGGGCAAGTTCCGCCGGCTCAACCGGCCGGACGGCGCGCTCGGCTTTGGTCTGCTGCTCCTGCTTCCGCTGCTCTGGCTGGGAGCGGCCATGCTCTTCGCCGGGGAGGCGGCCCCTTTGCGCCCGCTGATCTCCACGCTTGTCGCTCCCCTGTTCCCGCCGTACTGGCCGCCCAAGGAGCCGGCATGGTTCTTTGTTCTGGTGCTGCCGCTCGCGCTTTTTCCCTGGATACTCGCCCTGCCCTTCGCCGCCGTGCGCAAGCCCGGCCCCAAGCCCCTGCTGCGCACCGCCGCGGATGACCGCGCGCGCTCCGGCACGGGCTGGATAGCGCTCAACCTGCTGATCGGCCTGCTGCTGCTTTCCGGCGCGAGCGCCAAGCACTGCCCGGACGTGATCCTCATCATGCCGTTCGCCGCCCTGCTGCTGGGCAAATTGATCGACGGACTCGCGCCGGCGGGCAGCCGCGCTTTCTTCCAACTTGTCGCCGCACTCTTCCTGATCGCGGCCCTGGCCCTCGGCCTGCTGGCCCTGATGCAGATATGGCCGGCGATCCAGGGCTTCATACGCCTGCCGAAACCCGAACTTTTCGCCGCCCTGAGCGGGCTGCCCATACTCGCGGGCATCTGCCTCGTCGCGGCGGCTGTTCTGTGGAAACTGCCGGACAGGGGCTTTCCCTCGGCCTGTCTGTTGATCTGCGTGATCTTCACCACAGCCCTGAGCCAGGCCGCGCTGTGGCGTACCGTGCCGGGCATGCAGGACACCTTCGCCGGCAAAGCCGCGCCGGCCCCGACGCTGAAGGCGACGCCCGCCGCTCCCAAAACTCCGGCGGCGGCCCCGAAACCCACGGAACCCGCCAAGGCGGCCCCCAAACCCGCCGAACCCCAGGCAGCCGAACCCGCCAAGGCAACCCCGGAAACTCCGGCTTCGAAACCCACGGAGGCCGCAGCGCCCCCGAAGGCCGACGCTCCCGCGGATGCCAAGCCCGCAGCCCCGGCCGATACCCCTAAAACGCCGGCCTCTGAAACGCCGGCCCCTGAAACGGAAAAAGCCGCCCCCAAGGCTCCCGATGCCCCGGCGGCGCCGGCCGCGTCCGAAAAAAAAGCCGAAACTCCCGCTCCGGCCCCAGCCCCTGAAAAGCCGCAGGACGGGACACCGAAGCCCTGACATTCACGCTAGATATGCAAAAAGCCGCCGTGAGGCGGCTTTTTGCATTACAGGCGATGCGCGTGCCATCGAAAAAGATGGAGGCGCGGAGGAAGGAAACTTTTTCAAAAGTTTCCTTCCTCCCGCAAAGTTTCATTCCCGCGCGGCGGCGGCGTGGGCCTCGTTGAGACGCTCGAAAAAATAGCCGGGCTCGGTTCCGGGAGCGTCAATGTCAAAGCAGCGGGCGTCCTGCCCGAACAGGCCGCCGGGCACCTGATCGCCCCGTTCTTCGGGGTCGGTGATCAGATCGTCGTAGAAGCAGAGAGAGAGCCAACGCTGCTCGGGCTCGTCGTCGATGATGTCCACGAGCACGAAAAGCGGCCGCGTCTGCAGGCGGTGCTTGACGCGCAGAGAATAACTGACGCCCGGCCGGGCCTTGAACTCCAAATCCACGTCCGGCATGGCGTGCAGGTGTTTGTACAAGGCCAGGGCAAGCGGCTTCATGTTCAGGGGATCCGTTGTCCAGGAATCGAAAAAGGCGGTGACGACCTCGTGCATGGCAGACTCCTTTATAAAAAAGATCAGGGCTGATCGGGCGGTGCGTTGAGCAGGGAGGCGAGGCGCGCTTCGGAAGCGGCGGGATCGTCGCCCAGCCGGCGGGCGATCTCTGCGAGATTTTCCACGGCGTCGCAGGTTCGGAGATAAAAGGGCTCTATGTCCCGGTCGCTGTACACGGCGCGCTCCGCAAGCGGAAGAAGGGCTTCCGGCGCGGGATTGCTGAAACGCGGGGGCAGAAGACGCAGGCCGGATTCACCCAATGCGGCCAAATCGGCGTGCCGCGTCCAGGCGCTGCCCAGGCCGACGAGCGGCGCGCCTGCGGCGAGGCCGCGCAGATGTTCCGCGCAATCCCGCGGACCGAGGGCAACAGGTTCGGCAACCGGGAGGACGGAATCGCCTTCATCCGGAACAAAAAGCTGCATGTGCACGAGATCGCGCCGGGCGTGGGTGACAACGGCGATGCGGTTTTGGGGTTCGCAGCAAGAACGGGCGCTCTGGGCCAGAGCCCGCATGTAGTCGATCCCGGCGAGCCGCGCGCCGCAGCCCCGCGCCAGCGCGGCGGCCGTGGCCAGTGCAAGGCGTATGCCCGTGAAGGAACCCGGCCCCCGCACGCAGGCGATGCGGCCGAGCGCGGAAAAAGACAGGCGCAGCCGGGCGAAAAGGTCTTTCAGGGCCGGAGCCAGCAGTTCCGTGCCCCGGCTTGCGGTGGCCCAATCCTGGGCGCAGAGAAGTTCTCCGTCCCGGCCGAGAACGATCTGCACACGGCCTTCGGCGGCGTTGAGCGCCAGGATGAGCGGCCGTTCCGCGCCTTGTGGTATCGCGTCCGTGCCCAAGGCCTACCCCGGTTTGACGAGCCGCCAGATATCGTTGACCGTGGCCAGAAGCATGAGGCAGATCAAAAAGGCGAAGCCCAGTCTGGTGGTGAGTTCGCGCGTTTTGCGGCTTAAAGGACGGCGCATCAGGCTTTCCAGGCTGAAAAAGAGAATGTGCCCGCCGTCCAGCACGGGAATGGGCAGCAGGTTGAGCACGGCCAGGTTGACGCTGATCAGGGCCGTAAGGGCCAGCAGGCCGCCCAGGCCCTCCTGGGCCTGTTTGCCCACCATCTGGGCGATCATGATCGGTCCGCCCACCTGATCGAGCGGCACCACGCGCTGCACCATCTTGACCAGGCTCTGCCAGGTCAGCACAACCATGGTTTTGCTGCGCGCAACGCCTTCGGAAGCGGCCTCGAAAAAGCCGAGTTCCTTGGTGGTGAACTCGCCGGAAGCGCGGATGCCGATGCGGAAGACCTTTTCGTCCTCGCCGAAAATCGTTTTGCGCACGGCGATGATCGGCGTGACGTCAAAAGAGAGGGTGCGGCTCTGCCGCGCCACTTCGATCTTCAGCGGCCCGCCGTCGCCGGCGGCGATGCGTTCGGCCATTTCTTCCCAATTCTGTATTTCACGGCCGTTGACGGCCAGCACCATGTCGCCGCCGCGCAGACCGGCCCGGGCGGCGGGGCTGTTTTCCTCCACCGCGCCGACGAGGGGAGTGATTTCCACCTTGCCGTAGCCCAGGGCCAGGCCCCAGCAGATCAGCCAGGCCAGCAGCAGGTTGGCCAGCGGCCCGGCCGCCACCACGATAAGACGCTGCCAGGGCGGCCGCAGGGAAAAATTCTCCTCCGGGCCGAAGCCTTCGGGCAGTTCTTCCTCCTCATCCTGTCCCACCAGGGAAACGTAGCCGCCCAGCGGCACGGCGGAAAGGCAGTATTCCGTCTTGCCCCAGGTTCTCCGCAGCAGCTTGGGGCCGAAGCCCAGAGAAAAGGTGGACACGCCCATGCCGAAAACGCGGGCGGCGATGAAGTGACCGAACTCATGGAAGAAGATGAGTCCGCCCAGAACCAGCAGAACGGAAACAATCGATACAAGCATGGAATTCCTGTGCGAAAGGCGGCGGCACGCCGCCCTGTTTATTTCGATGTCAAAGACGTTATATATATGCGCACCAGGGGCTTGTCCATTGCCCGAGAACATCTTTGCTTATGGACAAGCCATGGACAGTGTCGTCGCGCGATGATTTTTTGCTCTCCGTCAAGGAAGATGAGCCTTGTGGGAAGGGAGTGGATCCTTCTCGTCCTCGACCGGAATACAAGGCGAAATCTGACGCCGCCGGAGGTGGAAAAGCTCTCGTGACGACATTGTTTAAAAATGCCAGCGCAGCCAGGTAAAGAGCACATTGCCGTAGTTGTAGATGCCGGGAACATAGGCCGCTTCCACGTTCAGGCTCTTGAACTGCAGGCTTACCACAGGCAGGGGCAGGGGCAGGGGGATGTAGCTGAATTCTTTGCGGGCGGTGATGCCGAGCGTGAAGCCGCCGCCGAAGCCGATATCTCGTTCCCTGTTGAAATAGTGCTTCTTGAGGAAACCGTAGCCGACGAAGGGCTGAAAATGGTAGTTGGAATCCACAAAACCCATGGCATACAGGATGTGGTTGTCTCCGTCCTCATCCGTGATGGATCTGCCGAAGCCGACGCCCAGGGTGAGTTCGTTGTATTTGTTGATCAGGGACGCGTCGTACATGAACCTGTTGTGCCAGGTGTAGACGGGAACAATCAGATCCCAGCCGCCTTCATGCCACACCTGGCCGAGGCGCCGTTTGAATTTGGCGAAAACGGAGGGCGAAGCCTCCTGCGCGGGCGCGAGAGCCTCCTGCGCGGGCGCGAGAGCCCCCTGCGCGGGCGCAAGAGCCCCCTGCGCGGGCGCGAGAGCTTCCTGCGCGGGCGCGGTGGTCTCCTGCGCGGGCGGGGGGGCCTCCGTGCCTGCGCAAGGCAGAGGTTCGGCCACCCACTCCTGATCGGGGACAAACTTGGACCAGCTCTCCCCTGGGCTTCCCATGAGCATCACAACGAGGAACAGCGAGAGAAAAAGAATGCGTCGGGCAGTGATGGCCGTCTCCGTCAGGGTAGTTGTAAAAATGGCGAACGATTTCGCGGAGATTCCAAATTCATGGAGAGAAATGGTTGCAGGGCGGCTTCACCCGCCCTGCAACCATTTCAGGCGAAAATCCTGTAAAAACGCTTCAGCCGCCGCCCACGGGGGGAAAGAGACCCAGGCGGTCGCCGTCCTTGAGCGCGCTGCCCGCGTCCGCATGCACGCCGTTGATGAAGATGATGGTCACTTCAGCCGGCGGGATGCGCAGGGTTTCCAACACATCCGCGACAACGGCGCCTTCGGGCGTTTCCATGCGCCCGCCCGGCGGGCTGTAGCCGGCCAGCGTGGCGAAACAACGCACTTCTATGCTGTTCATTACATCTCGACCAGAACAAGCTCCGCAAGGGAACGTTTGGGCACATAGTGCACGCCCTGCGCGTCGCGCCAGTAGTTGAAGCCGCTGTCGGCCGGCATGGGCGCGAGCCGCCGCTCTTCCTTGGCGTAGCCCAGGCCGAGCACCAGGCCGATCTGCAGGTTTTCCGGCACGCCCAGCAGGGTGGTGCAGGCTTCGCGCTTGAAGGAGGCGTGCATGCAGCAGCCTATGCCTCTGGTGTGGGCCGCGAGTTGGATGGTCTGCGAAGCGATGCCCACGTCCATGATCATGAGCGAGGTATGCTCCTTGGGATGGAGCACGGCGATGTAGCCGGTCGGGCGTTCGCCTTCGAAGGGGCCGCCCCAGTCCTTGAGCGCGCCGGCCCAGTTCGTGAAGGGGAAGATTTCCGCGCATTTTTCCGGGCTGTGCACCAGCGCGTAGCGTACCACCTGGGCATTGCGGGCGCTGGGCGTGCGCGCGGCGCATTCGATGAGCCAGCGCAGGTTTTCGAGGCCCATTCGCTTGTCCTGCATAAAGCGGCGGCAGGAGCGTGCCTCGCTCACGAGCTGCAGAAAATCCATACTTCCTCCGAAAGAGTTGACGTGGGAAGGCGTATTTGGGGAATAGCAGAAAGAAGGCCGGCTGTCGATGCGGGACGGCGGCGCATCTCCCGCCCGCGCCCGAATCGCCGCTTGATCCCTACACAAAATTTATTGTAAGAAAAACCTTCTCCGGCATCGGCCGGCCCTGCTTCCACAGCATTTCCCGTTGCGCTTCGTTATTGCCCGCGTTTTCATCCGCTCCCCGCAAGGAGACCCGCATGCCGCGCCCTGCCCGTCTTTTTCTGCGTGTCCCGGCTTTTTCCCTGGCCCTGCTGTTTTTCGCGGCGGGGCCTTTGTTCGCCCGCGACGACGCGGCCACGGCCCGCGTGCATGCGCGGCTGAACAGTCCCGAACGTGCGGCGGCCATTGAGGAGGCCAGACGCATCGACGCGGAGGCGCGGGCGGAATTCGCGGCGAAGGAGGCTGAACAAGGCGCGTCTTCCCCGCCGGGAGCGGGATACAAAGAACAGGTCGGCGCGTCATCCTCCGTTTCGTCCGCTCCCGAACGGGGTCAAGGGGCAAGCCCCTTGCGGGATTCCAAGGGGCGGAGCCCCCTGGCCGCCGGAGGCGCAAACACGGCGGCGGCCGGAGGCAAAAATTCGACAAGCGCCGCCGAGCGCCCCAAGACCATGACCGAGGTCATTTTCAACGGCCTCACGGGTTTCATGGGCATGCCGGGTCTGGCCGGCCCCGGATACGATCCCTATGCTCCCAACGCCGATCAAGGTCTGGGCTTTCACCAGGACGGCACGGCCCGGCGGGCGGACGGCACGACCGGCAACAACGCGGCAAGCTCCAACTTTGACGGCCGCCGGGCGGCGGCTTACGCCGGGCACGGCCTGAGCCACGGCTCATATGGAAGCTACGGCAATCAGGGTTACGGCAATTCCGACCCCGCCGGCTTTTACGGCGCGGGCTATGATCCGGTGACGAATTACAACTACCGCCTGGGCGATCCCGCCCTGCGCGGCGGCCGGCGTTCGGATTACGGAATGGGGGGCCTGGGGGGCCTGGG
>JAVBNZ010000076.1:0-6126 GCA_031551145.1 Desulfovibrionaceae bacterium | reverse complement strand
ATGTGCCCGATAAGCCGCGTGCCCACGCCCCGGCCGCGTTGTGCCTCGTCTATGTAGACGTCCAGGATGTAGGCGAAGCGCGTCTTGTCCGAGATCACCCTGGCATAGCCTACCTGCCTTCCGTCGGGCAGAAAGGCTCCGGTCACCAGTGCGGAATGCGCCGCGCCCTGCCGTACTTCCTCTTCCCCTATGCCCTTGCTCCAGTAAGAACAGGCCAGCATGGCCGTCACCTCGGCGAAATTCATGGCCTGCATGCCGTCGCGCAGGATGATGCCGTCGTCTGTGTCGCGCATGCGCGCCTCCAAAAAAAAGCCGCCCCGCGCGGAGCGGAGCGGCTTTTATGCGTCGATTCAGTTCATGTTTAATGCAGGTCGAAGGTGCCGGCTTCCTTTTTCACGCCCACGGCGATCTTCCAGAGCAGGGAAAGCACCAGAAAGCCGACGGCGTACACGCCCAGGGTGATGAGAATCTCCACACCCGACGGCATGTAGGGGGTGACCGACTCGAACACGTTGGGCGAGAAGCCGCCGATGATGAGGCCGAGGCCCTTGTCGATCCAGGAGGCGAGCACGAGCATGCCCAGCGCCCAGGGCAGCAGATTCATGTTGTCGCGCAGGGCCGGCGGAACCAGCAGGGCCAGGGAGGCGAAAGCCAGCACAACGGCGGTCCACATCCAGGGCGTCACCCAGGACATATGGCCGTCGTGTCCGGCAAAGAGGAAGGCCAGCGGGTGCATGTGGCCGGGAATGTTGCTGTAGAAGGCCGTGAACACTTCGCAGAGGAAGAGGAACACGTTGATGCACATGGCGTAGGTGATGATCTTGGTCAGGGTTTTGATGGCGTCCTGGCCGGGGTCGAAACCCGTCAGACGGCGCACTCCCATAACCAGCAGGAGCAGGATGGCCGGCCCAGAACAGAAGGCGGAAGCCAGAAAACGCGCGGCCATGACGGCGGTGAGCCAGTAATGGCGGCCGGGCAGACCGGCGTACAAAAAGGCCGTGACCGTGTGGATGGAGAAGGCCCAGATGATCGAGAGGTAGATGAGGTACTTGATCCAATGGGGCGGATCCACGTCCAGGCGTTCGGCTTCCAGGGTCACCCAGCCGATGATCACGTTCAGCACGAGATAGCCGATGAGCACCAGCATATCGTAGAACATCACCGAATTGGGCGTGGGATGGAGGATGACGTTGAGCATGCGCTGGGGCTGCCCCATGTCGGCCACAATGAAGAGCATGCACATGGTCACGGCGGAGATGGCCATGAATTCCCCGAAGATGATCATGCGCTTGAACTTTTTATAGTGGTGGAAATAGGCCGGCAGCACCAGCATGACGGCCGAGGCCGCCACGCCGACGAAATAGGTGAACTGCGAGATGTACAGCCCCCAGGAAACGTCGCGGCTCATGCCGGTAACGCCCAGGCCGGTCTGCAGCTGGTAAATGTAGGCCACGCCCGCAACGCCGATAAAGCCCAGCAGGAAGAGCAGCCAGATATAGTACCGCTTTGAACCCGTAAGGAGTTTTTCAACCATGGCTTGTCCTCCTCAGACCAGGTAATAGACGCCGGGCTGGGTGCCGAGCGTCGGCTTGCGCCGGATGCTGAAGTTTTCCGCCAGCGCCTTGCGCACGTTCGATTTGGGATTGTTCAAATCCCCGAAGAGCAGGGCGCCGTTCGAGGCCTCCACGCAGGCGGGCAGCTTGCCCACAGCCAGACGTTCGGCGCAGAAGGTACACTTTTCGACCACACCGGGCATGCGGGTGGGAAATTCCGGGTTGGGAGCCGGATCGGAAAGCGACAGGCGCGGATCCACATAATTGAAGCTGCGCGCGCCGTAAGGGCAGCCGGCCATGCAGAAGCGGCAGCCTATGCAGCGGTGGTAGTCCATCGCCACAATGCCGTCCTCCATCCTGTAGGTGGCCTGGGTGGGGCAGACGCGTACGCAGGGCGGGTTTTCACAGTGGTTGCACAACAGCGGGAACTGCCCGGACTTGAACTTTTCCGGGGTGAACTGGTTCGCGTCGTCGGGGAAGCCGGCGGCGTAGCTGTCCGTCCACAGCCATTTGATTTCGTGAGGGCCCTTGTTGGCCGGCACGTTGTGGGCCTCGTGGCAGGCCTTGATAAGCGGGGCGTAGTCGTTCACGTTTTTGAATTTGCGGGTGTCGATCACCATGGCCCAGCGGCCGGCGCGCAGGGTTTTGGGGCCGTGTTCATAGCGTCCGGGGGCCACGGCGGCCTGAGCTTCGGCGCCGAGCAGGCCGGACAGTCCCGTGCCCAGAGCGAATGCGGAAAGCCCGGCGATTTTGAGGAATTTTCTTCTGTTCGCGTTCATTATTTGTCCCCCTTGGGCTCTATGTGGCACGTCCAGCAGTAGGGGTACACACTATTGGAATTGTGGCAGGTGTCGCAGAACTTTTCCTTGTTGGTGTGGCACTTCATGCAGGTGTTCTGGAGGCTGATCTCCCACTTCTTGCCGTTGGCCGCGACATAGACGCGGTTTTCGAAGCGCAGGGCCTGGTCGCGCCATTCGTTGAGCAACTGCATGTGCTCGGCGCGCATGAAGGCCGTCGACTCGACGCATTCCTTCTCATTCGGGGGCAGGAGAAGCTCCGGGCGCTTGTACCCCTTGCTGCTCAGCCAGAACGGCGCGGTGAACAGCACCAGGACGACAACCGCCGCCGTTATGATCCATTTGGTGTTGTACATGATTATTCACCCTCCTCATCGGCCTCGACGCCGGGCAGTTCTTCCTGCCGCAGGTCCATGGTGCGCTTGCCTTCGCCCTTCATCACCAAGGCGTTGGCCACCAGCTCGTGCAGGCCGCTGATCGTCACGCCGGGCGCCCAGTAATTGGCCAGCGGCACGAGCGTTGCGCGGTCGATGGCGCACACGCAGGCCATGTGGTTGACCCCGTGCTTCTGCTGCACGTAACGCAACGCGTTGCCGCGCGGCAGGGCCGAGCGCATTCGCAGCTCCATGATTTCCTCGGTATTGAGGCCGGAACCCGCGCCGCAGCAGAAGGTTTCCTCGCGTATGGTGCGTTCGGGCATTTCGAAGAAATTGTTGCACACGGCTTTGAGCACGTAGCGCGGTTCGTCGAGCAGGCCCATGCCCCTGGCGGGGTTACAGGAGTCGTGCCAGGTGGTGACGATGTGGTCGTTGCGCGAGGGATCGAGGTTGAGCTTGTTGTTTTTGATGAGGTCGGCCGTGAACTCCGCGATGTGCACCATCTTGGTGGACGCGGCGTTTTCGAACACCGTGCCGGTGACGGGCGAAACGGGCGTGCTCATGCAGGCCGGGGTGGGTCCGTTGTAGGTGTCCATGTACTGGTGGATCACGCGCCACATGTGGCCGCATTCCCCGCCCAGAATCCATTTGGCGCCCAGGCGTTCGGCCTCGGCGTACATTTTGGCGTTGAGCTTCTTGGCCATGTTGAAGGAGGTGAAGGAGCCGAAGTTCCCCCCTTCCGAAGCGTAGGTGGACAGCGTGTAATCAAGCCCCAGCTCGTGGAAGAGCATGAGGTAGCCCATGAAGGTATAGATGCCCGGCTCGGCGAACACGTCGCCGGAGGGGGTGATGAACAGGATTTCGTGCCCTTTTTCGTTGAAGGGCGGCTGGATGGTGACGCCCGTAACGGCTTCTATGTCCTCGCAGAGAAACTCCACGATTTCCTTGAAGGCGTGGGGCTGGATGCCGAGGTGGTTGCCCGTGCGGTTGCAGTTGGAAACCGGGTCCATGATCCAGTGGATGCCCAGGCCGACTTCGTGCAGCAGTTCGCGCACAATGGCGGTGATTTCCGCCGTGTCGATGCCGTAGGGGCAGTACAGGGAACATCGCCGGCATTCCGTGCACTGGTAGAAGTAATAAAACCATTCCTTGACCACGGCCATGTCGATTTTGCGGCCGCCGCCGAACCTGCCGAGCAGCCTGCCCGCCGTGGTGAAGTCGCGGCGGTAGATGGAGCGCAGCAGCTCCGCCCGCAGCACGGGCATGTTCTTGGGGTCGTTGGTGCCGAGGAAGAAGTGGCACTTGTCCGCGCAGGCGCCGCAGCGCACGCAGATGTCCATGAACACTTTCAGGGAACGGTGCTTTTCCAGGCGCTCGGCCAGGGCGTTGTAGAGAATGTTCTCCCAGTCCGCCGGCAGGTTCCAGTCTTCCGCTTCGGGGCTCCAGTCATGCGGGTTGGGCATGCCCAGCTTTTCCATGGTCTCTTTTTTGGCCGGATAGGCGTAGGAACCGGGCTTGAATTCCGGCTTTACGTCCATCCAGCTTTCGCTCGGAAAAGCGGGGCGTGATTCCAGAAGCTCTGTGGGATTAGGCAGTTTGGACATGGAAACTCCTTACTCGGCTGCCGTCTTCGACGGTTTGTCCACCGGCAGGCCGGCTTCTACCATAAGCTCGCGGAAGTCGTCCTCGTACTCCTCGTATGTGTGGTACTTTTTCGGAGGATTCCAGGGGTTGACGTGCCGCACGGCCCGGGTGTTGTTCGGCAGGTTGCGCGTGGGGCTGAAGAACACGCCCACCATGTGCGTCAGCTTGCTGAACGGGAAGTACATGAGCAGACAGCTCACCAGCGTGATGTGTGCGTAGAACACGCCGGAAATCTGGGGCGCGGTGGTGGGCGCGAAGCTCACCAGGCCCATGATGAAGACCTTGGCCGCGGCGATGTCGGTCTTGCCGATATAGCGCATCCACATGCCGGTGCAGACTATGCCCAGGATGAGAAAGAGCGGGAAATAGTCATTGGGCAGCGAAAGATAGCGCAGGCGCTCGTTGAACAGCCGGCGGCACAGCAGAAAGCCGAGCGCCGCCAGGATGGCCACGCTGGTCAGATACAGGCGCGGCGCGCCGATCTGGAAAATGCCGTCCAGCGTTTCCAGCCAGGTGATGCAGACCGGCACGGGTTCGGTGAAAAAGCGGAAATGGCGCAGAAAGATGAGCAGAAAGCAGTAGTGGAACACCAGCGCGAACACCCAGAGCCATTTCGAGGAATAATAAATGACCCTGGGGCCTTCCACGCGCACGTCGGCCGCTGTGTTGCGGAACAGCGAACGGAAGAGGCACACTTCCAGAAACATGCGCTTGACCACGCCCCAGGTGGTATCCGGGCTGTCCAGCTTGGACTGTTGGATGAAGGGCAGCGATTTCTGCTGCCCGCCCGTTGTGGGGATGGCAAAGGGCACCGGGGATTTACCCCAGTACACGATGCGCAGAACAAGACCCACCAGAAACACGGCCGTTGCCGCATAGGGCAGCACGACGCCGAAAAGGCCGGTCAAGCCCGCGCTTGATCCCACCCAGGCGACGGCGACCACGGCAAGAACCGCCAATAAAGAAATCAACATCCTCTACCTCTCAAGACTGTAGGTTGTTGTGCCCCGGAGCCGGGCGGCCCGTCATTCGCCGCGCGTGCCGGACGTCGCATCTTCCTGTTTTCGCGCCCAGCGCGTTATCTGGGACTGCTGCCGTTTGATCTCACCTATGCGCTCTTCATACAGCTGTTCCCGGCTCGCCGCATAGACCTCGCAGGCTATGAGGGCCGCGGAATCCAGGCGGGATTCCGATTCCAGGTATTCGTCGAGCAATCCGGCGTCGAGGCAGGCCGGGAGAACGCATTTCCGCATCAGGGGCTTGAGCAGGTAAATCACGCCCAGCGCCTGGATGGTGGTGAAATTCTGTACGGCGCGCAGCTTCACGAACATTTCGAGGGAAACGCGCAGTTCGGTCTGCGCCGTTACCCCACCGCTCACGGCCTTGTAGATCTGCCCCAGGGCCTCGGTGGTGACGTGCCCCACGGGATTGGTGAAGGGGTCTTCCCTGGTGCGGGCAAAGCCGCTGGTGTCCAGGGGATAGGTGGCGAAAACGGCGTTTTTCCATTCTTCGAGAATGCGGGTGCGCTCGTTTTCGCAGATTTTGGCAAAAGCCTGATCTTTATTCATGTTTCCGGGTGGTAGAAGGTGATCGCCCGCAGCGCGCGGACGACAATTTTCCTCGGCTACTTTGGCGTATAAGCGGGCCTGAGTCAAGAGCATTTCTTCACAAGCACCGCTTGCCCGCGCGCTTTGAAGGCACGGCCGGTGCGGGGTTTGGCAGGAGCAAAACACGCATGTCTGTGAACCATTATGA
>JAVBNZ010000044.1:0-41442 GCA_031551145.1 Desulfovibrionaceae bacterium | reverse complement strand
GACGGCGGACGATTCACCTTCAAAGGAGCGGGAAGCGGCGGTTCCGCGAAGACAGGGCAACCCGGCCCGGCGGTGCGCGAAAACTCCGCCTCCGGTCAAGGCTCGTCGCGCTTCGGCCCCGGCAGGGAACAGCTCATCGCGGCAGTCGGCAACCTGCGCGGATTGTTGGAAGGAAAAAAGAAGGTGGTCGCCACCAAAACCGCTCCGCAGCGCACGGCGGGTGGGCAGAAAAAATCGATCGAATATTCGCCCAACGACATCAAAATATTCACGGAGCGCTACGAAGAACACGCGGAGGAATTTAAGGAAGCAGCGGCACTGACAGGCATACCGCTGAAGATGCTGGTGGCAATCGCCGTCATGGAAAGCGGGATCAACCCAGACGCAAAATCGGATAAGTCCGGTGCGAAAGGCATTATGCAAATCGTCCCCAGAACTCTCGCCGACATCCAAAAATTTTCAAGCTACGATCTTGGCTATGAAATAGAGATTTGGATGCGGGGCGGCGATTCTTCTCCATATTTCGGCGCGCTGTATTTGGCATGGATCGCGCAATCCTTCAACATCAATCTGGAAGATCCGAATACAGACGAGGTTGCCCGCAAGCTGTATACCATCTATTTCATAGGCCCGGGTGATGCGCGAAAATTTCGCAGGCTTAAGCCGGGAGAGTCCGTTGCCGGCGCACTGCGACCCGACTCCATCACGGGCAACCCAGAGTTTTTTCGAACAAACGGCAAGCCCGCCACCAGACAGGAGGTGGAAGATCGCATCAGGGCGAAAATAAACAAAAACCTTGCTGCAGCCGACAAAATATTGCTCGGCAAATAAATTTAAGAGGGGGTCGTGCAATGATTTGCGCGACCCCCTCTTGGAGTCTGGCACTGCTGTTCAGCGATCGGCTTTAAAGCAAGGGGCATCACCACTTATATCATTGCAGTATATTTTAAATAAATTCTTTTCCTCTGGCCAAAGAAGAAGTTCTCCTTCAAGAGTTATGCGCTTTATTTTACATAATGTATAAAATTTTCTATACGCATCGCCGGTATGAGGTGAAAGCCTGTAGCGAATCCCATCCTTGGTAGTAAGATGCACCAGCAAACCATCGTCCCTGCTGCATTGTATTTTCCCTGAGATTTTTTGGTAGGGGAATATTTTTGTATTGCGCGGAGCATTTTTTCTCTTATCAAGACTAATACTCTTTGCTTGAATGGAAATATACTTTTCGTCCCAGTATAGATTTCTTTCTATTTCAGATTTTTTCGGCGTAATAATAAACTGTTTACCGAGATTTCTTCTTTCATCGAGGTCTTTAAATTTATCCTTGTACTCCGCAGTCCTCCATTCAACACAATACGATTGAGGATCGTCATTGCTGCAAAACATAATACTATATTCCGTGTTATCAGCGGAAATGAACCGGCAGTCTGTAAAACCCTGGCCGAATTCGCATCCCACAAATTCGGCAACGATATCCGTTTTCGCGGGCTCGGCCGCCCAGGAGGGCGCGGCAAACAGCAGCATACAAATTAAAGCGCGTAGGCCGGCGGGCATGGGGTTCTCCTCAAACGAAGAATAAGAAGCAGTGAGAAGGCGGTTGAATCCTGAGTACGCCGTTTCTTATGTCCCCACAAGAGGATCGCGTCGCTTTCACCACCAGGAGAGCGGATAGCGCCTGCCGGGGAAGAGATTGTTGATCAGCACGCCGAGCAGCACGAGAAAGATCATGCCGATGCCCACGGGCATGAACATGTAGGCGTAGCCCAGCGCGTAGACCTGCTCCCCGCCGATCACGGCGATGAGCGCCGTGGCTCCGCCCGGAGGATGGAAGCAGCGGGTTCTGTGCATGCCCCAGATCGTGAAACCCACGGCCAGGGCGCAGCCCAGGGCCGGGCCGAGCACGGCCGAGGGCAACGCGTGCCCGATCAGCCGGCCCGTCACCCCGAAAAAGGCCGCGATCACATGCCCGCCAAGCACGTTGCGCGGCTGGGAATAGGGTGCTGCGGGCAGGCCGAAGATCATGGCCGCCGTGGCCCCGAATGAGCCGATCAGCATGAGCTGGGCCATTTCGCCCCCCACATACTCCTGCGCCAGAGCCATCAGGCCCACGGTCACCCCGGCGCCCAGCGCGGACTGCCGCACATAGCGGGGCACGGGAGCGGAGGCCGGCGCCCCCTTGCCCCGCATCTTCAGCACCCAAAGAAAGAAACGGTTTTTCTGCATGCCGTTGTGATAGCAGCGGGACGCCTTTCCGGGCAAGCCCGGATCAGCGTTGTCGGCAGCATTGAAAATATTATTGTAATGCCATGTAAATATTGAATAAAAAATATTTTTCTTGCCAAATTTTTCAAAGATGTATATGGATGAAGGATCACCGTACGAGAAAGCGGCATGCATGCAGTGTCCGCCTGTGAGAAGGATCGTAAAATTTTACGTTGGAGTTTTCCATGACGCGCAAAGACCGTGCCGAGGGCATCTACAGCCGCCGCGAAGTGTTGGACGAAAGCGAACGCCGCCAATACTGCCTCATCCAGTTGAAGGATCTGCTGGCCTATGCCTTCCGCTACTCCGAAGACGTGAAAAAGCGCTTTGACCGCGCCCAGTTCAACGTCGAAAAATTCAAAAGCCTGAGCGACATCAAGCACATCCCCATCCTGAAAAAGAAGGAGCTCATCTTTCTGCAGTCCATGGGGCCGCGCCTGGGCGGGCTGCTTACCAAGGACATCGGGGATTTGAAACGCATCTTTCTTTCCCCCGGCCCGATCTTCGATCCCGAAGACCGCCACGAGGACTATTGGGGCTATACCGAGGCCTTTTACGCCGTGGGCTTCAGGCCCGGCGACGTGGTGCAGGTGACCTTCAACTACCACCTCACCCCTGCCGGCCTGATGTTCGAGGAACCCCTGCGCAACCTGGGCTGCGCCGTCATCCCGGCCGGCCCCTCCGAAGCCGGCACCCAGCTCGAGATCATGCAGAAGCTGCGCGCCTCCGGCTACGTGGGCACGCCGAGCTATCTGCTGCACCTCGCCCAGCGCGCCGAGGAAAAAGGCATCAACCTGCGCAAGGAACTTTTCCTGGAGGTGGCCTTTGTGACGGGCGAGCGCCTTTCGGAAAAAATGCGCAACCAGCTTGAGAAAAAGTACGATCTCATCATGCGCCAGGGCTACGGCACGGCCGACGTGGGCTGCATAGGCTACGAATGCTTCCACAAGAACGGCCTGCACATCGCCAACCGCTGCTTTGTGGAAATCTGCCACCCCGACACCAGCATCCCCCTCAAGGACGGCGAAGTGGGCGAAGTGGTGGTTACGGCCTTCAACAAGACCTATCCGCTCATCCGTCTGGCCACGGGCGACCTTTCCTACATCGACCGCGCGCCCTGCCCCTGCGGCCGCACCAGTCCCCGCCTGGGCAGCATCGTGGGCCGCGTGGACACCACGGCCCGCATCAAGGGCATGTTCGTCTACCCGCACCAGGTGGAGCAGGTGATGAGCCGCTTCGAGGAAATCAAGCGCTGGCAGATAGAAGTGACCAACCCCGGCGGCATCGACGAAATGGTGCTCTTCATCGAAAGCAGCAATTTCAAGCGCGAGGACGAACTGCTTCATCAGTTCCGCGAAAAGATCAAGCTGCGGCCCACCCTGACCGTGCTCGCGCCGGGCACGCTGCCGCCGCAGATCAGGCCCATCGAAGATCGGAGGGAGTGGGATTAAACCCGGAGGAGGGAACCGTGCGCATCACGTTCAATGTATTGTTGACACAGGAAGCTCCCTGGTATGTGGCCAAGTGTGTGGACAACAACGTGGCCTCGCAAGGGAAAACCCCTGAAGAAGCCTTGGACAATCTCAAGGAAGCGCTGGAATTGTTCTATGAGGATACTGAAAAACCTCCTCATGAGTTTCCACAAGCGTTTCTGACCACTGTAGCGGTGTCGCTGCCGTGAGCCCCAGGTACCCGCTGCTGTCTTCGGGAAAGATTGTGGAGGCATTGAAACGGGGAGGTTTTGCCCCTGTTTCGCAAAAAGGGAGTCATCTGAATCTCAGATCCGGCTCACGGGTCGCCATAGTGCCCCTGCATAACGAAGTGGCTCGGGGAACTCTCAAAAGCATCCTTGAGCAGGCGGGCATGGAATTGGATGAATTTCTCGCTCTGTTGTGAAAAGCAGATATGCAAAAACAAACGGCCGTCCGGGATATCCGGGCGGCCGTCGTCATTTGTGTTTGATTCGTTCTACGTCCTGCGCAGGCTGAGGCGTCTTTCCCTGTCCTTGACGTGCCAGGCCCAGGCCGTGCCGAGTATGTCGGTCAGCGTGCGCTTCGGCTTCCAGCCCAGCGTTGTTTTCGCCAGGGAGGCGTCGGCCACCAGGCGGGCCGGGTCGCCCGGCCGGCGGCCCTCCACACGGTGCGGCACGGCTTTGCCGCAGGCCTTTTTCGCTTCGTCCAGAATTTCGCGCACCGAAAAGCCCGTGCCCGTGCCCAGGTTCATGGCCAGCGAAGCTTTGCCGGCCGCAAGATGTTCCAGAGCCAGAACATGCGCTTCGGCCAGATCGGATACATGGACGTAGTCGCGTATGCAGGTGCCGTCCGGCGTGTCGTAATCGTCCCCGAACAGGTGCAGTTCCGGAATTTCCCCGTCCGCGGCCATGAACACGCGGGGGATGAGGTGGCTTTCCGGCATGTGGCGCTCGCCCGTTTCGCCTTCCGGGTCGGCGCCGGCGGCATTGAAATAGCGCAGGCTGATCCAGCCCAAATCGTGCGCGGCGTGAAAATCCGCCAGCATCTGCTCCATCATGAGCTTGGTTCTGCCGTAGGGATTGATGGGCAGCAGGGGGCAATGCTCGTCCACGGGCACGCGCGGCGGCTTGCCGTAGACGGCGGCGGTGCCGGAAACCACAATGCGGCTCACGTTTTCGTCGCGCATGGCTCCCAAAAGGCAGAGGGTGCCGTAGGCGTTGTTGGCGTAGTATTTGCCGGGATCAACAACAGATTCGCCCACCTCGATATGCGCCGCGAAGTGCACCACGCCGTCGATGGCATGGTCGCGCAGCACGGCGCGCAGGCGGGGAATATCGCGGATGTCGCCGTATTCAAATACGCCGTATCGTGCGAGATCGCGGTGCCCGGTGCAGAGGTTGTCGTACACGACGACCTTGTGCCCCCGCGCGGCCGGCAGTTTGCAGGTGTGGCTGCCTATATAGCCGGCCCCGCCCGTGACCAGAATGTTCACGGGCGCACCCCTTCCCGAATCAGGCCTTCAAAATAGGGGATGGTCTTCACAAGCCCCTCGCGCAGCTTCACCTGCGGCTCCCAGCCCAGTTTTTCCCGCGCCAGGGTTATGTCGGGCCGGCGCTGCCTGGGGTCGTCGCCGGGCAGGGGCTTGTTGATGATGGCCGAGGAACTGTTCGTCATTTCCACCACCAGTTCGGCCAGTTCGCGTATGCTGAATTCGCCGGGATTGCCCATGTTCATGGGGCCTATGAACTCGGGATCGGAGGCCATGAAGCGCATCATGCACTCCACCAGATCGTCCACGTAGCAGAAGGAGCGGGTCTGGCTGCCGTCGCCGTAAATGGTGATGGGCGCGCCTGCCAGCGCCTGCATGATGAAGTTGGAGACCACGCGCCCGTCGTTGGGGTGCATGCGCGGCCCGTACGTGTTGAAGATGCGCCCCACCTTGATGCCCAGGCCGCCCTGGCGGCGGTAGGCGAAAAACAGGGATTCGGCGCAGCGTTTGCCTTCGTCGTAGCAGGAGCGTTCGCCGATGGGGTTCACGTTGCCCCAATAGTGCTCCTGTTGGGGATGCACTTCGGGATCGCCGTACACCTCGGAGGTCGAGGCCTGGAAAATGCGCGCCCTCAGGCGTTTGGCCAGGCCGAGCATATTGATGGCCCCGTGCACGCAGGTTTTTATGGTCTGCACCGGATCGTGCTGGTAGTGGATGGGCGAGGCCGGGCAGGCCAGATTGTAGATTTCGTCCACTTCCACATAGAGCGGAAAGGTCACGTCGTGGCGTATCAGCTCAAAACGCCGGTTGTCGAGCAGGTGCTCCACATTGAAGCGGGCGCTGGTGAAAAAATTGTCCAGGCAGAGCACTTCGTGCCCGGCCTCCAGCAGGCGCTCGCACAGATGCGATCCCAAAAAACCGGCCCCGCCCGTTACCAGAACGCGTTTCCGTAAATGCATGTCGGTTCCTCTTCTTTGGTTATGCCGGCGGGCGGGGCTTACGTTCCCGCGCCTTCTATTTTTTCATACACCACGGCATGCTGGCCGCGCGGATGGCCGACCCCGCCGAGGACGGTGCAGCGCAGGGGCAGGCCCAGGCAGGCGTATTCCATATCGCGCGCATAATAGTGGTAGGGATCCCGGTGCGTCAAGGTGACGGGCCCGCGCGGCTGCTGAAAGGGCACGGCAAGGGGCCGGTCGTCGGGCAGGGCGAAAAAGGTGGCGTAGCATTTTCCCCCGGGCCGCAGATGGGGAACCAGGCGCGCGAGGCAAAGGCGTATGCTGTTGAAGGGCAGGTGGCTGAAAACGGATTGCGCCAGGGCGAAATCAAAAAGCGTGACGAAGCCGGAAAAGTCGAAATCCGCGTTACAGGTGAAATTTTCAGGCGGAACGGTGATGTTTTGGGGAACGAGTTCCTCGGCTATGCCGGCGGCGATGAGTTCGGGATGGAGGTCGTGGCCGTAATAGTTGCCCGGCTGGAGCCAGCGGGCGAAGCGGACGCCGCCGCGCAGGCTGCCGCAGCCGATGTCGAGCAGGCGATGATGGGGCTGCAGGCCGAGTTTGGTGAGTTGATCGAGCTGGAAAAGGCCCATTTCCTCCCACAGGCCGCCGACGTATTCGCGGCGTCGGCCCCGGCGGAGTTGCTCACGCATGTGTTCGGCGTCGGCATAGCGGTTTTCGGACATGGCGCCCTCATAATATAAGATGAAAAATAACGGTAGCCCGAAGGCGGATCGGGCGCAAGCCGCGCATCTATCCGGCAACGGTTTAATTTGAACGCGCATCGTAGCGGGGACGGTTTGCCGTCAGACGAGGAAGGCGAGATTTTTGCGACGGGAGTGGACTCTTTCGTCCATGACCGGAGCGGAAAGCGAAGCCTGACGAAGTATCACCAAACCGTCCCCGCTGTGATTGACCTTGCCGGCCTTTTGCGGCATGCATTGCTTTCCGCAAACCCCACAGGAATCCCCCCATGCTGCACGGACGACGCATAGTTCTGGTCATGCCGGCCTACAACGCCGCAAAGACCCTGGAAAAAACCCACGCGGAGATCCCGCACGAAATAGTGGATCACATCATTCTGGTGGACGACGCGAGCACGGACAACACCGTGGCCGTGGCGCGCGCGCTGGGCCTGGAAGTGTTCGAGCACGAGGCCAACAAGGGCTACGGCGGCAACCAGAAGAGCTGCTACGCCCTGGCGCTGGAGCGCGGCGCGGACGTGGTGGTGATGCTGCACCCGGATTATCAATATACTCCGCTGCTGGTGGCGGCCATGGTTTCGCCCATCGCCAACGGGGTATACGACTGCATGCTGGCTTCGCGCATTCTGGGCAAGGGGGCGCTGGCCGGGGGCATGCCGTATTACAAATACGTCAGCAACCGCATTCTGACCCTGAGCCAGAACCTGCTCGTCAACCACAAGCTTTCCGAATACCACACCGGCTATCGGGCCTTTTCGCGCGAAGTGCTGGAGGCTCTGCCCCTGCATGAAAACAGCGACAATTTCGTGTTCGACAACCAGATGCTCTGCCAGATCATCCATGCGGATTTCCGCATCGGCGAACTTTCCTGCCCCACATTGTACGCGGACGACAGTTCGTCGATCCGTTTTCTGCCTTCGGTGATATACGGTTTGGGAGTGCTGGGCACCAGTCTCGAACTGGCCGCGCACCGCCTGGGTCTGCGGAAAAGCGCGCGCTTCGCGCCGCTGGACGGCCGCCGGAGTTGATTTTAGAGCATTTTGCTTTTGAAAATGCTCTGAAGACGCGGAACGAAGTGAAGCGGATTTCGCCCCGCAGGCGTGGGCGAAATTGCATTTCGCCGTGAAGCGCCGGAGGGAGCGTTTCAAAACCAATCTGCTCAACGACGCGGCGCTCAGCGCAATTTGGAGCACAAAGCCCTGACGCGGGCGTCCTCTTCCCGATCGAGATCGCGGCAGTCCGAAGCCGCATGGCGCGCCACCTGTTCAAGCAGAACAAGGGCGTGTTCGATGTCTTCCACCCAGCAGGCGGCCGCGCCGTGCAGCATAAGGCCGGGACCTTCCAGCGGTCCGCGTATGCCCAGCACGGGCACTCCGGCGGCGTGAGCCATGCCCACTTCCACTCCGGCGTCCTGGCCGGAAGCCCCGAAATAGATCACCAGTTCGGCGTTCACGCAGGCGTCGCGGCAGAAGGTGAAAACCTGGCCGCCGGCGTTGTCGGTGTCCATCCACAGGCGGCGTTCCAGCGGGGTAAGGCCGGGGGGCGGCGCGGCTTTTTCCGTCCAGTCGAGCAGCGCGAAACCCAGGGCGCGCATGCTGCGGCCAAGCAGGCGCACGGCGTGCTTGTGCTTGAAGGAAGCGGCTATATAGGCGCGGAGGGGTGCGGGCATAGGGGGCGGCATCCGAAAGGTCGCGGTACTGAGTCGGTAATAATGCCCCGCTGCCGGCAGCCCCGTCAAGGACGATATTTCCGCGGACGGAAATTTGCTTCGAAAATTCCCGCAGCGCGCGTACACTCGAAGGGGAAATGCCCTGATGCGCGACGCATCGCGCGCTGCATGTTCCCATCGGATTTTTCAAAAAATATTTCCCCGGTTTTCAATGCCCCGCGGGCATATATTCGATGCGTTATAGGCTTTGCCTGTAAAGCAATTGCGATGTTGCGTCGACTGTTCTTACCGTAAGCGCCACTGTTCAGGGGCCGGCCATGACCGGCAGATATGCAGTCATTGCGGGCCGTGCAGGATTTTTCCCGTACGGCCGGGAGCGCAAACGCGTCATGGAACGTCCGCGGGGTAGGGTAAACAAACTTGATGAAGACAGGAGAGGGGATCTTTGGCATAAAGAGAACATCTTCCCTGAACTCTTTTGCGGGACATGTTGTGCCGATCTTCGGCGGGTGCTTCCCTCAACATGCAGAAGGAGAAAAATTTCACATGGAGCAGGCGCGGCAGGCACCGCGCACAACGGTTTTTTCGGAAACGGATGTCCCCGGCGCGGGACGCCGTACAGGCCTCAGGAGATTTTTCAAGGGTTTATTATCTCAAGGGTTACAGCATGTCTACGAAGTACAGGATTATTTTCGGCTTCGCCGTGATGGTGGTGCTTTTGGCCGGTGTCGTGGCGTTCGGCTACAAGGAACTACGCGACATTTCAGTTGGTTTTGACGATTACCGCGCCCGGGCGCGTTCGGCGGTGAATGCGAACGCGGCGGATGCGCTGTTGCGTGAATCCAAAGACAAATTGAACAGTTTCGTGAGCACGGCGAATGTCGAGTATGCCGGGCAGGCGCGTGAAAATCTTGCGAAAAGCATTAAATTCATAGAAGAAACTGTAGGGGTGGAGCCTGACGCCGGCCAAAAAGAGCAACTGATCAAACAAGTCGCTCTGATCAAAGAAATAAGCGACCTGACCAGGGTGACTCAAGATAAACTGCTCTTCGCCGGCAAACTGCTGAAAGAACAGCTTGTGCCCGCGGCGGCGGCCATCAACGACAGATTGACCGACATCAATAAAGTGGCCATGACGGTCAACAATATAAAGGCGCTGGAGGCAATTGACGATCTGTACAGCGCGTATGCCGATCTGCGCGTTGCCGTCAATGTCTACAGCCTTGGCCATAATCCCGAGGACGCGGCAAAGTCCAAAAAATGGCTTGGTGATTTCAACGGGTTACTTGAAAAACTGAACGGCGTTATCGTGCGGGAGGAAACGCGCCGGGCCTTCGGTGTCCTGAAACAGACCTACGCCGGCTATGTAGGCGCTTTCAATTCCATGGACGCCGCCATCAGGGAGAGCGTGCAGGCCAGAAAGCAGCTTTCCGACACCGTCGCCGGCATAGCCCTGTTCTTCGACGGCTATACCGCCGCCGCGCAGGCGGAAATGAACAAGCTGGGCGCGGGCATGCGGAAAACCAACGACACGGCGCAGCGCCTCATGACCACGCTCGGCGGCGGCGGTCTTCTGCTCGGCCTGATCTTCGCGTTGTGGATAGTTGTCGGCATTGTGCGCACGTTAAGCAGGGTTTCCGCCTTTGCCGGCGAAGTGGCCGGGGGCGACTTCAACGCCGTGCTCAACGTGCGCGAGCGCGGCGAAATCGGCGTGATGGTGGAATCCATACGCAGAATTCCCGCCACGTTGAACGACATCGCGGCCGAGTACGCCGGGCTGGAGCAGCGCATCGAAGGCGGTTATCTTGATGTGCAGGGCGACGTGTCCAAGTTTTCCGGCGGTTTTGCAACCCTGCTTCAGGGCAGCAACAATATTCTCCGGCGCATGGGCATGATTTTCGACAACATCCCCTCGCCCATGGTCATGCTGAACAAGGATCTCAAGGCCGCCTACCTCAACGCCTCCGCCCGCGAACTGGCCGGCTCCGACTACCGGGGCAAAACCTGCGCGGAAATGTTCTGCCGGGAAGACTACGGCAGTTCCTCCTGCGGTTTGATGAACGCCGTCAACACCAGCCGCATCAGCAGCGGCGAAACCGTGGCCCGGCCCAGAGGCAAACGCATGGACGTGCGCTATACCGCCATTCCCATGCAGAACGCTCAGGGCAAGCTGAGCGCCGTGCTCCAGTTCATCGTCGACCTCACGCAGATCAAGGACACCGAGCGCAAAATCCTCGAAGTCGCCAACCAGGCCATGACCATTTCCGACCGTGTGGCGGCCGCTTCCGAAGAACTCTCGACGCAGGTGGAGCAGGTGAGCCGGGGCGCGGAAGTGCAGCGCCGCCGAGTGGAAAGCACGGCCACGGCCATGAACGAAATGAACTCCACCGTGCTTGAAGTGGCGCGCAACGCCGGACACGCTTCGGAACAGAGCGAGGAAACCCGCAAAAAGGCCGACGGCGGCGCGGCTCTCGTCAACAGGGTGGTCAGCGCGATCAACGACGTCAACACCGTGGCTCTGGGCCTTCAGGACAACATGAAGGAGCTGGGCAGGCAGGCCGAGAGCATAGGCGGGGTGATGAACGTCATCTCCGACATCGCCGATCAGACCAACCTGCTGGCGCTCAACGCGGCCATTGAGGCCGCCCGCGCGGGCGATGCCGGGCGCGGTTTCGCCGTGGTGGCCGACGAAGTGCGCAAGCTGGCCGAAAAGACCATGAACGCCACTCACGAGGTGGGCGAAAATATCCAGGCCATCCAGAATTCCGCCAGATCCAACATCGGCGAAGTGACAAGCGCGGTGAAAAACATCGGCCAGGCCACGGAACTGGCGGACGCTTCCGGGCAGGCCCTGCACGAGATCGTCTCGCTGGCCTCCTCCAATTCTTCGGTCGTGGCTTCCATCGCGGCGGCGGCCGAGGAACAGAGCGCCACGTCGGAGGAAATCACCTCCGCTCTGGAGGAAGTCAGCCGCATTGTGGCCGAAACTTCCGAAGGCATGACCCAGGCTTCCGCCGCCGTGCAGGATCTCTCCCGCACGGCTCAGGAGCTCAAGCGCGTCATGGAGGGGTTGAGATAAGCACCTGCCGGCGGAGCACGCTTTCGCCTGAAAGGCAGGCCGGCATCGAAGAAAACTTCGCCGCCGTCCGGCGCCCCGACAAGCTCCCGCCTTGCCGGGGCGCTGTTGTTTGCGTACAGTTTCGCTGATTGAAAGGAGTTCCTCTCATGGCGTTGCCCGCTCGTCTGCGTCTTCCGCTGGTGGTGTTCGCGTTGTGTCTGCTTGTTTTCGGGGGCTACCGCCTGTTCTTTTCCGGCGCGGGCGATGGGGCCGGACGGTTGACGCTGTACGGCAACGTGGACATCCGGCAGTTGGATGTCGCCTTCCGTGTGGGGGGGCGCATACGCGGCGTGGCGGTGGAAGAGGGCGACAGGGTGGAGGCCGGGCGGGTACTGGCGGAACTGGATGACGAGCCTCTGCGCCGTTCCCGCGACGCGGCGGAGGCTGATTACGCCTCGCAGAAGGCCCAATTGCTCAAAATGGAGCGGGGCTACCGGGCCGAGGAAGTGGCCGAGGCCGAAGCCCTCCTGGCCGCCGCAAAAGCCACGGCGGACAACGCCCGGCGCGAATTCAGGCGCATCGAGCGCATGCGTTCGACCAACGCGGTTTCGCAGAAGGACTATGACAACGCCGAAGCGCGTTTTCTGGATGCCGCCGCCGGGCTCAAGGCCGCGCGCGAGAATTTCGACAAGCTGAGTTCCGGCTACCGGCAGGAGGATATCGCGGCCCAGCGCGCCGCGGCGGATGCGGCCGAAGCGCGGCTGGAGCAGGCCCGCATTTCGCTGGAAGACGCCGTGCTGAAAGCGCCCCAGGCGGGCACGGTGCTTACCCGCGTGCGCGAGGCCGGGGCCATGGTGCAGGCCGGGCAGAGCGTCTACACCCTGAGCCTGACGGATCCGCTCTGGATCCGGGCCTATGTGCGCCAGCCCCAGCTTGGGTTGGTCAAGCCCGGCATGCCTGCGCGGGTGGCGGTGGACAGCGCGCCGGGAAAATCCTGGCCGGGCGTGGTGGGCTTTATCTCTCCCCGGGCGGAATTCACGCCCAAAACCGTGGAAACGCAGGAAGTGCGCGACGATTTGGTCTACCGCATCCGCATCATTGCCGAGGATCCGGAAAACGTCATGCGCCAGGGCATGCCGGTGACGGTGACGCTCGAACTTCCGGAGTGAGCATGTCTGCCGAAAACGCGGAACGGACGGGACACGCGGATTGGGCGGCTCGGGCGAACCGGGCCGCCGTGCGGTTGGGCTCGCTGGGCATGCGCTTCGGAAAAGTCGAAGCTCTGCGCGGCATCGACGCGGAAATCCCCTCCGGTCGCATCAGCGCCCTGGTGGGCCCGGACGCGGCCGGCAAAACAACCCTGATGCGCCTGCTGGCCGGGCTGATGCGCCCCACGACGGGAGCAATAGAAATTTTCGGGCAAACCCCGGAAGAACTCGCCTCCGGGGCGGAAAGCCGCCTGGGCTACATGCCGCAGCGCTTCGGTCTGTACGAGGATTTGTCGGTGGAGGACAATCTGCGCCTGCACGCCCGCCTGCGGGGTCTGGAAGGCGCGGAGCGCGAGGCGTTGTTCGCGCGCCTGCTCTCCTTCACCGCTCTGGGGCCGTTCGCCGCGCGACTTGCGGGCAGGCTTTCCGGCGGCATGAAGCAGAAGCTGGGCGTGGCCTGCGCGCTCTTGGGCAACCCTGATCTGCTGCTGCTGGACGAACCTGGCGTGGGCGTGGATCCGCAGTCGCGGCGCGAACTGTGGCGCATGGTGGAGGAACTGGCCGGCGCCGGCATGACGATCATCTGGTCCACCGCCTATCTGGAGGAAGCGGAACGCTGCCCGCACGTGCTCATGCTGGATGCGGGCAGGCTGGTCTATGCCGGGGCTCCGGAAGAAATGCTCGAGCGGGTGCGGGGTCGGGTCTACGCCTGTGTGCCGTCGGGCGATCTGCGCGCCGGGCTGAAATTCTGGATGGAACGGAAAGACGTGCTGGACGTGCTGGCCCAGGGCAGCAAGGTGCGCCTGCTCGCGGCAAAAAACCTTTCCGAGGCCACACGGGCGGAACTGGACGCCCGGGGCGCGCAGCCCGCGCGCCCGCGCCTGGAAGACGCCTATATGGACGTGCTGGGCGGCATCGGGCACGCGCCCTCGCCCTTCGGCCGCATTCAGGGCCGGGAAACACGCGAACCCGGCCAGGCCGGATTTGCCCGGCCCGAATGCTCAACGCGGCTTACGCCGCCGCCTGCGGCGCCTTGTGGCCGCATTCAGGGCCGGGAACCATGCGGGCCCGGCCAGGCCGGATTCGCCCGGCCCGATCCCGTTTCTGTTGAACCCGCCATACGCGCCCTTGGCCTGAGCAAAAATTTCGGGGCCTTTGTCGCGGCCCGCGACATCAGCTTCGAAGTGGCGCCGGGGCGTATTTTCGGCCTGCTGGGGCCCAACGGGGCGGGCAAGTCCACCACCTTCCGCATGCTCTGCGGGCTGCTTCAGCCGAGCGGGGGCGAGTGCTTCGTGGCCGGGGTCAATCTGCTGCACGCCGGCAGCGAGGCCCGCGCCCGCCTGGGCTACATGGCTCAGGCTTTTTCGCTGTATCCGGATATCAGCGCGGCCGCCAACATACGCATCATGGCCGATCTCTACGGGCTTTCCGCCGCCGAGCGCAGGGAGCGCACGGAACTGCTGGTCGAGGCCCTGGAACTGGGCCCCTTTCTCAAACAGCACGCCGGTCTTTTGCCGCTGGGGCAGAAGCGGCGGCTGGCGTTGGTCTGCGCCACGCTGCACAAGCCTTCCGTGCTTTTTCTGGACGAGCCCACTTCCGGCGTGGACGCGCGCACCCGGCGCGAGTTCTGGAAACACATCAATGCCGCCACCGAAACCGGCACGGCCGTGCTGGTGACCACGCATTTTATGGAGGAAGCCGAATACTGCGACGAAATCGCGCTGATTTACCGGGGTGCGATCATCACGCGGGGCACACCGGACGAACTCAAAGCCGCCTGCCCGGCCCCGGAGGGCGGAGAGGCGACCCTGGAAGACGCCTTTATCGCCGGCATTGAGGAGTACGAACGTCTGCACCCGGTGTAGCGTTGCGGCAAAAAAGCACCGGATTCCCGTTATGGTTCCCCCCTTTGGTCACCTTTTTGTTTCGATGCAGGCCTG
The DNA here is from genome assembly GCA_031551145.1 of Desulfovibrionaceae bacterium. Taxonomy (GTDB): domain Bacteria; phylum Desulfobacterota; class Desulfovibrionia; order Desulfovibrionales; family Desulfovibrionaceae; genus WRKB01. Next base: position 26,642 of record JAVBNZ010000044.1, on the reverse strand, counting down.
TCCGGTTAACCGGCCCGCCGCTGCCCACCCAATAAGGCTCTGCCGTTCTTGATACGCAGGCCCGCCAGCGGCAGACCGCGACGGTACAGGACGGCTTCCTTGCCTTGGAGAGCGGTCTTCAGGCCCCGGCCGGCGACGAGATCGTGAATCAGGGCGAGATCTTCGACCTCCAGAGCGTTCCCGCCGGGAACGGGCGGCAGCAGACAGCGCAGCCGGGGGGAGAGGCGCAGCCTTCCGTTGTGGTACGCGCCGAGCGTGCAGCCCCGGAACAGATCCGCCGGCAGGCGCGCGAGTCCGGCCGCGGGCATGAAAACGGCGTTTTCCCCGAAAAGCGCGATCTCTCCGGGCGGCAGCAGGGCGCGGGTTGCCGCATCAAGTATTTCCGGGGGCAGAAAGCGCGGGGGGCGCTTCGCCGGAACGCTCCCCGGCGGGAAAGTCGGGGCCGTGCCCGGTTTTTCCAGCAGGGCGATGAAAAATCCCTGCGCGCCGGATTCCCGCCCGTTGACGAGCAGGCTGCCTTCGGCTCCTTTGGCGGGCCCGTCGAAACAAAAGCCGGGAAAGGGGGTCAGGGGCAGCGGCCGCAGGCCCAGTTCGTTCACGGCGAAGCGCATTTGGGCCTCGTTTTCCTCCGTGTTGGTCGTGCAGGTGGAATAGACCAGCCTGCCGCCGGGCGCGAGCAGGCGCGCGGCCTCCTTGAGCAGCAGGCGCTGGAGCCGGATGAGGGGAAGAGTTTTGTCGTCCCGCCATAAGGTGCGGACGCGGGGGTGCTTGTCCTCCGTGCCCCAGCCGGAACAGGGGGGATCAAGCAGGATGTGTTCCCAGCCCGCGTCCGGCAGGGGCAGGCGTTCGCCGGCAAAAGAGCAGGTCGCGCTCTGGAGCAGGTTCATATGGAGCAGGTTGCGGCTCAACGTGGCCAGGCGCGCGCGCGAGGGCTCGTTGCCCAGCACGAAGCCGTTTTTTTCCGCAAGTTGGGCGAGCAGGCCGGTTTTGCTGCCGGGGCTGGCGCACATGTCGAGCACGGCCGCGCCTTCGGGCGGGTTAAGCGCCAGGGGCGGCAGCATGGAGGAACGATCCTGGATGTAGATCCAGCCGAAAAAGGCGGCCAGGCTCAAGCCCAGAGGAAGGGGCTCCGCAAGCAGGCGGCGGGCCGAGGAGTGAAAGGGTTCTTCTTCAAAGTCGAAACCCTGGGCGCGCAGCAGGTCTTCAACCGCCGTGCGCTGCGCAGGGGCGCAGACCAGACGGAAACTGCGCGGGGAAAGAGATGGGGAAGTCGCCATAATGCATCTTTTTGTGAATATTTTTCCTGTCGCATTGTCGTCCGCCGCAGGCACGGCGTTCCCGCGGAATCCCGCAGCCGTTATCTGCAGGCGAATCACGGCGGAACGGACGGCCGTTTTCACTGTTCCCCTGCTCTAACCCGCGCTTGCGTCGTGCCGCAAGTGGTAGTATAGGGCTTGAGCGCGGGAAGACCGCTCTTTCTGCAAACAAGGAGAACAGAATGAACGTGATTCGCATTGCAGCGCTCGCCTGCATGATGCTGCTTTACAGCGTCGCGGCTTTTGGGGCCGCGCGCACTTTTGCCGTTGTACCGTTCCAGGTGACTGCTCCTTCCGGATATGCCTATCTTGAAAAGGCCGTGCCTTCCACGCTTTCCGCGCGCCTGTTCCGCAAAGGCCAGGTGGAGCCCGTTTCCAGGGGCGTGCCCTCCAAGCCCCTGGCCGGTGAAGCCGATGCCGCCAAAGTGCTGGGTTCCCTGAAAGTCGATTACTTGATCTGGGGCAGCGCCGTGGTGATGGGTGACGACTGCGACCTGGAAGTGCGCGTGCGCGACAAAAACGGCAAGGAATGGCGCAAGGCCGGCAAAACCACGACCAAAAACCTGATGGGCGCGGTGCAGGGCATCGGCGATTCCATCAGCGTGGAAGTGTTCGGCAACGCCGCTCCGTCCGGCGGCCAACAGAGCCTGCCCGTGGTCAACCAGATGAATCCCGAAATCGTGGTCAACCAGACCGGGCAGCAGCAGGTGTATCTGAACCCGCAATTCCGCTACCAGGGAGGCAGCGCGGGCGACGCCTCCCGTATGCGCAGCCAGGCCCTGCCCTTTGTGATGGTCGATTTCCAGCTCGGCGACTTCAGCGGCCGGGGCAAGACCGAGGTGGCCGTGCTCAGCGACCACAAGCTGTACATCTTCGCCTGGGAACAGGGCCGGCTGAAGCCCCTGGCGGAAACCACGGTTTCCATGTCTTCCCGGAACTTTACCCTGCGCACTATGGATCTGGATCGCGACGGCGCGCCCGAACTGATCGTCAGTTCCTTTATCCCCGATACGCCCCAGCACTCCGGCGGCAATCAGCCGAGCGGCTACATTTATACCTTCGCCGGCGGGCGCCTGCGCCAGTTCTGCGATCGTTCCGCCTACTTCCTCAGCGTGGCCAAGCTGCCGCCGAACTTCACGCCCACGCTGATCGGCCAGTCCTGGGATCCCATGCAGGTTTTCGCCTCCGGCGTGCGTGAAATGCACAAGGTCGGCAACAAGTACGAACCGGCCGGCCGGCTCAGCCTGCCCAAGGACGCCACAGCCTTCAACTTTACCTGGCTGCCCGGCGGAAAGAGCGGCGAAGGCGACAAGCTCGTCGTGCTCGCGGCCGACGAACGCCTCAAGGTCTACGGCCCCAAAGGGGACGAGATGTATAAGTCGAACGAACGTTTTTCCGGCTCTTCCGTGGGCATAGACCAGGTGAAGACCATGCCCGGCCTCGGCAGGGACAACGTGCAGATTCCCGACAAATACTTCGCGCCCATGCGCATGATTCCCATAGATCTGAACCGCAACGGCAATTATGTGCTGCTGGTCAACAAGCCCGTCTCCACGGCGGCCCAGTTCTTCGAGCGCTACCGCTTTTTCCCCGAAGGCGAAATCCACGCCCTGTTCTGGGACGGCGTGGGTCTGGGCCTGCAATGGAAGACGCGGCGCATCAAGGGATCGGTGCTCGGCCTGGATGTGGGCGACATTATGAACAACGGCACGCAGTGCTTGGTCGTGGGCATCAACTCCCACCCCGGCGCGCTGGGAGTGAACAAGCGCCAGTCTTTCCTGGTGGTCTACCCCATGGATACCGCGCGCATGGATCCCAACACGCCTTGGGACAAGACCGAGGATTTTGAAACCCGTCAGTAGGCGGGTTCCCCCGATGAAATGCGGAAAGCGGTGCTTGGGCGCCGCTTTCCGCATTTACGGCGTGCGCATGTTTTTTCGCGGAAGGAGCGCATAGGCCGCGCAGGCCGCGATCAGCGCGCCGCCGCGCAGGCAGAGAGCGGGAAAATCTTCTTCCCGCAGCAGCAGGGACGGCGCGGCGGCGTATGCGGCGGCCAGGCAGAACAGAAACAGCAACGGGAAGCTTTTGAAGAAGAGCGGCTCCGTGAAGATCTTCGGAAGCCGGAAGCGCCGCGTGCCCGTGTCGTAGCCGAAGGCCAGGCAACAGGCCGTTGCGGCGAGAAAAGCCATGCGCGCGGGCGCGCCGAATTCTTCCTCGTTGAGAAACCAGAAGAAGTCCGCCGCCAGGTAGGAAAAAAGCAGGTGGCCGGCGATAACGCGGCCGAGCAGGGCGGAAAAATGCCTGCGCAGATTTCCCGGCAGATCGGGGATACAGCAGCAGAACGCGCAAAGCAGCAGGAAGCGCGCCTTGAGGATATGGGCGTAGAGCGCGGGCGAGGGAATGTAGCCCGCGCCGTCCGTGCGCGCCGTGTCGGGCCGCAGATGTATGGGGCCGCTGAGGAGAGTGAGTTGGTAAAAGTCGCCCCAGGTGACAAAGGCATACAGCGCAACGGCAAGCGCGACGCCCGCGCAGCAGCGGAGGAGCAGCGGAGCGCGGACGTCAATATTCAACGCTCAAGTCCAGGCCCGCATACAGCGGCGCCACCTCGCCATAGCCGTTGAAGAGGAGCGTGGGCCGCTGCACGGTGTCGCGCAGTCCGCCGGGGCCGAAGAGCGTTTCCGTGTCCTGCGGCCAGCGCGGGTGCGGCACCCGGGGGTTGACGTTGGCGTAAAAGCCGTATTCGTCCGAAGCGCGGCGTTCCCAGGTGGTGAGCGGGCGTTCCGCGACCAGGGAAATACGCACCAGGGATTTCGCGTACTTGAAGCCGTACTTCCAGGGCGCAACAAGACGGACGGGCGCGCCGTTCTGGGGCAAAAGCGGCTTGCCGTACGCTCCGGTCGCCAGCAGGGTCAGCGGGTGCATGGCCTCGTCCAGGCGCAGGGCTTCGATGTAGGGGAAGGGAAAGCTTTTGGCGCGCACGGCCGGCATCCGATCGGGCAGGGCGGCGGATTCAAAGACGACGAAGCGCGCCGACGGGCGCGGCCGCGCATGGCGCAACAGCTTGCCCAGTTCAAAGCCGTTCCAGGGCACAATCATGGACCAGGCTTCCACACAGCGCATGGCGTAAACACGTTCTTCCATGCCGAAGAGGCGGATAAGTTCTTCCGCCGTGAATTCGCCGGACTGTTCCACTTCGCCGTCCACGCGCAGGATCAGTTCTTTGCCCGTGAAGGCGCCGGCGCGCCGGGAGGGATCGCTTTTACCGAAGCCGAATTCATAAAAATTGTTGTAGGTGGTGAAGCTTTTTTCGGCTGTGAGCGGCGCGCCCGGCGGCGCGGCAAAGGACGCGGCGGGCAAAAGCGCGTAGGCTCCGGCAAGGCCCAGGGCTTTGAGGACGGTGCGGCGATCCGCGCGGAACACTTCTTCCGCTGTGACAGCTGTGCAGTTTTTCATAGCCGTGTCCTCCTGAAGTGTTTGGGTGCGGTATATCGAAATGTAAAGGCAACGGAGGCGGTTTGTCGTCAGACAAGGAAGAGCGGTTTTTTGCGGAGGGAGCGTACTCTTCTCGTACGGACCGGAGGCGAAAAGTCTGTCACAAGCCGACGGAGTCCGCGGCGTAAGCCGCTTTGAGCGACAAGGGCGCGTTTGCCGGACTCGTTTCGGCAAACACGGTTGCGCCCGCAGGAGCGGACAGAGGACGAAGTATCACGGCAAACCGACCTGTTGTCTAAAAATATCCCAAGGCGCGCAGGTCATCCATCACCGCCTCCTTCTCCGCCGCGCGGCCCGACCGTTCCCCGCCGCCCCGGCCGGGCAGGGCCGTGCAGGGTACGCAGCCCAGGGAGCGGTAGCCTTGCCCGTAGAGCGCGCACCAGGGCAGCCTGTGTTCCTGCGTCGCGGCCCATATGTCCATTTCGGTGAAATGCAGCAAAGGGTGCAGGCGTTCGTGCTCCGCATGCCGCTCCACAGCGGGCAGGGCCGCGCGGCTGGGGTGCTCGTCGGCCCGTATGCCGGTGATGAGCAGGGTGACGCCCAGCTCTTCTATCGCCGCATGCAGGGGCGCGATTTTGCGCTCCGCGCAGCAGGCGGCCTTGTTTACGGCCGCGGGGACGGCAAAGGGCGGCCGGGGGCGGGCGATGTGCAGATCAACGCTCCATTGCCGGGCCAGATCATCGCGAAAGGCGAGCACTTCGGGAAATTTCGCGCCTGTGTCCAGATTGATCGCAAGCGCGCGGGCTTCGGGATTGCGCTCCGCCAGGACGCGCCGCCACAAAAACAGGGCCAGGGTGGAATCCTTGCCGCCGGTGAAGGCAACGGCCACGCGCCCGGAGGCATGCCGCGCGGCCGCCCCGCGCAGCAGTTCGAGCGCGGCCTCGGTTTTTTCAGCAAGAGATGCGGGACGTTGCACTGTGTATCCCGTGTGTTGAGGAGTGTTGTGCGGAGCGACGCTACACGTCGAACAGCATTTCGAGATCCTCGCGCGTCAGCGACTTCCAACTGTCCCTGCCGGGAATGACGGCTTCGGCCATGCCGCGCTTGCTGTCCTGGAGCTTGAGGATCTTTTCCTCCACCGTGTTCTGGCAGATCAGCTTGTAGGAGAAGACCTGGCGGGTCTGGCCTATGCGGTGGGTGCGGTCCGTGGCCTGGCTTTCCACGGCCGGGTTCCACCAGGGGTCGTAGTGGATGACGTAGTCGGCCGAGGTGAGGTTGAGGCCCGTGCCGCCCGCCTTGAGGGAAATGAGGAAGATGGGAATATTCGGGCTGTTGTTGAAATTGTCCACCTGATCGAAGCGATCCTTGCTGGCCCCGTCCAGATAGCAGAAGGGAATGGCGCTGGCCGCCAGCCACTGGCGGATGATGTGCAGCATTTGCACGAACTGGGAGAACACGAGCACCTTGTGTCCGCCTTCCACGATATCCATGGCCATGCTGGTGAAGGCCTCGAACTTGCCCGAGGGCAGATTTCCGGAAAATCCGGGCAGCTCGATTTTGAGCAGGCGCGGGTGGCAGCATATCTGGCGCAGCTTGAGCAGGGCGTCGAGAATGGACATCTGGCTCTTGGCCATGCCCTTTTCGTCCACGTCGGCCAGCACCTGGGCGCGCAGCTTCTTGGCCAGGGCGGCGTAGAGTTCGGCCTGTTCGTCCTCAAGGGCGCAGTAGGTAACGCTTTCCACCTTGGGCGGCAGATCCCTGGCCACTTCGGCCTTGGTGCGGCGCAAAATGAAGGGCCGCACGCGGTTGCGCAGATAGTCGAGGGTTTCGGCGTCGCCGTCCCGTATGGGCTTGACGATGCCGCGCTGAAAGGCGTTCTGCGAGCCCAGAAAGCCCGGCATGAGAAATTCGAAGAGCGACCACAGTTCAAACAGGTTGTTTTCAATGGGCGTGCCCGAAAGGCACAGGCGCATGCGCGCGTGGATGCGGCGCACGGAACGGGCCGTGATGGTGTTGGGGTTTTTGATGTTCTGGGCTTCGTCGAGGATGATGGTGTTGAATTCGTATTTTTCCAGTTCCTCCAGATCGCGCCGCAACAGGGCGTAGGTGGTGATGATGAGTTGGGCGTCCCTGATCTGCTTGAACATGTTTTCGCGCCGCGTGCCGTAGATGATCAGGCGTTTTAGGCCCGGCACGAACTTTTCCGCTTCCCTGTCCCAGTTGGGCAGCACGGAGGTGGGCACCACGATGAGGTTGGGGCCGTCGTATTTGCGCTCCACCATGTATTGGATGAAGGCCAGGGTCTGGACGGTTTTGCCCAGGCCCATTTCGTCGGCCAGGATACCGCCGAAGCCGTATTCCGAAAGAAAGTTGAGGTAGGACAATCCCTGGAACTGATAGGGCCGCAGGGAGGCCACCAGACCCTTGGGCTTGTCGAGCGCGCGCACTTCCTTGAAGGAGCGGATCTTTTCCCTCAGGTTGTTCCAGAAGGAGTCTGTCTGGGCGTTGGGCAGTTCTTCCAGCAGGCTGTCGAGCACCGGGGCTTCAAACTGCTTGAACTTGGTCTGCGGCGGTTTCTGCGGATCAAGTCCCAACACCTGAAGCTTGTGGGAGATGCGCTTGAGCCATTCTTCCGGCAGGCTGGTGTAGGAGCCGTCTTTCAACTGCACATAGCGCTTGCCCTTGACCCAGGCCTTCCAGATCTTTTCCAGGGGCACGGACTGGCCGTCGTACTCGATGTTGATGTCGAGCGAGAACCATTTGTCGTCCTCGTTGCTTTCCACGGCGGCCGTGATCACGGACTGGGCCGTGCGCACCTTGTAGTGCGAAAGCGCCCGCTCGCCGTACACGCGATAGTTTTCGACAAGCTGCGGGTAGGAATCGAGCAGGAAGGCGATGGCTTCTTCCGGCTCCAGAAACCAGAGCTTGTTGCTGCGGTGCTGGAAGCGCATTTCCGCAAGCTGGGCGATAAGGGCGGCCTCTTCCTCCTGGTTGCGGCGCACAAGATAGCTGGTGCCGCCGAAGGTGTAGCTGCCGGTCTGGAAATCCGGGTTCGGGCCGGGCAGGGTGAATTCGCCGTGTTTGGTTTCGTAGATGTTGTCGATTTCCAGGGTGAGCAGGCTGCCTTCCTCGTCCAGAAAGAGTTTGGGATTGAAGGCGGCCGGCTGGAAAATCGGCGCCATGAGCTGGAGGAACTGACCCGGTTCGAACAGTTCGGAAGTGGGCATGCGCGTCCACACCCGGTCGAGAAATTCGTGGATTTCCTGCTGCGGCACCACGGGCCGGTTGCTCACCAGGTCGTGGATCAGTTCGGGCGCAAGGCCGGTCTGCACCGGGTAGAAGCTGTGCTTGTAGCAGACCCAGAGCGGCATCTGGCCGTGGAAGGTGACGTGCTCGTCCATGATGGAAAAGGGGGGCTTGCCTTCGCGCTGGAGCAGCACGTCGAAGGAAAAGCCTTCGTCGTCCAGTATGGGCTTGAGCTTGAGAATAAAGGGCGTGGCTTCGATGTGGCAGGGCAGTTCCGTGTCCTCCCAAAGCAGATAGTATTCCTGGCGCACGGCCCAGAAAAACCAGGAAACCAGCCCTTCGGGGATTTCTATGCGGTGGCCGTAGTAGTCGAGATGCCGGCCTATCTGATCGGCCACCACGGGCAACTGGGGCGAGAGATCGCACCATTCGGGATGGCGGATGAAGTGATCGAGCGTTATTTCGCCGTGTACGGCGGACAGGCCGGACTTGTTCTGCCTGCCCCGGAAAAAGGAGACCAGCAGGCGCCTCGGCTCGGGATGGAAACGGAAAATAAGATAATGGCGGCCGGATTCCGCTTCCGTATCCATCGAGAAGAAGGAGCGGAAGCTCTGCCTCCATTCCGACCGCGCGGAAACAGGTTCCTCGTTCACCCCGCTTTCGGCTTCCAGGGCGGCCAGTTCGTGTATGGCCAGAGCGGCCACATGGCTGCACACCCCGCCGAATGCCTCGTGGCAGTTGCACATGTGGCTGGTGTGCTGTTCTTCCAGTTGCAGGGTGATGTGTGGGGCAAAGATTTCGAAATCGTCGCTCTGGATGGAAGCGTCGAGAAACCAGTTCATGGGATCTTTGCGCATGGTCAGTTTCGGGGGGCCGGCGGCCAGAAGCTGCCGGGCGCTTTCCCTGATGTGCTCGGGCACGGCCTCCTTGAGAAAAGTCTGAAGAAGGGCTTGCGCCGTATGATTTTTTCCGCCGGCCATGAAAAAAAGCTCCCCCGCTCCGCCGTGCGCGCCGATGCGCTTGTCCGGCGGGGCTTCATCCGTCCAAGCCCCATGCTATATTTAGTATTTCCCGATAAGTATAGCGCAGCCGCACGAGATTTTCAAGACAGAAGAAATCTGTTACGATACCTCAATGCACACGCACCCTGTCGTCTTCCCGGTTTTTTCCGAAATGTCCGGCTTTCGTCCGCTGACGGCGTTTCTGTTGTTGCTTTTCTGTTTCGCCTGCGCGCTTCCGGCGCGGGCCGCCGAATTTTCCCCTTCTCCGGGCGCCGGCCCGGCTGCGGCGCCCGCGCGGGGCGACCGCATCATTTTCGGCACCATAGGCGAGGCTTCCAACCTCATCAGCTACCTGGCCACCGACAGCGCCTCGCGCGAAGTCAGCGCCCAAATTTTCATCTCTCCGTTGCGCTACAACAAAAATCTCGAACTGGAGCCCTTTGCCGCTTCCTCCTACGAAGTGCTGGAAGAGGGCAGGCTGCTGCGCTTCACGCTGCGCTCCGGCATCCTCTGGGAGGACGGGACGGAACTGACCGCGGATGATGTGGAGTTCACCTACAAAATCGTCATCGATCCGGCCACTGCCTCGCCTTATGCCGAGGATTTTCTGGCCGTCCAAAGTTTTACCAAAACCGGGCGCTACAGCTTCGAAGTCCGTTATGCGAAATTTTATGCCAGAGCCCTTGCCTCCTGGACTTCGGACATTCTGCCCAAACACATTCTGGAAGGGCAGAATCTGCGCGCCACTCCCTTTGCCCGCAAGCCCACGGGTGCGGGGCCGTTCAGACTTGTTTCCTGGCAGGCCGGGTCACAGATGACGCTGGCTTCTTCAGCCACCTATTTCGAAGGCCGGCCCCATCTTGACGAAGCCGTATACCGCGTCATTCCCGATCTTGCCACCATGTTTCTCGAGTCCAAGGCCGGCAAGGTGGACATGATGGGGCTCACCCCCCAGCAGTACCTGCGTCAGACAAACGGCCCCTTCTGGGACAGGGAATGGCGCAAATACCGCTATCTTTCTTCTTCCTACGTCTACCTCGGCTACAATCTCAAACATCCCTTTTTCGCGGATGTGCGGGTCCGCAGGGCTCTTTCCCACGCCATAGACCGGGAGAGCATCATCAAGGGCGCCCTGCTCGGCCAGGGCATCGCGGCTTTCGGCCCCTTCAAGCCCGGCACATGGCCCTATCACCCGACCCTCAAGCCCTACCCGCATAATGTCGAACTGGCCCGCCGGCTTTTGGCCGAAGCGGGATTCAGCGCAACCGACAGAGACGGGATTCTGAAAAAGGACGGGCACAGGTTCAGTTTTACCATACTTACAAATCAAGGCAATGATCAACGCATAAAAACGGCCACAATTATTCAGAGCCAACTCAGGGCCGTGGGCATAGAGGCGCGCATACGTACCGTGGAATGGGCCTCTTTTATCAAGGAATTCGTAAACAAAGGGCGCTTCGACGCCGTGGTTCTGGGCTGGACCATCCCCCTGGAGCCGGATGAATATTCGGTCTGGCATTCGGACAACGCCCGGCCCGGCGGCCTGAATTTCACCTACTACAAAAACAGGCAGGTGGACGAAATTATCAACAAGGCACGCTCCATTCCCGATCGGGAAGAGCGGCAGGCGCTCTATTACCACTTCCAGGAAATTTTACACGAGGATCAGCCCTACAGCTTCCTTTTCGTGCCCTATGCGCTGCCGATGGTGCAGGCGCGTTTTAAAGGCGTGGAGCCCGCCCCGGCGGGCATTATGCACAACCTGCCCGAATGGTGGGTGCCTGTTGCCGAACAGCGGTATCATCCGTAAATTCGGCAGGGTTCATCCGTAATTTGGACGTCGTGGGAGGAGGCAGTGAAGATAGAGTCAATACGATTGAAAAATTTTCGCGTTTTTAAAAACATGGAAATGAAGGACATCCCCAGGTTATGCATCCTCGTGGGTGCTAATGGTTCGGGAAAATCCACGCTGTTCCAGCTTTTCGGTTTTCTGCAAAAAGCCATGAAAGACAACGTAACTGTGGCGTTGCGCAGTATGGGAGGGGTGAAGGGCTTTCATGAAGTGCGCTCGCGCGGCGCGAAGGGCCCGATTGAAATTTCCATTCAGTTCCGGCAGGGCGGCGAAAAGAGCTTTCTGGCAACGTATTGGATTCAGATTAACGAAGAAAACGGCAAGCCCTTTGTCGAGCGGGAAGTACTGCGCTATCGCCGGACGCGTTACGGCGCGCCCTGGCATTTTCTCGATTTTTCGCGGGGCGAGGGCTATGCAGTGACGGATGAACTCAAGGAAGTAAAAAGCCCGGAAGAGTTGACGCGCCGGCCTCAAAAACTGAAATCCCCCGACATCCTTGCCATTAAAGGTTTGGCCCAATTCGCCGATTTTCCTGTTGTGCAGGCTTTCGGCAACCTGATCGAACGCTGGCACGTTTCGGATTTTCATATTGCCGAGGCTCGTCCGGAATCGGAAGTCGGTCTGGCTGAGCACCTCTCGCCCACAGGTGACAATTTACCGCTGGTAGCGGACTATCTGCATAACAATCATCCCGAAGTGTTTCAGACTGTGCTTGAGCGCCTGCGCGCGCGGGTTCCGGGCGTCACGTCCGTGGAACCCAAAACGACCGAAGACGGTAAAGTGTTGCTGCGTTTCGGCGACGGCGCGTTCAGGGAACCTTTTCTCGCACGCCATGTGTCCGACGGCACGATAAAACTGTTTGCCTATCTGGTGATGCTCAGCGATCCGAACCCCCACCCGTTGCTCTGCGTAGAAGAGCCTGAGAACCAACTGTATCCGTCGCTTTTGCCGGAACTTGCCGAGGAATTTCGTGAATATTCGGCCAGGGGACAGCAGGTGTTTGTTTCGACACATTCGTATGATTTTTTGAATGCTGCACGGCCGGAAGAAGTTTTCTGGCTGAGCAAAAAGGATGGTTACAGCGCTGTGCGGCGCGCTCAGGACGACGAGCGGGTGACGGCCATGATGAAAGAAGGGGACAAATTGGGCCGGCTGTGGCGCATGGGATATTTCGATGGGGCGGATCCTGATGCCTAAGCTTATTTTCTTTCTGGAAGAAGCTTCGGCAAAGGCATTTTTGCAGGAGCTGCTGCCTCGCCTGTTCCCGCAAGGCGGCATCCGCTTTTTGTACAAGGTATATGAGGGAAAAAGCGATTTGCGCGAGAATGCGGCCAAAGACATGCGGGCATGTTCCTTTGAGTCTGATGCGCGTTTTCTGCTTCTTCACGATCAGGACTATGCGGACTGCAAAATCCTGAAGGCCAAGCTGTCGGCCCTGTGCGCGGATTGGCTGGATAAACTCATTATCCGCATTGCCTGCAAGGAGTTGGAAAGCTGGTACCTCGCCCAGTTATCCGCGGTTGAACAAGCTTTCGGCGTTGACGGCCTGGCCGGATTGCAAAATAAAGCGAAATTTCGAGAGCCGGAGCGCCTGACTACGCCTGACAATATTCTCAACGATCTGCTCATGTCCCGCAAGAAGGCATATTCAAAAATCAACGGCTCCCGGCAAATGGGGAAATATGTCGATCCGGAGTGTGGGCGTTCTGTGAGTTTCAGACATTTCATCCGCGCTGTGCGCCTGTCTGTTCAGAAAGCGGCGGAATAGCCACGCAAGGCAAAAATTTCATGAGCATGATCCGCATACAGGAAATTCTGGACAAGGTCGCGGAGAACAACAAGAGCGCCGATCTCCCCCTTATCCAGAAAGCTTACGTTTACGCCGCTTCGGCGCATGCCGGACAGGTGCGCCTTTCGGGCGAGCCCTATCTTTCGCATCCCCTGGCGGTGGCCAACACGCTGGCGGAGTTGGGCTTTGACGAGGCCACGGTCTGCGCCGGGCTGTTGCACGATACGGTGGAAGACACCAAGTCCACCCTGGAGGAGATAGACGAGAACTTCGGCGAGGAAGTGGCCGACCTGGTGGACGGGGTGACGAAAATAAGCCTCATCCCCTTCGACTCCAAAGAGGAGGCGCAGGCGGAAAACATACGCAAGATGATCCTTGCCATGTCGCACGATATCCGCGTGCTCATCGTCAAGCTTGCGGACCGCCTGCACAACATGCGCACCCTCACCTTCCAGAAAAGCCACAAGCAGAAGCGCATCTCCCAGGAAACGATGGACATCTATGTGCCCCTGGCCAACCGCCTGGGTCTGCACCGCCTGAAGCAGCAACTGGAGGATCTTTCCTTCAGCTACATGAAGCCCGACGCCTACGCCCAGATTCGCCAGTGGCTGGAAGACAATCAGGTGGTCGAACGCCAGATCACGTCCAAGGTGGTGACGCACCTTGAGATTCTTCTCGAAGCCAACAAGATCGAGGGCGAGGTTTCCGGCCGCATCAAGAGCGTCTACAGCATTCACAAGAAGATGACTCAGCAGCATCTCAACCTGGACGAGATGCACGACATCATGGCCTTTCGCGTGCTGGTGCACGACGTCAAGGACTGCTACGCGGTGCTCGGTCTGGTGCACTCGCAGTGGACGCCCGTGCACGGCCGCTTCAAAGACTACATCTCCATGCCCAAGGCCAACGGCTATCAGAGCCTGCACACCACGGTGATCGGGCCGGAGGGCGAGCGCATCGAGATCCAGATCCGCACGGTGGACATGCACCGCCAGGCCGAACACGGCGTGGCCTCGCACTGGCTGTACAAGGAAGACGGCCACATAGACGCCAAGGACATGGATCAGTTCACCTGGCTGCGGGAAATTTTCGAACGCCAGCGCGATGAGGCGGATTCCAAGGAATTCATGCACTCCCTGCGCCTGGATCTGTTCAAGGACGAAGTCTATGTGTACACCCCGCGCGGGGACGTGAAGGAACTGCCCGAAGGCGCGACCCCGCTGGACTTCGCCTTTCACATCCACACTGAAGTGGGCATGCGCTGCGCCGGGGCCAAGGTCAACGGCAGGCTCGTGCCGCTCAGCACGCCGCTTAAAAACGGCGACACTGTGGAAATCATCACCGATCCCACGCGCCGGCCCAGCCGCGACTGGCTCAAGCTCGTCAAGACCGCCAAAGCCAGAAGCCGGGTGCAGCACTACATACGCACCGAGGAACGCGCCCGCGCCGTGGCCCTGGGCCGGGAAATGCTGGAGAAGGAAGGCCGCAGGCTCAGCCTCAACGTGGCCAAGGCCGCCAAGGAAGGCCGCATGGCCATGATCGCCCAGGACATGGGCATGGACAGCCTGGACGAGATGTACGCCTCTGTGGGCTATGCCCACGTCACGCCGCGCAGGGTGCTCAACAAGCTGTATGCCCTGCTGTTTCCTCAGGAACAGCCGCCGGCCGCCGCGCCGCCCGAACAGGCCAAGGGCAAGGCGGAAAGCGACCGCAAGGGCGAAGGCGTGGGCATCAGCGGCGTGGACGGCGTGCTGGTGCGTTTCGCCAAATGCTGCAACCCCGTGCCGGGCGACCCCATCATCGGCTACATCAGCCGGGGCCTCGGCATCACCGTGCATACGCTCGACTGCGTGAACGTGCCCAACATGGAGCCGGAACGCCTCATCTCCGTCAACTGGGACGGCGAGACGGACAAGCCCTTCCCGGCGCGCATCCACATGCTCGTGCGCAACGAGCGCGGCGTGCTGGCGCAGGTGGCGCAGATTTTCGCCAAACGCGGCATGAACATCGACACCTTCAACGCACAGAGCCAGGTGGACGGCCGCACGCGCATGGACTGTACCGTGGAATTGCGCAACGCGGTGGAGCTCTATCAGGTGATAGACGAACTGCGTAAATTGCCCGCCATCCTGGAAGTGGGGCGCTCCGGGGGGGACGAATGAAACCGGCGGTTATCGTGGTCGTCGCGCTCGCGTGCGTGATCTTCGCCGTCGGCGTTCATGCCGGGCAGGCCGCGCATCCTGCGCGCATCGAGGAACTTTTTCAGGATCAGGGCCGGGCGTTGCAGCGCCTGTCCATGCTCTGCGCGCCCAAGGTGCTGGGGCAGATGGCGCAACAGCTGATTTCCGAGCATACGGAAAGCGTATGGTTCCTGCGTTCGCGCCTTATCGTGCCCGGCTGTCCCCTGCCGGACGGGCGGGACATCGCGGAACTGTCGCGGCGCGGCGGGGATGCGCCGGCCGTGCGCATGCTGGAGGCCGTCACCCGCTGCACCGCCCCGACAGACGACAATTACCGGTACTTTGAACTGACGGCCGAAGGCCTGCGCATCCATTTTTCCTCCTGCCGCATTGACGGGCGGGAACTGGAAGAGCCCGTGATAGATCTCACGTTCAGGGAATTGGAGCAGTTCAAGCCGCGCCGCGAATGGTGGGGAAGATAAGAGCGAAAAGAAGCAGTTTTGTTTTGCGCGAAAAGCGCGTATGAAAAACTCTCCGCCGACTTTGCGGAAATGGAATATGCTCTGGGAGGATCTATGCTGCCCAAACTCATGGCCGCCAACTGGAAGATGTATAAAAACGCCGCCCAGGCGGCCGCCTTCGCGCAGGAATTTGTCGCGCTCATGCCCGCGCCGCCGGCCGGGCGCGAGGTGTTGATCTGCCCCCCCTTCACGGCCCTGGCCGCCTTGTCCGCCGGTTTCGCCGGCAGGCCCGGCTTTTCCGTGGGCGCGCAGAATTTCCATTGCGCGGACGAAGGCGCGTTTACGGGCGAAATCGCCCCCGCCATGCTCACGGAAGCGGGCGCGCGCTGGGTGCTGACCGGGCATTCCGAGCGGCGCAGCGTCTTCGGCGAATCCGACGAACTGGTGGGCAAAAAAAGCGCCTTTGCCCTGGCCAAGGGCCTGAACGTGGTGCTTTGCATAGGTGAAACCCTTGCCCAGCGCGAAGCCGGAGAATTGAAGGCCGTGCTGGAACGCCAGCTTGCGGCCGGTCTGGCCGACATTCCTCCCTCCTGCCCCCCCTCCTGCCTGGCCGTGGCCTACGAGCCGGTCTGGGCCATAGGCACGGGCAAGGTGGCGGGCCCCAAGGAAATTCTGGAAGCCCACGCGCTGGTGCGCAGCCTCCTTTCCGGGCACGGCATGAGCGGGGATGTGCGCATACTCTACGGCGGCAGCGTCAAGCCCGAGAACGCGGCGGAAATCATGGGGCTTGACAATGTGGAGGGAGTCCTGGTAGGAGGCGCTTCTTTACAGGTGCAGAGTTTTTCCCGCATAGTCGCGGCCTGAAGGCGGATGGAGGAAAAGTGCAATCCCTTATTTTAACACTGCATGTCATCGTCTGTGTTTCCCTGGTCATTCTGGTTCTGCTCCAGTCGGGCAAGGAAGGCATGGGGGTGATTTTCGGCGGCGGCAGCGGTTCCGTATTCGGCAGCAGCGGCGCCGGGGGCATGCTTTCCAAGCTCACGGCCTTCATGGCGGCGCTCTTTATCCTGACCTCGCTGAGCTACAACATCATGACGAGCAATCCGGCCTCGGACAAGTCCACCATCCTTGACGTGAAGCTGGAAGACAGCGCACCGCCCGCCCCGGCGGCGCCGGGCGCGCCCGCGGCTCCCGCCAAGCCGGCGGCTCCGGCCGTGGATCCCCTGGATCAGACCGGCAAGGCGAAATAAGCGTTTTTTGCCGGATATGCAGAGCGCCCGCTCCTCACCGCGAGGACGGGCGCTTTTTTGTCGGGTATTTTTAGGGCAATATAAGATTCGTCATTCCCGCGCAGGCGGGAATCCAGGCTTCTTGATCGCAAATCGGCGCCGACAAATTGTCGATCGCTTTTCGGCAGGTCTGTGGCGCCGAAACATGTCACATTCCCCCGGCCTCGCCCCGGCCCGGGTTTTTGCGGCCGTGAAGCAGACGGTAGAGCGGCAGGGCGCAGAACGCGACGCCCGCCGTGATCAAAAAAAGCCCGTTGTAGCCGTAGACCGGCACGGCGAAACCGAGCAGATACGGCCCGAGTCCCACGCCCAGATCGAGCAGGATGTAGAAGGTCGAAGTCGCCTGGGCGAAACGCCTGCGCGGCACCAGTTTGATGACCGCCGCCTGGCTGGTGGATTGAAAATTGCCGAAACCCGCGCCGATCAGCACGGCGGAAAGCAGAATTTCCGCGGACGAGCCCGCGCCGGCGAGCACAAAAAGCCCCCCCGCCAGGAGCAGCAGCGCAGGATAAATGATGCCGTGCTCGCCCCGGCTGTCGAAAAGCTTTCCCGTCAAAGGGCGGGAACAGAAGACCACCGCGGCATAAAGCGGAAAGAACGCGCCTGCCGCGTCCATCAGGCCGAGTTCTCCGGCGTGGAAGGGCAGAAAGGCCTGCACGTTCGCATAACACAGCCCGGCAAAGAGCGCGATGAGGCTGAGGGGCGCCGCTTTGGCGTCCACATAGGCCGCAAGTCCTTTCGAAGCGGGGGCGTCCTCCTCTTCCCCGTCCTGCGCCGCCGGAGCGTCGGGCAGGCGCGTCACCGCCAGGGCCGCCGCGGCCAGGGCGCCGAAGATGAGGCAGACAAGGAAAATGACCGTGAAATTCGCATGGGTCATCAGCACAATGGCGAGAAAGGGGCCGAGCGCCAGGGCGATGATGGTGCTCAGGCTGAAGCGGCTGATGGCCGTGCCCAGTCTGCCCGGCGGCGCGAGCAGGGCCACAACGGCGCCCGTGGCCGTGCCTATGCAGCCCACGCTGATGCCGCCGGCAAAACGCACGCAGAGAAAGAAGGGCAGATTGTCCGCGATGAGGTAGAGCGCCGCGGTTGCCGCATACACGGCAAGACCCGCCCAGAGCACCCGCGTGAATCCGATGGAGTCGACAAAGCGCCCGGTGACGAAACGCCCGGCCAGGCAGCCGAGCATCATCACTCCGGCGGCCAGTCCGCCGGTACTCGGCGCGGCGTTGAAGCGGGCCACAACATAGGGGCCGCTGGCGGCGAAAAGCAGATAAAACGCCGCCATGACAAGCAGATTGATCAGGGAAACGGCAACAAAATTGCCGTTGACGATCGGCTTTTCCTCATCCTGTGCGTTCATGGAGAATCTTCAGCGGGCGGGCGGTTCAGCGTTCGATGGGAAACTCGTTGCGGTAGACCACGCCCCGATCCTCAATGTGGATTTCCACAATGACCGTTGACGTGGAAGCGCGCGCGGAGGCCGGCAGGCGGGGAGCGAAGACCGCGCGCTTGAAGCGGTTGATGCGGAATGAAGATATTTCTTTAGAAATTTCAAGTGGATATATGTCACCTTGCGCGGTTTTGCCTATGCAGGCCACATGGCCCGTCAACTGGCTTTTCTGCTGGTTGTTGTGCAGATCGAGAGCGATGCGCACCTTGTCTCCGGGCAGGAGGCGGGCGTGGACGTTTTCCACGCCGATAACCTTCATGTCCACGCTGGGCGAAGAGAGGGGGGGGCCGTCCGAAGAGCCCGGCTCAGGCTTGGACGCGTCTTTCTGTTCCTGCGCGGCGGGTGTTTCGGAGGGCGGCGCAACGGGCTGAGGCTGTTCGGCCGCCCTGTTCCGGGCCTGCTGCGTGCGCAGGGCAAGCTGTTCGGCGTTGTCGGGCATTTCGAGCAGCTGTTCCAGGTTGGACAGACGATTGAGCTCGGCGCTCAGGCGGGAATTTTCCTGTTCCAGTTGGAGGCCGACGGCCTCAAGCGCGTCGTTCTCCTTATGCAGCTTCCAGGCGAACCAGCAGGCCGCACCGAGCAGCGGAGGCAGGAGCGCGATTGCGGCGCAGAGCAGGCGCACGGAGCGCAACGTCGCCCTGCGGCTTATGCTGCGGCCGTCGTCATGCAGCAGCATGAGGGTGCATTTTTCGGCAGGGGCGCTCATGGTTGCGGTTGCGGCGGCGCCGGAGCCCAGTCTTCGGAGGCGATGCGCCAGGTGTCGCCCTGCGGATGCAGGATGAGGGTCTTGATGCCCCTGTCCTGATAGCCGGAAGCGTCGCGGTAGTTCTGGGCCATATCCACCCGCAGGCCGCCGCGGTCAAGCTGGATGCGCACGCCGGTGAGTTCCACGCTTTCCGGGCCTGCCTTGGCCCACACCTGGGCCTTGTGGCGGAAGATATCGGCCCCCGCGCGGGTGCCCTGGCGCGCGCCGGGCATGTAAAAGTCCGCGTAGGCTTCCAGTTTGCCGGCCTGCCAGGTCTTGCGCCAGGCTTCGATGAAGGCGCTGACCCTGGGGGTGACGTTTTCCAGATAATCCGCCTGCATGGAGAGATCCTGCGCCGCCCATTCGCTGCCCACGATGCGGAACTGTCCGTCCTGCCCCTGCTGCCAGTAGAGGCGGCGCACGCCTTCTTCCACGCGGAAGGGGCCGCGCACCAGCATGTCGCAGGAGCTTACCCAGTGGCCGTTGCGCTTTTCCACATTCACGGGGCGGTTCTGCACGTGCAGCCAGGGGCTGTTGCGGAAAAGGCGTTCCTGTTCGGCCCGGAAGGCGCGGAAGCTTTGCCGCGTGCCGAACTGCCTGCCGTAGGCGGCCTGATCGTAGAAGCGGAACAGGTTTTCGGTCTGCTCGCCGAACTCGCCCAGCCAGTCGGCCGTCAGGCGTTGCAGGAGCAGAACGACCTCGTTGTCCGGCGGAACGGTGACGGTTTTGGGCGCGGGGCGCGCTTCCGGCATGTCAGGCGCGGGAGCGGGCTGGACGACCGGAGCGGGCGAAGAGGGCGGAGTCGGCGGAACCTGCGTTGCCGCGGGCGCGGCGGCCACAGGCAGGCCCGGCGGCAGGGCCGGGCGTTCCGGCACTGTGATTTCTTCGGGCAGGATGGGGCTGGTTTGCGTGGCTTCGCTCACGCCCACGGGACGGGCTTCGTCCATGCCGGACGCGGCGTCGCTGACGGAACTGTCCGGAGCCTTGGCCAGCGCGCCCTTGAGCACGTCGGCCTTCATGCCCAGATCCCTGGGATCCCACTCCATGCCCACGATGCGGAATTCGCCCTTGGCGTCCCGCTGCCAGTAGAGGCGGCGTATGCCTTCGGTGGAGAGGTTGGGCGCGCGGTAATACTGCTCCGCCCAGGTCACCCAGTAATCCGGGCCTTCCAGAACGTGGATTTCGCGGTTGATGATTTCTATCCAGCCGAACATCTTGAACAGGCGTTCCTTGTTGGCGCGGAAGGCCTGGAAATTTTCAGTGGCCCTGGTATACGCCTCCGGCGTGTAGAAGGCGAACATGTTCTGCGAGCGCCCGGCCCAGGCCTTGGTCCACTGCTGCATCTTGTTCCTGAGCAGGCGCGCGGTGATCGGAGACTGGGCGGCGGGCAGGGAACCGGAGACTTTTTCTGCCATGATCACAGCCGTGCCGGTGGTGAGCAGGGGGCCGAGCTCGGCGATGTGCGGCAGGTTCACGGCCACGCAGCCGCGGGTTTCCTGAGGGGTGATTTCATGGCCCTTGCTGTGGATCCAGATGCCGTGGCCGGTTTTGCCGCGCAGGCGATCCACGGGGTTGGGGTAGTTCAGGGTGTAGGCGATGCCGCCGTATTCCCGAAAGTCCAGCCCGTTCGCTATCTTATAGCCCACGAAATAGATGCCTTCCGGCGTGCGCAGATCGCCCGTGGCGTTCTTGTCGCCCGCCTGCTGGCCCGTGGTGCAGGGAAAGCTCCGCACCAGGCGCACGGGGCTGTGGCGTTCATAAAGATGCAGTTTTTGCAGGGACTTGTCGACAGCGATGACGCGGGTCGGCAACGCGACGTCGTGCAGGGTGGCCTGCCAGTTGTCGGCGCGCGCGGGAAGCGCGGAAGCGGCGCAGGCTCCGATCAACAGGGCGGCGAACGTACGTTGGACGCGGCGTACGACAGACATGGCCGGTACCGTACTCCTAAGCGCCGTAACTGTCCAGACTTTTTTTAGAACATACCGCAGCGTCATTCCACTCAGGAGGAAGCGTCAGTCGGAACTCAAAGCCACGAGTTCTTGTCTGGTGAAAAGACTTTGCAAATCAAATCCTTCCGCCTTGATCGCCTCGCGGCCGCCTTCTTCCCTGTCCAGCACGGTGCAGACCGCGACCACGTTCAGGCCCGCATCCCGTACGCGCCGGCAGGCGGTGAGCAGGGAGCCGCCGGAGGTGACCACGTCTTCCAGCATGGCCACGGGATCGCCGTCCTTCACGTTGGACAGCCCTTCCACAAACTGCCTCGCGCCGTGGCCCTTGGCCTCCTTGCGCACCAGCAGGCCGGAAAGGGGGCGTCCCTTTTCCCAGGAAATCACCGTGGTGGCCGAAACCAGGGGGTCGGCCCCCAGGGTCATGCCGCCCACGGCGACAATGGGCGTATTTTTGAGCAGTTCGGTGAACAAATTGCCGATCAACCAGGCGCCTTCGGGGTGCAGGGCGGTTTGCCGGCAGTCAAAATAATAGTCGGTTTTGCGGCCGGAAGAGAGCGTAAAATCTCCCTCGCGGTAGGAGCGTTCCATGAGCAGCCGGGCCAGGCGGCGTTTCATCTCAAGCATGCTGTTTTTCCCGGTCGGAGGGTTGAGGGCATTCGGCGGACGTTCCCAAAACGCGCGAAAAAATATCGTCTTCGTGGCAAAGATAGTAGGCCGGATCAAAGAGCGCGTCCAGTTCGGATTCAGGCAGCAGGCGCGTGATTGCCCCGTCCTCCTTCACCAGTTCGGCAAAGGGGCGGCGGCTTTCCCAACTGCGCATGGCCGGGCGCTGCACGGTCTCGTACGCCTGCTGGCGCGGCAGGCCGGCGTTGATCAGCGCGGTGAGCAGGCGCTGCGAGGCGTGGAGGCCCAGCGAGCACTCCATGTTGCGGCGCATGTTTTCGGGATGCACGCGCAGCCCTTCCAGCAGCTTTGCCAGACGGTTCAGGATGTAATTCATCGTAATGGTGGCGTCGGGCATGATCACGCGCTCGACCGAGGAATGGCTGATGTCGCGCTCGTGCCAGAGCGGCATGTTTTCCAGGGCCGCCAGGGCGTGGGTGCGGACAAGGCGGGCCAGACCGGCCATGTTTTCCGCCGAAATGGGATTCTTTTTGTGCGGCATGGCCGAAGATCCCTTTTGCCCTTCGGCAAAGCCCTCTTCGGCCTCCAGCAGTTCCGTGCGTTGGAGGTGGCGCAGTTCCGTGCACAGACGCTCCACGCCCCCGGCGGCCAGGGCCAGGGAGGTGAAATAGTGGGCGTGCCGGTCACGCTGGATGATCTGGGTGGAGACGGGGTCGGGCGTGAGGCCGAGGCGGGCGCAGGTTTTGGCTTCCAGTTCCGGGGAAAGAAAGGCGTAGGTGCCCACGGCCCCGGAAATCTTGCCCACGCGCATCCCTTCCAGAGCGTCTTTGAAGCGTTCCAGGTGGCGCGCGAATTCGGCGTAAAAGCCGAGCAGCTTGAGGCCGAAGCTCGTGGGCTCGGCATGCACGCCGTGGGTGCGGCCCATGCAGAGCGCGCCTTTCCAGCGCAGGGCCAGGGTGCGCAGCACTTCCAGCAGGCGTTCCAGATCGCGGACGATGATGGCGCCGGCTTCCACCAGCAGCAGGGCGTTCGCGGTGTCCACGATGTCGGAAGACGTGCAGCCGAGGTGGATCCAGCGGGCTTCGGGCCCGACTTTTTCCTCCACCGCCGTCAGAAAGGCGATGACGTCGTGCCGGGTGCGTTCTTCGATTTCCAGAACGCGGGCCGTGACAAAATCGGCCTTTTCCCGGATGACGGCCAGGGCTTCGGGCGGGATCACGCCCAGTTCGCCCCAGGCTTCGCACACGGCCAGTTCCACTTTCAGCCAGGCGCGAAAGCGCGCTTCCTGCGTCCAGATGCGGCCCATTTCGGGCCGGGTGTAGCGCTCGATCATGGACAACCCCGCGTTTAGGTCGAGGCAGGAGCGGCCGGAGCCGGAGCGGACGGCGCGGCGGTCTCTGAAGAGGAGACGGAGGGCGAGCTTTCGGACGATCCGGAGGGCGAACTTTCGGACGAGGCGGCCGGAGCGTTTTCGCTCACGCCCTTGCGATAGCCGTAGTCCGTGACATACCAGCCGCCGCCCTTGAGCACGAAGGCCGTGTTGGAAATGATGTGCGGCGCTTCGGCGCCGCAGACGGGGCAGGGGGCGGTTTCCCTTGTTTCGGAAACCTTCAGCCATTCTTCGAAGGTTTTTTTACACTTCGGGCAGGTATATTCATAGATGGGCATGATCCTGTTCTCCAAACGCCTGCGGGCCGAAAAGAAAGCTCTCCGGCCGGCGTGCGCCCTGTTTCAGGCTCGGTTCAGAGCATTGGAACAGGAAAATGTTCTCATGCTCTGCCGGCGAAAAACGCCGGCCGCCGCGCAGGCGCAGGCGGGATGTATTTCCGCCGGCCACGCCGGAGCGGGCGTCTTGGGTTACATTGTTTCAGGCGGCGACGCGCGGGGCGACGTCGAATATTTTAGGACTTGGACTTGGCGGCGGCCTTGGCTTCGCGCACGCGCTGCTTCAGGCGGTCTTCACGGCGATGGCGGCGGCGATCCAGTTCCTTGGCGCGTTCTCTTTTCTTGTGGCTCATGATTGTCTCCCTATGAAGGTGATGTCGATCACTTCATATATATCCCGTTTCGGCGGATGTCCATAACCTAATTACGATGGTTCATCGGACGGCTGTGCAAGATGGAGCAGGGGAAAGGGCCTGCCCGCGCCGTCCAGAGGCGAACGTCCGATGCGGACAAAGCCGCGGCGTTCGTAAAAGGCGAGCGCGGCCGCGTTGTCCTCGTTGACATCCACGACGAGCGGCCCCTTGAGCGCACGGGCGTGCCGCAGCAGAGCCCGGCCCAGACCCAGCCCGAAAGCCGGAGGATCGAGAAAGAGCGCCTCCACCTTATGTCCTTCCAGAAGCATGAAGCCGGCCGGGGTTCCGGGCGGGGATTCCGCGACCCACAGTTCCGCGCCGGGCAGCATGTCGCGCACAAAGGGTGTGTAGAAGAGGATGTCGTCTTCGCTCAAAAAGTGATGCGTGGCGCGTACCGAGCGTTCCCACAGCAGAACAAGGGTCGCAAGATCCCCGGCTTCGGCCGGGCGTATGCGCAAGGCGTCAGGGGCATTCCCTTTCACAGGCAGGTGGTCGAAAAAACCGCTCAGTGTTTCACAGCGCACGAGCGGAGCTCCGGCAAAGCCGTGCCGGGCAAGCAGTTCCGGCAGGCGGGCTTTCAATCCCTCGGGCAGATGCAGATAATGCAGTTGCGGTTCCGGGGTCAGGCGCAGGCGGAATTCCGCAAGGCCCAGTTCCTCGAGTGCGGCTTCGGCGGCGGCGATGCGGGCCAAGACGGCCGGATCGGGGCGCATGCCGTAGGGCAGGCGCGTCAGCAGGCAGGGTCGGGCCGCCTGTTCGGGCTGCTCCAGGCCGTATTCCGCCGCCAGGGCGCGGATGCGCGTCTTGCCCAGGCCGAGCTCGGCCAGGGGAGAGCGCACACCGGCCTCTTTGAGCGCCCTGTTCCCCGGCCGGTGCGGGTGGCGCAGATCGTCGGCCTGGGAGCCGTCGCAGAGCATGCGGCCGGGAGCGTTGCGTTTCAGCAGTTCGATCAGGGCTTTTTTGCAGTGGTAACAGCGTCCCCGGCTGTTGTGCGCCGCTGCCGGCAGAGCCAACGGATCAAAGGGCAGGATGCGCAGATCCAGTCCCCGGCTTTCTGCCCAACGGGCGGCGCGCTCCGTTTCGGCCGGGGCGATGTGCGGGCCGGAGGCGTGCAGGAGAAGCGGATCGCGGTCCGCAAGAAGGGCGGCGTGCGCCAGAAAGCGGCTGTCCAGCCCGCCGGAGAGGGCGACGGCCGGGGAGGGGAGAGAGAGCAGCAGGGAAAGAAGTTTGTCCATAAAATTGTGCGCGCGAGGGGGTTTCGTCTCTTGGCGCTTACGGAAAAAACATGTATCACGAAGCCGGACGGACAAACAGCCTTTTTCGACCGACGGTTCCTGCCGCCGGGACGGGAAATTTTTCCGGATTTCGAGGGAGACAGACATGCAACGCCTCGTCGTGTGCCTTCTCATCCCGGCGCTTGTGCTCGGCTTCCTGCCCGCCTGTTCGAACATTCAGGACGATCAGACCCGCACGAAGACCGAAGGCACGCTGGTCGGCGCCGGCGCCGGCGCGGTGCTGGGAGCGGTGGTCGGCGGCCTGGTGGGCGGCCGGCGCGGCGCGTTGACCGGCGCGGCTATCGGCGCCGGCGCCGGCGGTCTGGCCGGCTATGCCTACGGCAGCCATGTGGCCGACAAAAAGGCCGAGTACGCCGACCGGGAGGAATGGCTTGACGCCTGCCTGACCCAGGCCGAGCGGACCCGGCGCGAAACAGCGGCCCATAACGACAAAATGCGCGCGGAGCTCGTCCGTCTCCGGCAGGAGACGCAGCAGCTTGAGGCCGCGTATCAACAGCGCCGGGTGAAGAGATCGGCCCTGCTTGCGGAGCAGAAGAAGATAGAACAGCGCCTTGCGTTGAACGAACAGCGGATGGAGCGCACGCAGGCCGAAATTTCGCGCCAGAGCGGCGTGGTGCGGCAGGCTCGCGAGGCGGGGGACAACACGCAGGCCGCGCGTTTGGAGACGGAAGTGCGGAGCATGCGCGAACAGGTGGATCAGCTCAAGCGCCAGAGCGCCGAACTTGCGGACATGTCGCACCGCATGTCGGGTTAGATGCACCGGGAAAATAAGGATATCACTCTAAGAATAGACAGATAAAATACACTGTTAGAGCCTAAAACAACAAGCCTTACACTCACTGCCTCACAGCCCTTAGTTGCTTTAGTTACAGAAAACTCATGCAACTGAGGGCTGGAGAGGTGAAAGTGTAAGGCTTGTTGCATTTCAGCCTGCCAGGAGCTTCGCCGCGTTTGAAAGGTCAGAAGGGGCGAAGTGGGCGTACCTTGCAGTCATTTGGATATTGCTATGCCCCATCCACGCCTGGATGACCGGCATAGATAACCAAGGCGATGCTTGCCAAAGTAGTAGGAAACTACGCAGTTAATTACTTTTTCATACATGCGCGCATCCTCAATCGTACCGAAGTCAAAAGATAGAATGTGTTTATCAAGGTATTTTTCAATAGTGAGTTGCCTAACTTCCCAGTCTAAAATTGCTTGCCTTGCGTATTCACACGATTGAATGACTATTTTGTATGTCGGCATAATGTACAGTCTCTTTTCATTATAAATATTCCACAAATGAAAAAGGCGACTCAGTATGAAACAAAGTCGCCTGTTCGATTGAGGAGCATTTAAGGTTAATAGGCGGAAAAGACGTGTCCGCCGTCAAGCATGGTGAAGTCGTTTATAAACAAGTCCCGTCCAAAAGCCTCAAAATCGAAGTAGTATTGCAGGCTCTCAGGGATACTGTCTAAAAGCCCTGTGTCGTCCGCATAGGACTCCGCAAAGTCCTTTTCGCTTCGGTATTCCCCCTGGTACTTGTCTTGGAAGTCGGAAAGGCTTGCGCAGTTCAAGCCTACCCAGTCCGCATAAATGAGGTAAGCTTCAGCGTTGCCGGAGTCACACGCGGCTTCATAAATATTCCAGAGTTCGCCAAGGTCGGGAGATTCGCCCATACTCAGCCCGCCGAAGTCGTAGTCATGTACTGCCCATTCCTCAGCTTCCAGGCCGGATTCCTTGGCGTAAGGGCTATCGGCAAGCATGTCATTGATTGCGTTCCAAACGTCGTCAACGTCTGAGCATTCTTCAAAGTCAGAAGTGCTCCCCAAAATTTGGACAGGTATGATAGCTACTCACCCACACAAGGAGTACGACCGTGTCCAAGCGAAAGAACCATGCCCCGGCATTTAAGGCCCGAGTGGCTCTGGCCGCCCTTTCCGGCGAAAAAACCAT
>JAVBNZ010000011.1:0-14826 GCA_031551145.1 Desulfovibrionaceae bacterium | reverse complement strand
TCCATGAGACGATGCTCCGCCTTTGTATTCGTTTTTTCTTCTCTTCTTCTCCTCACCATAAGCGCCTGCTCCAACGGCGACGGCTCCCGTTCTTCCCGCAGGGCGGCGGCTCCGGTGGTGGTCGGCGCTGTTGAGGTGCGCGACATGCCCCGCGCCGTCAAGGTGGTGGGCAACGTGGCGGCCTCGGCCACCGTGGGCGTGAAAGCCCGCGTGACGGGCGAACTGACCGCCGTGTTGTTCACGGAAGGGGAAGAGGTGAAGGAGGGGCAGCCGCTTTTCACCATCGACCAACGTCCCTTCCGCGCGAGCCTCAACGAGGCCCAAAGCCGGCTTGACCGCGACGTGGCCCAGTTGAAAAAGGCCGTGGAGGACATGGGACGCTATGGCAAGCTGGTAAGCGAAGGCTATGTGAGCCGCGAATCCTACGACAAGGCCGTGACCGACGCGGCCGCGCTGCGCGCCACGGTCAAGGCCGACGAGGCCGCCGTGGAGAGCGCGCGCCTCCAGCTCAGCTACTGCTTCATCGAGGCGCCGATCAGCGGCCGGGCCGGAGCCATCAAGGCCGACCGGGGCAACATGATCAAGGCCAACGACGAAACCCCCCTGCTGGTCATTGATACGCTGGAGCCGGTCTACGTCAACTTTTCCGTGCCCGAGGCCCGGCTTACCGAAATCATGACCCGGCAGCGGGAGGGCGAACTGGTCGTCACCGCCACGCCGCCGGGCGGGCGGGCGGCTTCCGGAAGACTGACCTTTGTGGACAATTCCGTGGATATGCGCACCGGCACCATACGCCTGCGCGGCACCTTCGAAAACCGCGACCGCGCGCTCTGGCCGGGGCAGTTCGTGCAGGTGCAGCTTGTGCTCGGCACGGAAAAGGACGCGTTGGTCGTGCCTTCCAGGGCCGTGCAGACCGGACGCGATGAAACCTTCGTGTACGTGATCGACGCCGACAACAAGGCCCAGGTGCGCGTTATTACGGCCGAACCGGAAGAGGACGGCCTGGTGATCGTGCGCAAGGGGCTGAAGGCGGGCGAACGCGTGGTGCTTGAAGGCCAGGTGCGCCTTGCCGCCGGCGTGCCGGTGGAGATACGCGCGCCATGAATGTCGCCGCCTTTTTCATCCGCCGGCCGGTCGCCACCACGCTGATCATGCTGGGCATGCTCTTTTTCGGCGTCATCGGCTACGCCAAGCTGCCGGTGAACCAACTGCCCAACGTGGACTTTCCCACCATCCAGGTGACGGCCGAACTTTCCGGCGCGGATCCGGAAACCATGGCCGCCTCCGTCGCCACCATACTGGAACGGGAATTTTCCACCATCGACGGCGTGGATTCCATGACCTCGGTGAGTTCCTCGGGCCGCACGCGCATCATCGTGCAGTTCAACCTGGACAGGAACATAGACGCCGCGGCCCAGGACGTGCAATCCGCCATCGGCGTGGCCATGCGCCGCCTGCCCACCAACCTGACCACCCCGCCGAGCTACCGCAAGGTGAACCCGGCCGACTTTCCCATCCTCTATCTGATCATCTCCTCGCCCACCATGCCGCTCTATCAGGTGAACGAGTTCGCGGACACCATGATTGCCCAGCGCGTGTCCATGGTTTCCGGCGTGGCGCAGGTGCTGATTTACGGGCAGAAAAAATACGCCGTGCGCGCTCAGCTCAACCCCGATGCCCTGGCCACCCGCAGGCTCGGCATAGACGAAGTGGCCGACGCCATCATGGGCGCCAACTCCAAGTTGCCCACCGGCACGCTTGAAGGCCCGGACAAGGCCAGCAACGTCAAGGCCAGCGGCCAGTTGGAGAACGCCGCCGCCTTCAGGGAAGTGATCGTGGCCTGGCGCAACGGCGCGCCCGTGCGCCTGAACGAACTGGGCCAGGTGGTGGACGGGGAGCAGCAGGACAAACAGCTTTCCTGGACCAACGGCGAGCCCGGCGTTTTTCTCGCCATCCAGCGCCAGCCGGGCACCAACACCGTGGAAGTGGTGAACAACATCAAAAGGCTGCTGCCGGAATTCAAGCAGCGCCTGCCCGCTTCCGTCAGCCTGAACATCTTTTTCGACCGTTCGGAAACCATACGCGAATCCGTGGCCGACGTGCAGTTCACCCTGCTGTTGACGATTTTCCTCGTGGTGCTGGTGATTTTTCTTTTTCTGCGCAATCTGCCGGCCACGGTCATTCCCAGCCTCGCGCTGCCCATGTCTGTCATCTCGACCTTCGCGGCCATGTATGTCTGCCGCTACAGCCTCGACAACCTCTCGCTCATGGCGCTCACGCTCGCCGTGGGTTTTGTGGTGGACGACGCCATCGTGATGCTCGAAAACATCATCCGCCACCAGGAGATGGGCAAGCCTCCGCTCACGGCGGCGTTCGAGGGGTCGAAGGAAATCTGCTTCACTATCGTCTCCATGACGCTTTCGCTCACCGCCGTCTTCATTCCCGTGCTCTTCATGGGCGGCATCGTGGGCAGGCTGTTCCGCGAGTTCGCCGTGGTGATCAGCGTGGCCATTCTGCTTTCCGGGGTCATTTCGCTCACACTCACGCCCATGCTCTGCGCCTATTTCCTCAAACCCCGTCCGGCGCACCAGCCCCAGTACGCCGGGCTCTACGGCATGCTGGAGCGCGGCTTCATCAACATGCAGCGCCTGTATGAGCGCACTCTGCGCAAAGTGCTTGAGTACCGGCGCATCACGCTCGGCGCGTCGCTTTTGCTGCTGATCGGCACGGGCTGGCTTTTCGTGGTCATGCCCAAGGGCTTTCTGCCTTCGGAGGATGAAGGCTTCATCATGGGCGTGACCGAGGCCACGCAAAGCATTTCCTACGCCGGCATGCTGCGCGCCCAGCACCAGTTGGACGCCATCCTGGCCGCCAACCCGGCCGTGGAGCGCTACAACTCCGTTGTCGGCATTTCCGGCGCGAACCAGAGCGCCAACACCGGGCGCTTAAGCATACGCCTCAAACCCCACAAGGAGCGCGGGCACATTGAGCAGGAGCTTTCCCGCCTGCGCCGGGAGCTGAACAGCACGCCCGGCCTTCAGGTCTATTTGAGCATTCCGCCCATGATCAACATCGGCGGGCGCTCCACCAAGGCCCTGTATCAATACACCCTTCAGGGGCCGGACATGGACGCGCTGTACGCCTGCGCCGAGCAGGTGGAACGCGCCGTGCGCGCCCTGCCCATGCTGCAGGACGTGAACAGCGACCTTCAGCTCAAAAATCCCGAAATCCATGTGGAGATCGATCGCGCCAAGGCCGCCGCCCTGGGGGTGAGCGCGTCGCAGATCGAGATTGCCCTGCAATCCGCCTACGGCTCGCGCGAAATTTCCACCATCTACACGCCCACCAACGACTATAAGGTCTATGTGGAGCTGGAGCGCCGCTTCCAGCACGATCCTTCGGCGCTTTCCAAGCTTTATGTGCGGTCAAGCGGCGGCGAGCTCGTGCCGCTCAACACGCTCGCCACCCTGCGCAACGATGTCGGCCCCATGGCCATCAACCACTCCGGGCAGTTCCCGGCCGTGACCATCTCTTACAACCTGCGGCCCGGCGTGTCGCTGGGCGAGGCCGTGGCCGCCGTGGACGAAGTCGCCAGGCCGCTGCTGCCCGAATCCGTCACGGCCATGAACCAGGGCACGGCCCAGGCCTTTCAGGATTCCATGAGCAACATGGGCATACTCATCACTCTGGCGATAGTGGTGATTTATCTGGTGCTGGGCGTGCTGTACGAAAGTTTCATCCACCCGTTGACCATCCTTTCGGGCCTGCCTTCGGCGGGCTTCGGCGCGCTGGCCACGCTGTGGATTTTCGGCGCGGATCTGAACCTGTATGCCTTTGTCGGCGTGATCATGCTCATCGGCATCGTCAAGAAAAACGCCATCATGATGCTCGACTTCGCGCTCGAAGCCCAGCGGCATGATTCCTCCATCAGCCCGCTGGCGGCCATTACCCAGGGCTGCCTCGTGCGCTTCAGGCCCATTATGATGACCACCATGGCCGCCCTGATGGGCGCTTTGCCCATCGCCATCGGCATAGGCGCGGGCGCGGACGCGCGCCGGCCTCTCGGCCTGGCTGTGGTGGGCGGGCTCTGCTTTTCGCAGATCATCACGCTCTTCATCACGCCGGTCTATTATTATTATCTCGAACGCCTCTCCCAGAAATTGAGAGCCCGCTTCGGCAGGAATTTCGAGAAGGCGGACGAGGCCCATCAGGCGTGAAGAGAGGGGAACGCCGGCGCCTGAGACTGCCGCGGCGGATTTTTCCTGAATGATATCGGCAACGCCCGCTCAAACCGGATCACGATTTTTGGGCCGCCTCCGGCAAGATGTCGGGGGCGGCCGTTTTTCTTTGCGTTTTCCCAAATTCGCCGCACGTTTTTTCCGCCGGCGGAAAGGCTCCTATAAAATGTTTCGCAGAACGGAAGGCATTGACAATCAAGTAAAAGATACCCACAATACCGCTTTGATTTTCGCATGAAGGAGCGTCCATGGCCAAGTCCCCCAATCTGCACTGGAGCGTCGACGACAGCGTCGAACTGTACAATATCCGCAACTGGGGCGCGGGCTATTTCGACGTTTCCCCCAAGGGCGAGGCGATCATCTATCCCTTCGGCCAGGGCAGGGGCCCGGCGGTGAGCATACCGGAAATCATCGGCGGCATGCGCGAGCGCGGCTACGATATGCCCGTGCTGCTGCGCGTGGAGAACATCCTCGATTCCCAACTCAACCTGCTGCACGAAAGCTTTCGCAAGGCCATTAAAAGCCTGGGCTACAAGGGCAAGTACCGGGGCGTTTTTCCCATCAAGGTCAACCAGCAGCAGCAGGTGGTGGAAAACATCGCCCTGTCCGGCGAACGCTATCACCACGGGCTGGAAGTGGGCTCCAAGGCCGAGCTTATCGCGGCCGTTTCCCAACTGCGCAGCTACGAAGCCTGTCTGGTCTGCAACGGCTACAAGGACGAGGAGTTCATCGATCTCGGCCTGCACGCCCTGCGCATGGGCTTCAACTGCTTTTTCGTCATGGAAATGCCGGGCGAACTGGACGTTATCCTCGAGCGCGCCGAACTGCTCGGCATCCGGCCCCAGCTCGGCGTGCGCGCCAAGCTGGCCGTGAAGGCCGGCGGGCACTGGACGGATTCCGGCGGCGACCGCTCCACCTTCGGCCTTACGGCCGCCCAGATCGTCGACGTGGTGGACAAGCTGCGCGAGCGCAACATGCTCGATTGCCTGCGCCTGCTGCACTACCACCTGGGTTCTCAGGTTTCCAACATCCGGGCCATACGCACGGCCGTCATGGAGGCCACCCGCATTTACGCCGGCCTGGTGCAGGAAGGCGCGCACATGGGCTATCTCGACCTCGGCGGCGGTCTGGCCGTGGACTATGACGGCTCGCACACCAACTTTGCCTCCAGCCGCAACTACAGCACCGACGAATACTGCGCCGACGTGGTGGAGACCATACTCAACATCCTCGACGAGCAGGAAATCACCCATCCGCACATCATTACCGAGTCCGGCCGGGCCACGGTGGCCTATTATTCCGTGCTGCTCTTCAACATTCTGGACGTCAGCCGCATTGAAATGGCCGCCCTGCCCGACAAGCTGCCCGAAGAAGCGCCGGAGCCCGTGCACAACCTGCGCGAGGCCTTAAAAGGCCTTTCCCTGCGCAATCTGCAGGAAGGCTACAACGACGCCGTGTACTATCGGGACGAAATGCGCCAGCTGTTCATCACCGGCCGCGTCACCCTGCGCGACCGCACGCTGGCCGAGCGCTATTTCTGGGCCATCGTCAAGCGCATCGCCCTGGAAAAGAGCAAGCTCAAGCACATTCCCAAGGAACTGATGGAAATCGACCACAGCCTGGCCGACATTTATTACGGCAACTTCAGCGTGTTCCAGTCGTTGCCCGACTCCTGGGCCATCGATCAGCTTTTTCCCATCATGCCGGTGCACCGCCTGGAAGAGCAGCCGACCTGCCAGGCCATACTCTCCGACATCACCTGCGACAGCGACGGCCGCATCGACAATTTCATCGATCCCCAGGGCGTCAAGCACACCCTGGCCCTGCACCCCATGCGGGAAGGGGAGGAATATTATCTCGGCGTGTTCCTGGTCGGCGCCTACCAGGAAACCCTGGGCGACCTGCACAACCTGCTCGGGGACACCAATGTGGTTTCCGTGCGCGTGGAGGATGACGGAACCTACCATTTCGTGCGCGAAATACGGGGCGATTCCGTATCCGACATCCTGCATTACGTGGAATACGATCCGCGCCGTATCCTGGAGGATCTGCGCGAAAAAGCGGAAAAAGCCGTGCGCGTGGGGCGCATAAGCCCCTCGGAACGCTATCGCATCATGTCCGCTTTTGAAGACGGTTTGCGCGGCTATACGTATTTTGAACGCTGACGCGCGGGCCGCCTCCGCCCGTCTGCCCGCAGGAGATTTTTTCATGCAACCCGTGCACCTGCTCGACATCATCGACAGCGAGCATCTGCAGCAAATGCAGGACGCCTTTGCGGAGGCCGCCGGGGTGGCCTCCATAGTCACCGATCTCAACGGCGCGTCCATTACGGAGCCCGGCGATTCGAACGCGTTCTGCCTCCTCATGCGCTCCCATCCTTCCACGTGCGTTCAATGCGAACGCATGAACAGCGATCTGGGCATACAGTCCCTTCACAGCCGCAAGCCGTGCCGGGGGCAATGCTCCAACCTCGGCCTGCTCAGCGTCTGCTCTCCCGTTATGATCGCCGGCGTGCACGCGGCGAACTGGATTATCGGGCAACGGACGGTGCGGCGCGAAAACGACGACGTCGTGCGCCGCTTTGCGGCGGAGCACGGCCTTGATCCGGAGACCGTGCTTTCGGCCTATGCCGCCGTGCCCCTGATTGAAGAAGCGGATGTTGAAAGACTGACCAAGCTTCTGGGGCTGTTCTCAGGGCAGCTTTCCGACCTCTGCCGGCAGAATTACCTGCTTCGGCAGGCGGATGCCGAAAAAGAGCGCGCCATCGCCAACCTCAAAACCATCATGGCGAACGTCGAGTCCATCGTGTACGTCAACGATCCGCTTTCGTACGAAATTATCTACGCCAACGAGTATCTGAAAAACTGCCTGGGGGGGCGCGATCCTGTCGGCACACTGTGCTTTGAAACGCTTCAGGGGCTTACGGAACCCTGCGGCTTCTGCCCCTGCAAAAAGCTTTTCGATGCCGGCGGCGTCCCCCTTTTCACTCCCTATCACTGGGAACACCGCAACGAAAAACTGAAACGGGACTTTCTCATCACCGATCGCCTGATCACCTGGCACGACGGCAGGCTGCTTCACCTTGAAGTGGCGACCGACATAGCCGACCGCAAGGCCCGCGCCGAGGCCGAAGCCGCCAATATCGCCAAGCGCGAGTTTCTGGCCCGCATGAGCCACGAACTGCGCACCCCCATGAACGGCGTGCTGGGCATGACCCATCTCGCCCTCCAGGCGGATCCGCCGCCGATCCAGCGCGACTATCTGAAAAAAATCCAAAGCTCGGCCTCGCTGCTGCTTGGCATTATCAACGATATCCTTGATTTTTCACGCATTGAGGCGGGCAGGCTCGAAGTGGAAAGCTCCGCGTTCAACCTGCGCGAACTTATTGAAAACACAAAAGAGCTCATTCTGCCCCGCGCGCGGGAAAAACAACTCTCCTTCGTTTCCCGCGTCGCGCCCGAAGTGCCGGAATACGCCCTCGGCGACGGGCTGCGCCTTTCCCAGGTGCTGCTCAACCTGCTCGGCAACGCGGTCAAGTTTACGGAACGCGGAGGCATCACTCTTGAAGTGTCGGCGTCCTCGCCCGAAGACGGCGTGCTGCGCCTGCATTGTTCGGTCGGCGACACCGGCATCGGCATACCAAAAGCTTTGCGTGATCATCTTTTCACGCCCTTTGCCCAGGCCGACGTCTCCATTTCGCGCCGCTTCGGCGGCACCGGGCTTGGGCTTTCCATCAGCAAAAACCTGGCCGAACTCATGGGCGGCGACATTTCGCTGGAAACCGAAGAAGGCAGGGGGAGCACCTTTTCCTTTTCCGTACTGCTGCGCATCCCCGGCCGCCACGAGTTGGTTCCCGAAAAAGTTCCGGCGTCCGCGTCCGCTGTTCATTACGCCGACAAGCGCATCTTGTTGGTCGAAGACAATGAAATCAATCAGGAAATCGCCCTGGCCCTGCTCGGCTCCCTGGGGCTGGACGTGGATGTGGCCTGCAACGGCCGGGAAGGGCTGGAAAGCTTTCTGCGCGATGATTACGATCTGATTCTGATGGACATCCGCATGCCTGAAATGGACGGGCTTGAAGCAGCGCGCCGCATACGCGCATCAGGCAAGCACGATGCCGCCGGCGTGCCCATCGTCGCCATGACCGCCAACGCCATGGCCGAAGACAAGGAAGCCGGCCGCGCCGCGGGCATGGACGACCACATTGCCAAACCCATCGATCCTGTGGAGCTGCAACGTGTTATCGCGCGCAACATGCTGTAGGGGCTGTTTCTAAATCCATCTTTCGTCCAAATACTGCGTCAAGCGGCCCTTTTTTCTCCGGTCGAGGACGATAAGAGTCCACTCCCTTCGCAGAAAGGGCCGCTTTTCTTGTCTTTGGCACGAAATCTCGTATTTGGAAACAGCCCCCAAACATTGTCTGGAAGAATAACTTTCACCTTTTGCTTAAGGAGAGCGCCGTGAATGTCCTTTTCGTGAACAGCAGTCTCAGAAAAAACAGCAATTCCAGCCTGCTTTCCGCGCAGGCCGCCGCCGGAGCGGCAGCCGCCGGGCACACGGTGGAAAGCATCGATATCGGCAAACTGCGCATCAGCCCCTGTCTGGGCTGTACACTCTGCCTGCGGCCGGGCAGCGACTATTGCGTGACCAGGGACGACATGCATCCCCTCTATCCCCGCATCGCAAAGGCCGAGGCCCTCATCCTCGTTTCGCCGATTTACTGGTTCAACCTCTGCGGGCAGCTCAAGCAGTTCATCGATCGCTGTTTCGCCATTGCCGCCAATCCCGATCCCCAGGGCAAAAGCCCCTTTGCCGGCAAGAAGATCGGTGCGGTTCTCACCTATGGGGCCGAAGACCCCTTTGACTCCGGTGCGGTCAACGCCCTGCGCTGTATTCAGGATATCTGCACTTATACCGGCGCGATCTGGGCGGGAGCGGTCTACGGCTGCGCCAACGCCGAAGGCGAAACCGCCGGCAATGCGGCGCTGACGGCAAAAGCGCGGGAATTCGGCGCGAAACTGTAAGATATTCTTGAGGAGGCTCCGCCTCCTCAAACTCCTCCGCCAAAGGGGCTCGCCCCTTTGGAATCCCTTTCGCGGGCGTATGAAACCGCATCGGGAGCGCAAAGATTTCCACCTTACGGCGCTCCCGTCTTTTTCAGCCGGCGGTCTTCTTTTCCCAGGGCGCAGGGGGACGCCAGCGCCAGAGCAGCAGAAGCAGGGGAACGAGACCGGCGAGTTCGGCGGCTTCGCGGGGCAGGAAGGGATCAAGCGCATAGCGCAGCCCGAAGGCCGAGGCGCCGGTCAGGGCCAGCAGCATCCACTGGGGCAGGGTCATGGGCTTTGCGGTCATCTGGAAGAAACTGATGGTGAGCAGGGCCACCCAGACCTTGGTGAACATCAGGGCCAGGGCCGCGCCTTCGAGTCTGAAGGCGGGGATGAGGCCTATGCAGAGCGCAAGATTGATCACGAGCCCGCTGATATAAAAGGCGAGCAGCAGACGCTGGCGTTGCATGCTGATCATGGCATAGGCCGCGAGGTTGTGGAGAAAGGCGGTGGCCACGCAGGGGGTGAGCAGGCGCTGAACAAGGGAGGCGCTGCCGTATTGGGGGCCGTAGATGAAGAGCAGGATGCGGTCGCTTTCCATGAAGAGCACATAGATCACGGGCAGAGCCACGGCCCAGAGGCTGCGGGCGGTCTGCCCGGCGAGCCGCCGGAATTTTTCCTTGTCCTCGTGCCAGAGGCGGGCCAGCATGGGGAAAATCACCTTGCCGAGCAGCGCGCCGGAAACAAGGGTGGAAACGCCGTCCACGGTTTCCCAGGCCACGCTGTAGGCCCCCACCTGGGCGTTGCCGCCGTGGGTTTTCAGGAAAAAGACGTTGAGCTTGTTGTAGAACATGGCGCAAAAGGCCATGCAGGTGAAGATCACCCCCTGCTTGAGCCTGCGGCCGAGATCGGCGAGTCTTTCAAGGGAAAAGCCTTCCAGCGGATTGCGGTTGAGGGCTTTTAAGGCAAAACCCATGAGAATAAGCGATTCTATGGGCTTATAGAGAGCCATCTCGATGGGGCCGGCGCCCAGGAAAGTACAGGTTATGCCGTAGCCTATGCCGATAAGCCCGGCAGGCACGCGGATGCGCATTTCCACGTCCTGCCTGCCTCTGGCCTGACAGAGGGCGAAAAACGAATCCGTCACCGCGTCCAGACCCAGCCCGCCGGCAATGACCAGGGCGGTGATGCGCAGGCGATCTTCGTAGCCCAGAATGCCGGTGATGAGCCAGCTTGCGCTTAAGGCCACAACCAGCAGGGCCAGCTTGAAGCCCGTGATTTCGCTGAGAAGGGAGAGCGGGCGGCCGTCGCGCCGGGCAAAGCCGGCGAGGAGGAACTCGTTCATCCCCGCGTCCACGGCCATGCGCACCAGATAACCCAGCGAGAGAGCGAGCATGATCTGCCCCAGCACCACCTGGCTGTAGCGCGCCAGCAGAATGGTGAAGGCCGTCCAGACCATGTCGCGCGTCCATTGGGCGCAGAGCACGTAGCCGACGCGCCGGGGGATGCTTTTCAGTTTCATTTCGCGCCGCTGGGTTCGGAATCCGGGGTGTCGGCCTGTTCCGATGCCTGCCGTTCTCCCGGCAGGGAGACCTTTTCAAAAAGCACGCTGTAGCCGGTAAAAAGCACCGGGGGGACGATGTTGATCAGGTGCAGCAAAAGCGCGGCGGAAAGCGCCGTGCCCTTGTCCACGCCCAAAATGGTCAGGGCGGCCACCACGCCGGCCTCGTACGCGCCCAGGGAGGCGGGCATGGAGGGCAGAATCATGCCCACCCCGCCGGCAATGGTGACGAGCGCCGCGCCCATAATCCCTATGTCGTTGCCGCAGACCACGGCAAAAAACCACCAGGTCAGCAGGATGAACGACAGCCAGACCGAAAGGGAATAGAAAAACAGCCCCGCGGCTTTGGGGCGCTTTTCCGCATCGCCCAGGCGTTCGATGGCGCCGGTGGCGAAGTCGCGCAGCCGCCCGGACGGCAGGATGCCGGCCATGCGCACGAACGCGCCGGGAAAGCGGAAAAGAAAGCACAGGGCCGTCCAGATCACGGCCATGCCGCAGAGCAGGGGCAGGTACAGTTCCGTTACCCCGTACCACAGGCCGATGGCCACGGAATACAGCAGCACGACGTTGAGATCGGCCAGGCGTTCCCAAAAGACGATGCACAGGCTTACGGCCGCCGGAATGCCCTTGGCTCGGGTCAGATAGGCGGCCTTGGCCAGTTCGCCCAGTTTGGCCGGCAGGAGGTTGTTGACCCCGTAGCCGAAAAAGAGCGCCTTGGAAGAGGTGAGCACATCGCTGCGGCCGGCGCAGAGGTAATTCAACCGCAGGCAGGAAGGCAGCAGGGAAAGCACGAAAAGCGGCAGGGCAAGCGCCAGTCGGGCCGGGGAAAAGGCCGACATGGCCTCGCCTATGGCCGCCGGATCCAGATCGTGGAACAGATAGTAAAAGCACAGGACGGTCACGCCGACCTGCACAATACGAAAGAAATATTTACGCGCCCGTGGGCTCATGTTTGTTCCCGCGCCTCTTTGCAAAAGTGGAGGATAGTAGGAACAAGCAGGGCCGTTGTCAATGTTTTGCCGCGCGCGCGCGCGGCGGCGGAAGTTCGTCGGGCAGGGCGCAATAATGCCAGAGATAGAGCGAAGCCGTGGAGCCGCAGGGCGACCAGCGTTTGCGCAGGCGTTCGAATTCCTGCCGGGTCAGCGTTTGCAGGCCGTAGAGCTTCATAATGCCCCTGCGCACGGCCAGATCGCCCCAACTCAACACATCGGGCCGGGCCAGGGAGAAGATGAGCAGCATTTCCGCCGTCCACACGCCCACGCCGTTCAGGGCCGACAGAACGGCAATGATCTCCTCGTCGCTCTTTTCCTTCAGCGCCGGAACATCCAGCGCGCCGGAAAGCGCGGCTTCGGCCGTGCTTTTGATGTAGCCTGCCTTGCGCATGCTCATGCCGCAGGCCTGGATGTCCTCCACGGCCAGGGCGGCGATGCGTTCCGGCGTCACTTCCCCGGCGAGCGCGCGCAGGCGTTCGAACACCGTGACGGCGGCCTTGGAGGAGATTTGCTGGGCGACAATGCTGCGCAGCAGCGCGGTGAACAGGTCGGGGTCGATGGCCCGCTCAATGGGCCCGATATGCGCGATCAAAAGGCCGAGCCGCTTGTCGCGCCGCGCAAGATGCGCTGTTTCGCGCTCTCCGTAGGGGAAGACGTGCATTGTATGTCCAGGCGTAAAATTGGTGCGGCACGAAAAAAACTGAGATGATGAAA
The DNA here is from genome assembly GCA_031551145.1 of Desulfovibrionaceae bacterium. GTDB lineage: Bacteria > Desulfobacterota > Desulfovibrionia > Desulfovibrionales > Desulfovibrionaceae > WRKB01. The sequence goes on along the minus strand of JAVBNZ010000011.1, from coordinate 2,276 downwards.
ACAGCCAAGGAGTTGTCCGCCTTGTCGTCAGGCGAGGCGGACCGGCTTTTTTGCGGAGGCGTGCGTACTCTCATCGTACGTGACCGGAGCAAAAAAGCCGGTCCAACGAAGCATCACGGCAAAGAGGGCAACTCCTGAGAGCGCAACTGGCCGCAGGCGGCGTTGATATCCTGCCCCTTGCTCTTCCGCACCACGGCCGTGATGCCCTTATCCCACAAAATGCGTTCAAAAGCCAGAACGCGCTCCGCGTCCGGGGCCTCATAGGGCGCGCCGGGCGTGGGATTGTAGACGATGAGGTTGAGTTTGCCCTTGATTTTCGAAAGCAGGCGCACAAGGCCCCGCGCATGCTCGAGCCCGTCGTTGACCCCGCCGAGCAGCAGGTATTCAAAGGTGATGCGTTCCCGCGTTTTGAGCGGATACGCGGCCAGCATCTCCACCAGTTCGTCCAGCGGCAGGCGGGCCGCCTTGGGCATGATGCGCGCCCGCAGTTCCTGATCCGGGGCATGAAGAGACACCGCCAGGTAGGCAAGGCCGCAGTCCCCCAGTTCTCGCAGGCCTTCCCGTATGCCGCAGGTGGACACGCTGATGCGCCGGGGCGAAAAACACAGGCCGCGCTTGTCGTTCAGGGTTTCCAGGCTGCGCAGCACCTCGCGCAGGTTGAGTAGGGGCTCGCCCATGCCCATGAACACGAGGTTGCGCAGTATGGGGCGGTCGTTCGGGCGGTCGTCGCCCAGGCGGCGGCGCACCACCAGCACCTGGCTCAAGATTTCGGCCATGCTCATGTTGCGTTCAAAGCCCTGCCCGCCCGTGGCGCAGAAGGTACAGCCCATCGTGCAGCCCACCTGGCAGGAGAGGCACTGAGCCCAGCGCACCGCGCCGTCGCGCGGGGTGGAGGGGATGAGCACGGTTTCCACCAGAGCGCCGTCGTGCAGGCGCAGCAGGAATTTTTCCGTGCCGTCTTCGCTTGTTTCCACCCGGCAGACTTCCGGCAGGCGGATGAAGGCCCGCTCGGCCAGCAGGGCGCGCGTGGCCTTGGAGACGTTCGTCATCTCCTCGAAGCTTTGCGCGCCTTTTTGCCACAGCCATTGCCACACCTGGGCGGCGCGGAAGCGCGGCTCGCCCAGGGTCCGGGTCATGACGTCTTCAAGTTCGGAGTAGGTGAGATTGAGGATGTCTATCACAGCATCTTACTTCGCCTGCGCCTGGGTTTTGACAAAGGCGATGGCGCCTTCCTCGTCCAGCACTTCTCCGGCCACCTGGGCCTTGAGCAGGGAATCGCGCAGGGTGCCGATGATGGGTCCGGGGGGAAGCTTTGTGTATTCCATGATCTGTTTGCCGTTGAGCAGGGGTTCGAGCAGCAGGGCGTCGGTTTCCGCGCGGTTGAGATATTTCTGGTTGTGGTTGTAGGCCGTGGTGCCGGCCTTCCTGGCCTTGATGTTGGCGCGGGTCATTTCCATCAGCCGGGGGTATTCGTCCAGCGCGCGGAAGCGGCGTATGCCCCTGTCGGTGAGCATGAACTGGAAGCGCATGTGATAGCGCACCAGATGGCAGATGAGATCGATGTCCTCCGGCAGAAAATGGAGCCGGCGCAATATTTTGCTGGTCACTTTCGCGCCCACGCGGTGGTGCTGGTAGAACACCCATTTGTTCATGAAATATTCGCCGGTATACAGCTTGCCCACATCGTGGAAAAGCATGGCCAGGGTGCCGAGCCAGTCGTGGTGGAATTCTTCTTCCGGGTAGCGGCGCACGCATTCGATGGTGTGGTCGAACACGCTTTCGAGTTCGCCGCTGTCGTTCTTTTCCTGCTGGATGCAGGAAAGCGCGGCCACTTCGGGAATAAGCCCCTGGAGGATGTGGGCCTCGTAGAGCAGTTTGACGAAGCGCCACATGACCGGGGCGTGCACCTTGCGCCATTCGTCCATAATGTCGCCGGCCGGAACGTAGTCGAGCACACGGGAGGCGGAGCGCACAATGGCCAGCCAGGTGTTGGGGCCCACGGGCAGTTCGTGGTTGGCGGCCAGACGCAGGGCGCGGACGGCGAGGAGATAGTTGCGGCGCAGGGTTTCGTCGGGCAGGCCGACCAGACGCACCTGGCCGCAGTCGAGATCCTCAAAATCTTCCGAAGCGCCTGTTTCTTCCTCCGGCGGGGAACCATAGCCGATAAGGCGCAGCTTGAGACGCTCGCGCGGCGGCATAACGCCGATCATGTGCGGGGTGATGCGCAGCAGGGCGAGTTCGGGGTGGGCGGCGTCCTCCAGGTTCAGGGAATAGAA
>JAVBNZ010000066.1:0-10423 GCA_031551145.1 Desulfovibrionaceae bacterium | reverse complement strand
GAGGAAATGCACTGTTTGCTGGATGGATACAGCGCGACTACAAAAAAAAATGTATACCCCATAAATTCCGAGCTGATCGCGGCCAACTGACCAGCAAATTTTCACACCCGGATGAGGTTGCGGCGGTCCGCCGCGCCTTTTCGCTTTCAGCGCATAATTTTGCCGACAAAAACTTATTGCGACAACTTTTGGCTCTTTTGGAACGCCAACTCCAAACGCGGGTTTCGCGTATACAAAACGCGAAAGATACGGGCTGATTCGATATTGTGATTTAACGCCGACCGCGCTTTTTCCAGGCTCGCCCTAAAAGAATGGTAACGCCGAAGAAACAACGCGGCAGTCTGAATGTCGATTCAGCCCGTAGTCCCCACCCCACGCTTAATTCAGACCGACTCAAACCAGGCGGACCCAAATTGCCCCCGAGCGAAAAAACAAAACGCGCGGGGATTTTGGAGCTGGAAACGCTTGTGCTTTCAATGCCCATCTGCTAAAAGAAAACCCCCGCTCCGCAGGGGTGGGTAAATTTGTTTGAGGTCTGGAGGGTCCTTATGTCAACTGTCAAAGAAACCATGGAAAACCAAAGCGAAATGGAACTGAGCTTTGAGAGCGCGCTGGAGAACTACCTGTCCCCGGATATGGGCGATCTGGAAGAAGGCTCCATCGTCAAGGGCGAAATTGTGCGCGTGGACGACGACACCGTTCTGGTAGACGTCAACTTCAAGTCCGAAGGCCAGATTCCCGCCCACGAATTCCGGGACGCCGCCGGCAACCTTGCGGTCAAGGTGGGCGACAAGGTGGATGTGTTTGTGGCGCGCAAAAACGAAATGGAAGGCACAATCACGCTTTCCTTCGAAAAGGCCAAGCGCATGCAGCTCTTTGACCAGCTTGAAGACGTGCAGGAAAAGAACGGCACGATCCGCGGCCACATCGTGCGCCGCATCAAGGGCGGCTATACCGTGGACATCCGCGGGGTGGAAGCCTTTTTGCCCGGTTCGCACGTCGATCTGCGCCCTGTTCCGGACATGGACGCTCTGGTAAACCAGGAGTTCGAATTCCGGGTGCTGAAAATCAATCGCCGGCGCAGCAACGTTATTGTGTCGCGCCGCGTGCTGCTTGAAGAGGAGCGCGACTCCAGACGGCAGGATTTGCTTCTGACCCTGGAAGAAAGCCAGATCGTGACCGGCCGCGCGAAAAACATCACGGAATACGGCGTTTTCGTCGATCTGGGCGGGCTGGACGGCCTGCTGCACATTACCGACATGTCGTGGAAGCGCATACGCCACCCCAAGGAAATGATCACCATGGGGCAGGAACTGCAGCTCAAAGTGCTCTCCTTTGACAAAAATACGCAGAAAGTCTCTCTGGGGCTCAAGCAGCTTGTGCCCGATCCCTGGCAGGATATCACCACGCGCTTCCCCGAAGGGGCCAAGTGCACGGGCAAGGTGACGAATCTGGTGGATTACGGCGCCTTTGTCGAACTGGAATCCGGTGTGGAAGGCCTGGTGCACATTTCCGAAATGTCCTGGACGCGCAAACTGCGCCATCCTTCCCAGATGGTGCGCGTGGGCGACGAAGTGGAAGTGATCATCCTCGGCGTGGACGCGGACAAAAAGCGCATCTCCCTCGGCATGAAGCAGGTCAAGCCCAATCCCTGGGAACTGGTGGCCGAACGTTATCCCGAAGGCACCGTGCTTGAAGGCGTGATCAAGAACATCACCGAATTCGGCATGTTCATCGGCATAGAAGACGGCATCGACGGTCTCATCCATGTTTCCGACATCAGCTGGACCAAGAAGGTGCGCCACCCCAATGAAATCTACAAGGTCGGGGACACGGTGCAGGCCAAGGTGCTGACCGTGGATCAGGACAGCGAAAAGTTCACTCTGGGCGTGAAGCAGCTTGTCGAAGACCCCTGGGGCCATGTGCCGGCCACCTACCCCGTGGGCACGCCGGTCAAGGGCGTGGTCACCAACATCACCGATTTCGGCATGTTCGTGGAAGTGGAAGAGGGCATAGAAGGCCTGGTGCACGTTTCCGAACTTTCCAGCAAGAAGGTGAAGACCCCGGCCGAACTCTACAAGGAAGGCCAGGAAATCCAGGCCAAGGTCATCCACGTGAGCGCGGAGGAACGCCGCCTCGGCCTGTCCATCAAGCAGGTGCTTGATGAGGTCGAACGCCGCAAAACCAAGGAATTCCGCACTGGCCCGGAATCCGGCCAGAACCTGGGCGATTTGATCAAGCAGAAGCTGGAAGAGGAAGCTGAAGAAACGGCGTAACCGGTCCGTTTTCTCGAAGCAGGAAACACGCGCCCCCGTCTCCGTTCGTGGAGGCGGGGGCGTTTTCGATCCGAAAATTCCCTGCATCGCGGATAATTCATTGCGGGGCATTCCCTTTTTTTGCTATAATACGGGAGAATTCCTGCTTTATAGGGTACACCGACAACCGTCGGCCCATCGGCCGGGTGAACAGTATGAACGCTTCTTCTCCTGAAAAGAAAATCCGCGTGCGCCGCATTCCCGCGTGCCGTGCCGCCGAACGGCAAACGCCGCCCGCCGCCGGCGCGTTCGGCAGGCGGGCCTACGACAAAGATCCGGACGCCCAAAAACGCCTGCCTTTCCGCAGGCGCCGGCCTGTTATTTTCTGGGGCGGACTGCTGCTCGCGCTCTTTTTTGTCGTTCCTTTCCTCTGGAAACGGACGGTCGGAGCCGGGGAGGGGCCTCTGGGCAAGGAATACATCGGCGTGGTGCGCGTTGAGGGCGTGATTGCCGACACCACAAAGACCCTGGACTGGATCGAGCGCCTGGGGCGCGATCTCAGGGTCAAGGGCGTGCTGGTGCGCGTCAATTCCCCGGGCGGCGGCGCGGCCGCCTCGCACGAACTGCATGATGCGCTCAAACGCCTGGGCGCGCGCAAGCCCGTGTACGCGTCGATGGGCAGCGTGGCGGCTTCCGGCGGGTTGATGGCGGCGCTGGCCGCGTCGAAGGTCTATGCCAATCCCGCCACGGTCACGGGCTCCATAGGCGTGAAGATGGAAATTCCCCAGTTTTACGGGCTGATGGAAAAACTTGGCCTGGGACGCGAAAGCCTTGCTTCGGGCAAGTACAAGGACGCCGGCACGCCGTTCAGGCCCATGACCGAGCAGGAGCGCGCCTATCTGGACGGCATCATTGCCGGCATGCACAAGAGCTTTGTCGAACTGGTGGCCAAGGATCGCAAACTGTCCGAGGACGCCGTGCGGGCCGTGGCCGACGGCCGCGTCTTCACCGGCGCGCAGGCTCTGGAATTGGGCATTATCGACGAACTCGGCGGCCAGGGCGAGACCCTGGCGGCCCTGCGCGTTGCGGCGGGCGCAAGCCCGACCGCCGATCTGCTGGAAAGGCCGGTGGAAGGAAAATTTGTGCGCGACCTGCTGCAGGGCGTTCTGGGCCTGAATTTGGATAACGGGATGACTGCGCCGGAATTTTTGTATATCTATTGAGCGGGAGTCCGGTGCTTTGTAGTGAACGCCGAAGCCCGCCAACCGTTTTTTCGGAGGCCGCCGTGTTTGCGCGTTATTGTTGCATATCCCTGATTCTGGCGGCGCTGTGCGCCGGGCAGGCCCGCGCCGCCGGGCCGAGCGCGATCGCGCAGTACATCGAGGCGGTGATGACGGCGGACGTGCCGCTTCTGCGGAACCTGCTTGACGAAGGCTTTGTCTATATCGATGTGGACGGCCGCGTCATGAACAAGCGCACCTTCCTCAAAAGCATAGAATGGGGCTCCATAGAAGTGGACAGACTGCACCTGGAGGATGTTGTCGCGCGCCGGTACGGCACGACCACCGTGGCCACGGGCAGCCTGTACTTTGTCGGCCGCACGGACGGCATGCCCATTTCCAGTCCCAAGCAGCGTTTCTCCATTGTTGCCGAGGAAGGCAGCGAAAAACATGTTCTGCTCTTCCAGGCCACGCCGTTGCGGATCAAATCTACCGAGCCGGCCAGACAGCCGTCGGACATGAAGGTTCCGCCCGCTCCGAAAAAGAAGTGAGTGCCGCGCGCATTCCGCCGCCATGAGCAGGGCGGCCCTCACCCGCAAGGTGAAGGCCGCCCCGATTCGTAGGTTTTTCAGGTCGTCCCGTTTACTTCAGCGTTTCCATAACGCGTCGCAGATCCTGGGCCATGCGCGAAAGATCCTGCACGGCCGAGGAAGACTGCACCATGCCTTCCGTGGTTTCGTTGGTAATGCGGCTGATTTCTTCAACCGCCTGGTTGATCTCTTCGGAAGTGGCGCTCTGCTGTTCGGCCGCCGTGGCTATGGAGGCCACTATGGCCGAGTTGGCCGAGGCCAGATCCACGATTTCCTTCAGTGCCTCGCCGGAGGAGTTGGCCAGCTCGGTGGCTTCATGCACGTTCTTGGCCGCGTTGCCCACTTCCTCAATATTCATCCTGGCGGAGTTCTGGATGGCCTGAATGTTGGATCCCACTTCCTGGGTGGCGCTCATGGTTTTTTCGGCCAGCTTGCGCACTTCGTCGGCCACCACGGCAAAGCCGCGTCCGGCTTCGCCCGCGCGGGCCGCTTCAATGGCCGCGTTGAGCGCCAGCAGGTTGGTCTGATCGGCGATGTCGGAGATGACGTTCATCACCCCGCCGATATCTTCGGCCTGTTTGCCCAGGTCCTGCATATTCCCCTGCAGGGTCGCGGCCACGGAGTTGACCGTGTTGATCGACTGCACCACGCGGCTGACCAGTCCGGCGCCGCCTTCGGCCTTTCTGCGGGTGTCCTCGCTTTGCTCTGATGCCTGGCCGGCGCTGCGGGCCACCTCAAGCACCGTGGAGTTCATCTCGCTCATGGCGCTTGCCGTGGATTCAACGCGGGAGCGTTGGCGTTCGGCGCCGCGGGAAATCTGTTCGACCTGCGCGGCCAGCTCTTCCGAAGCGGCCGCCACACGGTCGGAAATTTCCGAGGCTTTGGCCACCGCATTCATTACCGCCTTCTGCTGAGTTCTGATTTCGGTCAGATCCGTAAGCACCTCCACGTAGCCCACGATCTCCCTGCTGAGATCGCGCAGGGGCAGAGAGGTGACGGATACGTTCAACTGCTTGCCCTGGACGTTGATTGTCGTTTCCTTGGTGCAGGGCGCGTTTCTGCTCACGGAGCCGTTTCCGATACAGTTTTCCGTGCCGCATTCCGGGGCATTGAGCAGGTCGGCGCATTTGCGGTTGACCAGGTTGCCGCCGAGAACGCCTTGTCCCGCCTGGTTCAGGAAAACGATGGTGTTGCCCTTGTCGCAGGCCATGATCGGCATGGCCATGGTGTCAAGCAGCGCGAGGTAGGCGTCGCCCACGGCGTTGGTGGAAGTGGCGATTTCGCCGAAGGTGCCCGGCAGTGTGGAGGCGTCCATGCGGTCGCGCATGAAGCCCGAGGAGATGCGGTTGCCGAGCGCTCTTGCCTGGGCAATGACATCCTCAAGCGTTTTCGGAATATGCTGCATCGCCTCGATCATGGTGCCGATTTCGCCCTTTTCCTTCACCGTAATCCGGTAGCGGAAGTCGCCCTTGGCAATGGCGCCGGCAAAGGCGGACATTTCCTTGAGCACCCTGATCAGCCCCAGCACGATCATGAGGGCGCAGCCTATGCCCGCGAGCAGGCCGACGCCGGCAAAAATGAAGAGTTCCCGCTGGGACTGCGCGATATCGGCGCGCATGGTGTCGCCCATGGCGTTGGCCTGGGTGTCGACTTCGGAGCTGAGTTTGGCGGCGGAAGCCGTCACCTTGGCCAGGACGCCGCGGATTGCCGTAAGACTTTGTTCCACGTCGCGGCTTTTGGTGGTCATGGAGGTAAAGGCGGTTTTCAGGGTGGAGAAGGCCTTGTCGACTTCGACTTTAAGCGCTCTGCCGCTGTCGGTTTGCGGGACGATGTTTTCCAGCGCGGCCTGCAATTCGCCGATAAGTTTGCCGATGCGCGCGGCATCCTCCCCGGAGCGGCTTTCGGCGAAGCGACTTATGGACGAGCGGACATAAATAACCGCATGCAGGGAATTGGAAACTTCATAGGCCACAACGGAGGAGTTGACGCTTTTGGCCTGTTCGGCGATGCCCAAAAGCGCCTTGCCCATTTCGCGCCCGGCCGGCTGCACGATGTCCAGGTATTGCCGGTAGGCTTCTCCGGCGAGCGTCTTGACCTTGCCGTGCAGGTTGCGCACTTCCTGCAGGTCTTTCATCATTTGCTCAAGAGTCGCGCGCCTGTCCTGCCTTGCGACAAGAGACTGGCATTCCTTGATTTTTTGTCCAGCCATCTCGAGTTTTTTGCCGGCCGCCTCCATGGTTTCTTCTTTTTTATCATCCAGGAATTTGTAGATGTCGCTCTCCGCCGCGCTTACGTACGTGGTCAGATCGCTGGCTGTGGAGTTGAATTTGGACAGGCGGTTGTACTCGCTGAAATTTCCGGAGATGTCCTGCAGGTCTTTGTAGTTCAGGCCGTTGACGACGGCCAGCAGCAGCACCATGAAGAAAAAGCCGGCAATGATTTTGATTTTGGTAGTCATGGGTCCTCTCTCGCATGTCTTCGTGCAGAGTTGAAAAAAGGTTATAAAAAATAATATATTCAGTATATTATATGCTTTTATGCGGACGATTCGGTATAACGGCCATGCGTGCCGAAGAGATGAAAAGCTCATCGGCAGAAAATGTGTATTCTTTACACGTTGGGTCTACTCTGAATGTATGCGAAAAGTATTTTCAGACTGATACAATTTGCGGAGCAAAGCAAGGTTTTTGATTTTTTGCCGCGCATGATTTACTATAATATACCGATATTACAAGATATAGAAATTTATAATTTATGTACACATATCATATTTCAGATATGTAAAAAAGTGGAAATCCCGCATCCGCGGGCAGCAAAAAAAAACCCCGCGCCCGGGCGCGGGGTTTTGTCATATTGCGATAGAAAAGGCCCCGAGCGGCCGTCCGGTCCCGTCAGGCCACCATGCGCAGAAGGCGCAGCAACTGGTTGGTGAAGCCGGCCTCATTGTCGTACCAAATGATGAGCTTGGCCATGGTGCCGCCTATGACGCGCGTACAGCCCGCATCCACCACGCCGCCGTGGGTGCTGCCCACATAGTCGATGGAAACGAGGGGTTCTTCGCTGTAGCCCATGTTGTCGCGCAACGCTCCGGCGGAAGCGGCCTTGAGCGCGGCGTTGACCTCCGCGGCCGTGGCGGCTTTCTCCATCTCGCAGGTAAAGTCCACCAGGGAAACGTCGGGCGTGGGCACGCGCACGGCCATGCCGTCGAGTTTGCTGGCAAGTTCGGGAATGACGAGGGCGGTGGCCTTGGCCGCGCCGGTGGAGGTGGGAATCATCGACATGCAGGCCGCGCGGGCGCGCCGCAGGTCGTTGTGGGAGCCGTCGAGAATGCGCTGGCTCATGGTATAGGAGTGCACGGTGGTCATCAGCCCGTGTTTGATCCCGAAGTTTTCGTGCAGCACCTTGACGGCCGGCGCGAGGCAGTTGGTGGTGCAGGAGGCGGCGGAAACCACAAGATGCCGCTTGGGATCGTACTGCGTGTGGTTCACACCCATAACCACGGTGAGGTCGGCGTCTCTGCAGGGCGCGCTGACCACGACCTTCTTGGCTCCGCGTTCCATGTGGCGGGCGAGCCCGGCGCGATCCTTGATGGTGCCGGAGGTTTCCACGGCAATGTCCACGCCGTGGGCGCCCCATTCCCATTCGCCGGCCCGCTTGTTGGTGACGGCGACATGCCGGCCGTTGATGATGATGCCCTTGTCGTCGTGCCCCACCTCGCCCTGAAAGGTATGGTGTATGGAGTCGTACTTGAACAAATGCGCCAGGGTGGCGTTGTCGGCTCTGGCGTTGACGGCGACGATGCGCATTTCCTCGTCCGAAGCCAGCAGACGCAGAAGATACCGTCCGATACGACCAAACCCGTTGATGCCCAGATTCACAGCCATAGCCGCTCCTTCATCCTTTATGCATGTATCCGTTCAGGGTTGATAAGAAATGCAGGGGAGTGGACTCTTCCGTCCATGACCCGAAAAAAAGCGAAGTCCAACGCGGCATCAAGCGCAATACGTCCTTTACGCCTTGCCGGAGCAGCCCATCACATCGCGAATCTTCCGCTGCACCATCTTTTTCACGGCTTCGCGCGCGGGTTTGAGATAGGCGCGCGGGTCGAAGTCCGCCGGGTTTTCCGTAAAGTGCTTGCGTATGCAGCCGGTGAGGGCCAGGCGGATGTCGGTGTCCACGTTGATCTTGCACACGCCCAGAGAAGCGGCCCTGCGCAGCATGTCTTCGGGCACGCCTTTCGCGCCGCCCACCTTGCCGCCGTATTTGTTGCACATGTCCACAAACTCCTGGGGCACGGAAGAAGCGCCGTGCAGCACCAGCGGGTAATTCGGCAGCTTTTTGGTGATGGTTTCCAGGCGGGGGAAGTCGAGCGAGGCGTCGCCCTTGAACTTGTACGCGCCGTGGCTGGTGCCGATGGCGACGGCCAGGGAGTCGCAACCCGTGCGGTGCACGAAATCCACGGCCTGATCGGGGTCGGTGTACACCGAATGCTCGGCGCTCACGTGTTCCTCAACGCCGGCGAGCCGGCCGAGTTCGGCCTCCACCCACACGCCCTTGTCGTGGGCGTATTCCACCACTTTTTTGGTGACGGCGATGTTCTCCTCATAGGAGAGGTGGGAGCCGTCGATCATCACCGAAGTAAAGCCGCCGTCGATGCAGGCTTTGCACAGTTCGAAATCTGGGCCGTGATCGAGATGCACCACCACGGGCAGGTCGCTTTCTTCCAGGGCGGCCTCCACCAGTTTCATAAGATAGCGCTGGCCCGCGTATTTGCGGGCGCCGGCGGAAACCTGGAGGATGAGGGGCGCGTTTTCCTCCGCGCCGGCCTGCATGATCCCCTGGATAATTTCCATATTGTTCACGTTAAAAGCGCCGATGGCGTAGCCTTCCTTGTAGGCGCGCTCAAACATGCTTTTGGGGCCGACCAGAGGCATAGTGTGCTCCTTGCGGTAAGAGATGGCAGCCGCTTCCGGGCTCCTGATCCATGTAGCCCATACGGCCTGAAAAAGAAAGAGGGGACGCGCGGAATGAAGCGCGTCCCCTCTCACATCCCTGCGCGGGGTAAAACTAAAAACTCCATGAAATCCCTGTGGAAACCACATGCTGGTCATAGGTGTGCAGCGCGCTGCTCGAGCGGTTGCCCACATACTGGTAGCCCGCCTCCACGGCCCAGTTGTCCGTGATGTGGTAGGTGACCATCGCGCCCGTGGCCCAGCGCCGATCCATGCGGTATTCGGTTTCCAGAATGGAGGCCGGGCCCTGATAATATTCCTCGGTGTAGGAAACAAAGGGCGCCAGTTCAAAGGACCAGGGCAGCTTGAACACAAAGCCCAGCCTGCCTTCCCAGCCCTCGTAGCGGTAGATGCTGCGTTGCGCCGTGCCGTTGATGTAACGCGCGCCCAATATGACTTCGTGGTTGCTTTTGCCGAAGAACAGCCGCCCGTATTCGCCGACGGAGAAGTACGAACCGTTGCGGTCCGGCACTTCGGAATAGGCGCGGTGTTCCCAGTTCGCCTTGGTGATGATCTGGAACTTGGGCAGCACGGCCCAGGCGACAAGCATTTCCGGCCCCACGGCGGAGACGCCCTGATAGTTGTCGTAGTCCACGCCCTCGGCCTTCACGCGCACGTCAACCAGCAGGCGGGAGGAAAGGTAGCGCAGGCCGGCCGCGCCCCGCCCCCAGAGCATGTTGCGCACGTGGCGGTCGAGCAGTTCCGCGTTAAAATTGCCCTTCAGCCAGCCGCCCAGATCCCCGACCAGCCAGAACGGGCCGTCCTCGGTCAGGCGCAGGCCGAAATCGAAATTGGCGGCGAAATAGGCGGCCATGCTGTCCACGCGGTCGGCCCCGCGCACGCGCACGTCGTACAGGCCGAGGGTCATCTTGTCTGACTCCGTGCCCTGGTTGGCGTTGGAATCATACAAAAAACCGGCCCGCAGTTTGCCGTGGAAGGAATACCGCTCCCGCTCCCGCTTCAGATTCGCGAACACCCTGTCGGCGTCCGCCTGCGTGGCGTCGGGGTCGAGACTTTGGGCACGATCGAGATATTCCTTGGCGATCTGCTCGTCTCCCAGCGCGAGGTAGGCGCGGGCCAGGCCGACATAAAAGGACGGCACGTTCGGATACATCTGCACCAGGCGTTCATAGGCGATGACGGCCTGGTTGTGGCGCCTGGCCCCGCTTGCGGCCAGGGCCAGGCCGAGGTTGATCTCCTCGTCGTCCGGGGCTTCGCGCATCAGTCGCAAATACAAATCGCAGGCCTGATCATAACTGCCGGCTTCCAGCAGCGTCTTGGCTTCGGCCTTGCTTTGTTCGACCGCGCCCGTCAGGCCGGGCGTGCGCTCCACGGCGGCAAGGGCC
>JAVBNZ010000029.1:0-11513 GCA_031551145.1 Desulfovibrionaceae bacterium | reverse complement strand
GCATAGGGCTTGGCCGCCAGACCGGCCGAGGTGCTGCCCGCGTGCATGCGCCAGTGGTAGAGCACATGCGGAATATGAATGAAGGCCTGCGGGCCGCTGTCCGCAAGCACGCGCAGGGCCAGGTCGTGATCCTGCGCGCCTTCGAAACCTTCGCGCAGGCCGCCCAGGCGGCGCAGCAGATCCGCGCGGCAGGCGGAAAGATGGCAGACGCAGTTGCAGGCAAGGAGCAGATCGGGATCAAAGCCCGGCTTGAAATGCGGGCTGGTGCGCCGGCCATCGGCATCCAGGCGGTCTTCGTCGGAAAAGAAGAATGCGGCCCGGGGCCGGCCGGCCGCCGCCAGGGCGGTGCGCAGCAGGGCGTGACGGTGGAGCAGATCGTCGTGATCGAGAAAGGCGCACAGCGCGCCGGAGGCAAGCTGCAGGGCACTGTTTGTGGTCGCGCTGATATGCCCGCGTTCGGGCCGAAAAACGAGGCGAATGCGGGCATCTTCGGCCGCCTGCCGCTCAAGCAGGGAGCGCACGGCGGGATCGCGTGAGGCGTCGTCCGCAATGCACAGTTCCCAGTGCGGGGAGCTTTGGGCGCGTACGGATCCTATCGCGTCCTCAAGCATTTCCGGAGCAGGATCGCAGACCGGCATGAGCACGGAAATGCTCGGCAGGGCGGCGGGGTCGATTTCGTTCCTCGCAAGGCGCGCGTCCAGTTCCGCGTCTTCCGGCGCTTCATGCAGGGCGAGCCAGGCCGTGTAGGGCGCGCCGCTCAAGGGCGGGGCATTGAGCAGGCCGGCTGCGGCAAGCGTTCGCCAGATTGCGGCATCGATTTTCCTGCCGGCCTGCAGGGCTTCTTCGGCTTCGGCGCGGCTGCGCACGGGTCAGGCCCTCCTTCGCACTTCACGCCTGAAACAGTTGCTTGCCGGCGGGCGAAGCCCGCCTCGCAAGTATTTCGCGGCGGAGATTTTGGAGAAAATCCCCGCAGAGCATTTGCATTTTTTTCAAAGTTCACATGCTCATGCAACGGCGCACTTCGGTCACGCGGGCCGCGATGTCCTCCGCGCCCACCAATTCGGAGACCAGCGCGCAGCAATACGCGCCCCGGCGCACGACTTCCGCGATGTTATGCCGCTTGATGCCGCCTATGGCCACAAAGGGCAGGCGGACATGCCCCGAGACCCAGTCCAGGTATTCCAGGCCCACGGGCGCGCACACGTCGTCCTTGGTCTTGGTGGCGAAAAGAGGGCCGACGCCGATATAGTCCGCGCCGAGGCGCTCGGCTTCGCGCGCCTGTTCGGGCGAATGGGTGGAGAGCCCGATGATTTTTTCCGGCCCCATCAGGGCGCGCACGTCGGGCAGGGGGAGATCTTCCTGGCCGATATGCACGCCGTCGGCCCCGCAGATCAGGGCGATGTCCACATAGTCGTCCACGATGAAGCAGGCCCCGGCCTCGCGCGTCATGCGGCGCAGTTCCAGGCACTCGGCCAGCATGGCGCCGGCTTTCTTGTCTTTTTCCCGGTACTGGAGAATACGCACGCCCGAATCGAGCAGGGAGCGCGCAACGTCGAACACGGAACGCCCCAGGCTGAGGCGCGAATCGGTCAGGGCGTAGAGGTCGGTCTGGTCCGGCAGTATTTTGGGCATGGATCCTCTCCTGAAAAACAAGATGCTTTGCCGAAATTGCCTGTTTTTATGCCTTCGCGCAAGACCGCCGTTTTTACCATTTGGAGAAGGGATGGCCGACCAGATTGGCATTGGCATAGCGCAGGTCGCGGCTCACTTCCTCCCCCACCCAGTCGGGCTTGATAAAGGGCTGATCTTCGTCCGCCAATTCCACTTCGGCCACGACGAGTCCGGCGTTTTCGCCCAGAAATTCGTCCACTTCCCAGACAAGACCGTCCGCCTCTATGCGGCGGCGTTTTTTTTCGATCAGGGGCCGTTGGGCCAGGGTGTCGAGAATGGCTTCGGCATCGGACGGGGGAATCTCGTATTCGTATTCTGCGCGGGCCAGTCCGGCCTGGGCGCCTTTGATCGTCAGCCAGGCTCTGCCGCCGGCCGCGCGCACGCGCACGGTGCGCCGGGGGTCGCTGCTCAGGTAGCCCTGACGGTAGAGCACTTCTTCTCCCAACGCGCGCCAGGCGTTGCCCCGTACCAGGAACTTGCGTTCGATTTCTCTGCCCATCCGCTCTCCCGCACTATGGACTGTTCATGTTCACCGGAACCCGAATCACAAAATGAGAACGCTTCAGAGCGCGTTCACGTTGCGGAGATTTTCGCCCCCGCCGTTGTTCGGTCGGGTCGAGCCGGAACCCGGCCGCCGCGGCCGGGGATTTCCATTGTTCCACAGTTTTTTCGGAAAGACGAGTCGCTTCACCCACACTGCGGCGATTTTCCCGCCCGAGGCGGATTGCGCCCCGGCCGCGCTGCATGTGGCGGGTATCGTTGCGCGCCGCCCGGCCTTGGCGTGGCCCGGCATGCATGCGGCCGTTGCCGCGGAGCTGCGGCAATCCTTGCCGCGCTGCCGAAAAAAATATATAGTAGCCCGATACGTAACTTCCCGGCGTTGTATCGTCGCATTGCCCCGATACGGGCAAAGGCCGGGCCGCAGAAGACACCCCCGCGGAAAGGAATACCGATGCCGGAAAAAGCGCTGCGCATCCTTATTGTGGAGGATGATCCCGTTTCGGCCATGCTCCTTGAAACGCTTATCGAAGCCGAGGGGCATCATATCTGCGGCGTTGCGGCGGACAGCGAAAGCGCCGTGCAGGCGCTCGAAACGCTCGCCCCCGACGTCGTGTTCATGGATCTCTACCTCAAGGACGGCGTCCAGGGCCTGATGCTGACCCGCCACATTACGGAAAAACACGGCCTGCCCGTGCTCATCACCTCCGCCGCCTCGGAACAGGAAATTCTGGAAGGCGTTTCCGAAAGCGGCGCCTTGAGCTTCATCCAGAAGCCCATCCGCCTTGTGCCGTTGCGCGTGAATCTGCGCATAGCCATGTATCACCACATGCTCCAGAAAGATCTGGCGGCGAGCGAGCGGCGCTATCGCAACATCTTCAACAACGCCGTCATGGGCATCTACGTCAGCAACCTCGAAGGGCGCTACCAGACCTGCAACTCCGCCTTCGCCTCCATGCTGGGCTATGCCGAGCCCGAGGAACTGCTGCAATGGATGATTTCCCAGGACGAACAGCTCTACGACGGCCCGAACAGGAGACAGGAGCTCCTCGCCCTGCTGCGCGAACAGGGCGAAGTGCGCGGCTTCGTGTCCAAGGTCTACGGCCGCGACGGCAATATGCTGTGGATTTCCGAGCACTGCACCGCCATCCTTGATGAAGAAGGGAGGATGACGGGCTACGAGGGCTTTGTTGTCGACATCACCGCGCGCAAACGCGCGGAAGAGGATTTTCAGACCACGTACAACCTCACGCGCACCACCATTGAATCCCTGCACACCGGCATTGCCGTCACCGACCTGTACGGCTACCTCATCATGTCCAACGCCGCCGCCGCCCGCATGGTCGGCCGGCCGCTCGCGCCCGGAAACCTCATCGAATTCACCGGCATCGACGGCGAAAGTCCTTTCGCGCTTTTCAAGCGGAATTTCGCGCCCGGAACGGGCGTAACGCGCTTTTTTCCGGACGCGCCCCCCGTGCGCTGCGAAATCGTTCCCTACCGGAACGCCGACAACCTCGTTATAGGCGCCGTGCACGTGCTGTGGGACATGGAAGCGGATGCCGGCTGATCCCCCCGCAACGGAAAGGCGCATGAGAAAGCACCGGCGCATCGGGGAAAACCGCCGCTGCCCGCGCGGGCCGTTCACGCGCGCCGGGTGATCCCCGGCATCAATCATCAATGACGATGAAGGCGTCGTGGGCCACATCCACAAGGCGCTCCTTCATGTCCAGGGCCATGTCGCGCGAGTTGATCGGCCCTATCTGCACCCGCCACATGCGCACGCTTTCCGCGAAGTGATAGCGGCCCTTGTAGCCCAGGGCTTCCATCTGGCGCGCCATTTCCTCGGCGTCGGAGCGGTCGGGATAGGCCCCCACCTGGAGGAAGAGGCGCCCGCCCGCACTCGGGGTGAGTTTGCGCGGTTGATCCTGGGCACCCAGAGACGCGCTTTGCGGCTGGTCGTCTATGGCGGTGATGCGCACCGGGGCGGTGCCCCTGCCGACCACGTCGAGTTTTTCGGCGGCCGCGCGCGAAAGGTCGATGACGCGGTCATCAACAAAGGGACCCCGGTCATTGATGCGCAGGGCAAGGGTTCTGCCGTTGTTTTTGTTGGTCACCCGGACGATCGAGCCCAGGGGCAGCAGCTTGTGGGCCGCCGTCATGGCGTACATGTTGTAGGTTTCGCCGTTGGCGGTCTTTTTGCCGTGAAAGCCCGGCCCGTACCAGGAGGCCATGCCTTCTTCCACGAAGCCGCGCGCCGATTGGAGGGGATAATAGGTTTTGCCGCGTATGGTGTAGGGTTTGGAGCCCACCACTCCGCCCTTGCGCCAGGATTTCGCGCCGCAGCCGGAAAGAGCCGGGAGCAGAAGGGCGCAGAGCAGGGCAAGGAGGCAGAAGCGCGATGTGAAGGCGCGGCGTGGAGTGGGAGCCTTTTCACAAAGGGGCATGCGCCGAGCATATCCGCTTGGCGCATGCCGCGCAATGATTAAAGGATAGCGGCTCATTTTGCCGTGATGCTTCGTCAGACTTCATTTTTGCCTCCGGTCATGGACGAAAAGAGTCCATTCCCGTCGGCAAAAACTCGTCTTTCTCGCCTGACGGCACAAGCCGCCGCTATCTCGTCCTGCTCAAAGTGAGGCACTATCGAAAAGAGCGCGGCGTCGGCTCTAATCCTCTCCGTTTTCCTCGGGGGCAATCTCCGCCTGCAGGGCCTGGGCGCGCTTGAGTATGGCCTCAAGCTGGATATCCGCCCCCAATATGCCCTGGATTCTGTCGTTGGCGTCCGTTATCGCGCAGGACACGGTGAGGTAGAGTTGATCGGTGTATTTGGACTGCGCCACGCGGGAAATGTGCAGCTCTCCGTCGCCCATGGGATGGTTGAACCACTCCCGATCGGAATAGTCGTGCCCCAGGGGCGGGGCAGCGTGCTTTTCCTGGAAGCGGGGATCGGTGATCACGGAATGGAGCAGTTTGCCTTTGGTATCGGTGAGATAGAGATACTGGATGAAGGGGTATTTCTGCACAAAGGCGTTGAAACAGTTGTCCGCCGTGGGGGGGACGGCGCGCAGTTCCGGGCATTCCGCGAGCTTGGCGATGAGGGGCGCGGCCAGCTTGCCGGCCAGATTTCGTATGTGATCGAATTCGCTTTCAAAGTATTCCGGCAGATACATCTTGGCCAGAGCGGTCATCTCCTTGTTGGAATAGGAGGTGCTGCGGCCTTCCTCATAGCTCTGCATGATGCGCTCGTACATCGCGCCCACGGAAGGATGCTTTTTGGAGAGTTGTTTTTCGGGCGGCAGATCGAGGAAGGTGTTGAGCCAATAGGCCACGCCGGCCCGGCCGGACTTGTCGGTGATGATGATGGGCACCGGCCGGCCGAGAATGCGCCTGGTGTCGAAGATATTGTAAATTTCCTCGTTTTTGGAGAGCCCGTCCACGTGCACGCCGGCGCTGGTGGCGTTGAAGTCGCGACCCACGAAGGGGTAGTTGTCGGGAATGCGGTATTCCAGTTCGGATTCGAAAAAGCGGGCGATTTCGGTGATCACCGTGGTGTCGGCGTCCGCGTCCTTGCCCGTAAGAGAGATGTATTCGATCACCAGCGCCTCGATGGGCGTGTTGCCCGTGCGCTCGCCGAAACCGAGCAGGGTGCCGTTCACGCCGCCGCAGCCGTGCAGCCAGGCCGTGACGCCGTTGACGAGCACCTTGTGGAAATCGTTGTGGCCGTGCCATTCCAGCCAGTCGCCGGGCACGCCGGCCTCGTCGCGGAAGGCGTGGACGATGCGCTGCACCGAACGCGGCAGGGCCGCGCCGGGGTAGGGCACGCCGTAGCCCATGGTGTCGCAGAGGCGGATTTTTACGGGCATGGAGCTTTTGCGGGCCAGGTCCATGAGCCGCTGCGCGAAGGGCAGGCAGAAGCCGTAAATGTCGGCGCGGGTGATGTCTTCAAAATGGCAGCGCGGCACAATGCCCCATTCCAGAGCCTGGGCGGCCAGACGCAGATAATCCTGCACGGCCTGCTCGCGCGTTTTGCCGAGTTTGAGAAAGATGTGGTAGTCCGATACGCTCGTCAGCATGCCCACTTCATCGAATTCCATGTCGCGGGCCAGCTTGAGATCGTCGAGCGTGGCCCGTATCCAGGCCGTGATGCGCGGAAAGCGATAGCCGCGCGCGCGGCAGATATCCACCGCTTTGCGGTCTTTTTTGGAATAGATGAAGAATTCCGAGCCCCGGATGAGCCCGGTTCTGCCGCCGAGTTTGTTCAGCAGATCGAAGATATGGGCGATCTGCTTGACCGTATAGGGCGGACGCGCCTGTTGGCCGTCGCGGAACGTGGTGTCCGTGATGAACATGGGATCGGCCGGGCGCGGCACGAAAAAGGCATTGTCGAAATCCACGCGGCTGATGCGGGAGTAAGGGAAGAGATCGCGGTAGAGTTCCGGCTCTTCGGGATCATACAGGTGCAGATGTTTGGGGATGCGGCCCTGGTGCAACAGGCTCATATGGCTGCCTCATTTGGTATGAATATCCGGTGTAAGCATCGCCGGCCGAAAAGCAAAATCCCCTTTGCCGCGCGAACGCGGCAAAGGGGTTGTCGCCGAAAAATACGCGCAGGGCGCGGATGAGGGCAACGGGCCGGCGGCCCCGTCAGCCCTGTTGCCGGGCTCGCACAAGCGGTTTGATCACCGCGCCGGAACGCAGGCAACGGGTGCACACGCTCAACGTGCGCACGTCGCCGTTGGGGAACTGGTGCCGCACGTTCTGCAGGTTGGGATTGAAACGACGCTTGGTCTTGATGTTGGAATGGCTTACCAGGTTGCCCACCTGCGGCTTTTTGCCGCACATATCACATTCTCTGCTCATGACGTTCTCCCTGCAATCTTCGTTTTCACGCCCTGCGCCCAGGCGGGGCGGGAACGAATTCAGGCCTATATACCCAAGCCGGAAAAAAGGCAAGGGGCGGCGAGAGACAGTTTGCCGTGATACTTCGCCAGGCTGCATTTTCGACTCCGGTCATGTACTGAAGAGTACACTCTCGTCGTCGAAAATTTGCCTTCCTTGTCTGACGACAAACCGTCCCCCGCCGCTTCGCGCCTCTCAAAATTTCAAACCGACGCACTAAGGGCTCGGCACATGTTTGCAAGCGTCGACGGAAGAGCGTATGTTCGCGCTCCGCGCGCGGGCCTCGTCCTTCCGACGAACGATCTTGACAGTTTTGTCGTTTCGCGCGTAGAATTTTCAGTTCACGAGGCAATGATGAAAGAACTCTGGGTATCCTTGGCCGACCTGCCCGCGCAGGGCGCGGACTTCGTCATTGAGGACGCGGAGGTCTGGCGCGCGCCCGCCGAGGAATTCGGGCTGGATTGCCGCATGCCCGAACCCCCGCGCGCCGAGTTGCACGTGCTGCCCGTGGACGCGGGTTTTCTGGTGCGCGGCCGGCTGACGGGCCGGTTGATTCTGCCCTGCGGCCGCTGTGCGGAAGACGCCGAGCTGAGACTGGACGAGCGTTTCGAGCAGTTTTTGACCCTTGCCCCCGAAGAAGCCGGGGAGGAGGAAATACTGCCGGAATTTGAGGAAGAACGACGCCTGCGCATCGGAAAAAACGGCCTGCCGGAGATAGATCTTGCCGGGCTGTGTTGCGAGGAATTTTTGCTGGCCCTGCCCGTCAAGGCGCTGTGCCGGCCGGATTGCATGGGCCTGTGCCCGGATTGCGGCGTAAACCGCAATACCGCCCCCTGCGCCTGCGGCGCGCCCGCCGGCGATCCACGCCTGGCCGTGCTGCGGGGCATGAAGGTGAAAAGTACATAGCCGGCCGGCCGGCCGGCGTTTATGGCGGAACCTGTCCGCCCGCTATGCAAGGAGAAGAATCATGGCCGTTCAGCAAACGAAAAAATCCCGCTCCAAAAAGGGCATGCGCCGCTCGCACGACCGCATTGCCACGCCCACGGTGGTCTATTGCTCCTGCGGGCAGCCCACGTTGCCCCACCGCGCCTGCGCCGCCTGCGGCATGTACAAGGGCCGGAAGTATTCCGAGACCGAGAGCGAGAACTAGGGCCGGCGGCACTCTGTTTTTTTCGCTTCCGGCTTTGTCGGATTTTTTATTCCGGGCGGGTGCCGTAAAAATACACTCCCCCCTATAAAAAGCGAATCCTCCCCGGCAGCGAACGAAAACCTCCAGAGTGCGGACAGGCCCGAATCTTTTGCGTGAGTATCGTCGCGGATGCACGCGGCGCGGCCTGAGCCGGAAAACAAGGGCGCGCCGCGCGTCCGGCTTCCGGCGTATCGTCGTTGCGGAGCCTTTGGGGAAGGGGAGATGAGCAAGCCCATTTTGGCCGTGGACGCCATGGGGGGGGATTTCGGCCCCTGCGTCGTCGTGCCCGGCGCCGTGCGCGCCGCCGGGGAGATCAACGTCAAGCTTCTGCTGGTGGGCGATACGCCCCAGGTGGAAGCGGAACTGGCCAAACTCTCCCTCGGCCGGACCGACTTCGAAATCGTGCATGCCCCGGAAGTGGTGCATATGCACGAAAAGCCCTCCGACATCCTGCGGCGCAAAAAAGATTCCTCGATCCAGGTGGCCTGCCGGCTGGTGAAAAACGGCGAGGCGCACGGCGTGATCAGCGCCGGGCATTCCGGGGCCACGGCGGCCTGCGGCATTTTTATCATCGGCCGTATTCCCGGCGTGGAGCGTCCGGCCCTGGCGGCCTTTCTGCCCACGGAAAAAAATCCGCTCGTGGTTATCGACGCCGGAGCCAACGTGGACTGCCGGCCCTACCATCTCTTCCAGTTCGGTCTGATGGGCGAGGCATTTGCGCACGACATCTTCGGCTATCCCACGCCGCGCGTGGCCCTGGTCAGCATCGGCGAGGAGGAAGGCAAGGGCAACAGCCAGGTCAAAGAGGCCTACGAACTTTTCAAGATGGCGCAGAACGTCAACTTCATCGGCAATGCCGAGGGGCGCGACATTTTTTCCGGCAACATGGACGTGGTGGTCTGCGACGGTTTTGTGGGCAACATCATCGTCAAGATGAGCGAAGGCATCGCTTTTTCCCTGCAACGCATGCTGAAACGGGAGATGCTTTCCGGCTTTATCACCAAAGTCGGCGCCCTGCTTGCCAAGTCCGCGTTCAAACGCTTCAGGAATATGGTGGACTACGCCGAATACGGCGGCGCGCCGCTGCTCGGCCTACAGGGCATCTGCATCGTCTGCCACGGCAAGTCCAATGCCAGGGCCATCACCAACGCCGTGAAGATGGGCGCGACTTTCGTGGAAAAAGGCACCAACGCCCGCCTTGCGGAAGCCGTGCTCTCCAACGAGGAACTCACCCGCTTCAGCCGGGCGTTGTAACTGTTTTTTTTCGAGGATCGCCATGCCGTCCGACTGCTTTCTCCACGGGCTCGGAGCCTATGCGCCCGAACGCGTTCTGACCAACGAAGATCTCTGCGCCCTGGTGGACACCAGCGATGAATGGATCACCAGCCGCACCGGCATCAAGCGCCGGCATATTCTGGCCGACGACGAGCGCATCACCGACGCCGGCGCGCACGCCGGCCGCGCGGCCCTGGCCGAGGCCGGCCTTGCCCCCGGCGAGGTGACCCATGTGCTTTTCGGCACCTGCACGCCGGATTTCCTCTGCCCTTCGTCGGCCTGCGTCACGGCCTCCAGGCTGGGCATCCGCAACGTTCCGGCCTATGATTTCAATGCCGCCTGCTCCGGCTTTCTCTACGGCCTGTATCAGGCCCGCATGATTCTGGCGCTGGAGCCGCGGGCCCGCGTTCTGCTGATCTGCGGCGACGCCGTCAGCCGGCGCACAAACTGGGAGGATCGCTCCACCTGCGTGCTTTTCGGCGACGGCGCCGGAGCTGTGGTGTTGAGCGCGGAAAAACAGGGCGCGCGGGCCCGGCTGGAAGACGTGCTCTGCACCTCGGACGGCGACCTTGCGGAACTGATCGTCATCGGCGGCGGCAGCGCCCTGCGCTGCAAAACGGGCGACACGATAGAAGAGGATTTCTTCCTCGCCATGCAGGGCCGCGAAGTGTTCAAGCACGCCGTGCGCAACATGACGCGCGTCTGCAGGGATATTCTCGCGCGCAACAATCTGGGCATGGCCGACGTGCAGCTGCTCATCCCCCACCAGGCCAACATGCGCATTATCGAGGCCGTGGGCGACCGCCTGGAAGCCCCGGCGGAAAAAGTCTTCGTCAACGTGACGGACTACGGCAACACCTCGGCCGCCTCCATTCCCCTGGCGCTGAACGACGCGCGCGACAAGGGCCGGCTGCCGGAAAACACCCGCGTTCTCATGACCAGCTTCGGCAGCGGGTTGACGTGGAGTGCGGCGTTGTTCCGCACTCTTCGGAATATGTGACGGCAAACTGAATCGCCTTGAGTTGACTGAAGACGGCTGTCGCTGGAGGATGTGCGGAGGCGAAGCGAGGTCAAGTCTCCTTCGGGGTGGAATCAGGGAGTGGCTCATTTTGCCGTGATGCTTCGTCAGACTTCGTTTTTGCCTCCGGTCACGGACGGAAAGAGTCCACTCCCCGGAATAACAGCGCATTGAACTGCGGCGCGTTTTAGGATAAGAAGGCAAAATTCTCTTTCGAGGCCGCCGGAGCGGCTTTGCAGGAAATATAAGGAGCACACGCCGCATGGACGCATCCAAAACCACCGCCCTGGTCACGGGCGCTTCGAGGGGCATAGGCAGGGCTGTGGCCCTGCGTCTGGCCGAGGACGGATTCCAGATTCTGCTCACCTATGTGAGCAGGCCGGAAGAAGCCGCCCAAACGGTGCGGGAAATCGAGGCCAAGGGCGCCGCGGCCCGCGCCGTGTGTCTGGATGTGAGCGACGCCAAGGCCGTGGCCGGTTTTTTTGCCGGGGAAATCAAGGGCAGGCTGCGTCTTGAGGTGCTGGTCAACAACGCCGGCGTCACCAAGGACGGCTTTCTTATCCGCATGTCGGACGAGGATTTCGACCGCGTGCTGGACGTGAACCTGCGCGGTGCGTTCGCCTGTTTGCGTGAAGCCGCGAAGCTCATGGCCAAGCAGCGCGGCGGGCGCATCATCAACATCAGCTCCGTGGTGGGACAGATGGGCAATGCCGGACAGGTCAACTATGCGGCGGCCAAGGCCGGGCTGATCGGCATGACCAAGTCCGCGGCCAAGGAACTGGCCGGGCGCGGCGTCACCGTCAACGCCGTGGCGCCGGGCTTTATCGAGACCGACATGACGAAAGGCCTGTCCGAGGAAGTGCGGGCCGCCTATATGGAACACATCCCGCTCAAACGCTTCGGCACGGCCGAGGATGTGGCGGAAGCCGCTGCCTTTCTGGCTTCGGACAAGGCCGGGTATATTAC
>JAVBNZ010000007.1:0-73612 GCA_031551145.1 Desulfovibrionaceae bacterium | reverse complement strand
GGGTTACGGCAATTCCGACCCCGCCGGCTTTTACGGCGCGGGCTATGATCCGGTGACGAATTACAACTACCGCCTGGGCGATCCCGCCCTGCGCGGCGGCCGGCGTTCGGATTACGGAATGGGGGGCCTGGGGGGCCTGGGCGGCGGCTACGCCGACCCGCAGCAATACTTCATGCAGCGCGGCCTCAATTACGGCATGGGCTTTTTGAACACCCTGGGCGAGGCGGCCTTTACGCAACTGACGGACAAGGGCCGGGCCCGGCTGAACTTTCAAATCGACGTCCACGGCCGGGTGAACGGCGAGGGCGACCTGCTCTTTCCCTTCTACGACGGGCAATATACAACGGTCTTCACCCAGGTCGGCGCCCGCAGCATGAGCGGCATGAGCAACGGCGAAGGGTACAACGGCGCGGGCCAAAGCGCGGACCGCTGGATAGGCAACTTCGGCCTCGGCCAGCGCTGGTTCCCCTTTGCTCAGGATATCAACAACTCCGGCAACCTTATGCTGGGCTACAACGTGTTTTTCGACAACGATTTCTCCCGCTCCCACCAGCGCGGCGGCGTGGGCGTGGAAGCGCAGTACGACTTTATCCGCCTTGCTTCCAACTATTATTTCCCCCTCTCGGACTGGAAAGGCTCGTTCGACTACGACAGCACGTTCGTCGAGGAACGCCCCGCCCAGGGCTGGGACATCCGCATCAAGGGCTATCTGCCCTTTTACCGCAACGTGGCGCTTACCGGGGCCTATACGCAGTGGTACGGCGATCACGTGAGCATGTTTTCCTCGAACAAGCTGGAGAAGAATCCCAGTGTATGGTCATACGGCCTGGAATATACGCCCGTTCCCCTTATTTCCGCGTACTGGAATCAACGTTCCACGGAACTGGGCCGCAACGATACGGAATTCGGCCTGCGTTTGACCTATCATTTCGACATGCCCTGGGACAAACAGCTTTCGCACGCCAAGGTGGCGGAAATGCGCACGGTATCCGGCGCGCGCCACGAATTCGTGGATCGGGAAAACCGCATTATTCTGGAATACCGGGCCAAGAACGCCTACCGCATCGAATACCTGGGGCCGGACGGTTCAAACGGACATATGTTCCGTTTGAGCGACGGCTTCGGCAAATACGCCTCCGGGCGCGGCGTGACGGTAACAACCACGGGCGCGTGGCTGGCGGAAGGGCTCGCCGCGCCTTTTGGGCATCCCACCCTCCTTGCCCGCGCCCTGAAAATTCTGGACGCGGCTCTTTCTCCCCGCCTTGCCCATGCGGCCGGCCTTGCGACGCAAAGCTACTTCACGAACAACCAGGGGATTTTTATCGTACGCCTCGATCCTTCCGCTCCGCCCCAGACCACGGTGATCGTGCGGGCCGGGGGCAATACGCAGAGCTTTACGCTGGCCGGGGGCGGGGGAAGTGCCCTGACTCTGACCAACCTCCAGAACGCCACGCCCAACCCGGCCGTGGGCGGCAACAGCGTGATCACGGTTGAGGTGAAGAACGCGGACGGCAGCCCCGCCGCAAACCTGCCCGCCGGCAGCATAACCTGGACTACGCGCAACAACGCCTCGTCTTCAGCGACAGTCACCACCGTAACCACGGGCACGGATGCTTCCGGCGTGGCCACCTTTACGGCCGGCAGCAACCTGCTGCATGTGATGTATGTGCAGGCCTCTGCCGGCGGGAGCAGCCTGAGCACCACGGTGCGGTTCGGCGCGGCTCTTACCGGCAACTTCATCACCGGCTATGCCGGAGATATGGACTGGAATGCGGCGGTCGCCTACTGCGCTTCCCAGGGCGGCCGGCTGCCCACGGCCGGGCTTGACGGCAGCAGTGCCTCTCCGCCTCAAAACGCCAATGGTGATTTTAGAACCGGGCAGACGCTGGGATTTTTGAATACCGGCTCCTACGGCGACTACTGGACGCGGGACGTATTCGGGAGCTACCCTGACGGCCGGTGGGCCGTTCTCGTGCACGGCGACGGCGACGTGGACAACGCCAGCCCGGATCATGTCGACAGCAGCCTCCGTGTTGCCTGCGTCCGCTGAGGGTGCCTTTTTGTCTTTGTTTACTAGCTGGAGGAGGTCTTTCCTCCCCTTCACGGGCGGGAGCCGTGTTCCGGCGGCAAGTCGGTGCGCTTACAGAATTTTTTCGATGAGATAGCGCGGCCGGCGTTTCAGTTCGGTGAACATGCGCGCCAGGTATTCGCCCATTACCGCGAGGCAGAAAAGCTGCACGGAGCCGAGAAAAAGCAGGGCTATCATCAGCGAGGTCCAGCCCGGCACCGTGTCTCCGGCAAAATGCATGATCAGGGCGCGCAGGCTTTCGAAAAGCGCCAAAAGCAGCGTGCCGGCGCTGAGCAGCCCGGCCAGCCTGAGCGGCAGCGGGCTGAACGAGGTAATGCCCGACAGCGCGAAGGCCAGCATGCGGCGCAGGGGGTATTTGCTCACCCCGGCTTCGCGCGCCAGCCGCTTGTAGCCCACGTTCGCGCCGCGAAAGCCCATGCTCGGAAAAATGCCGCGCAAAAAAAGATTGTGTTCCGGGTATTCGGCCAGGGCCTCCAGCACGGGACGGCCGGTAAGGCGAAAATCGGCGTGATCGGGAACGAGTTTTACGCCCAGCCAAGCCATGCCCCTGTAAAAAGCGTGGGCGGTGTTGCGCTTGAAGGAACTGTCGCTGCTTCTGTCGTTGCGCACGCCGTAGACGATTTCGCAGCCGGCCGCATAGTGCTCGAGCATGGGGCGCACGGCGGCCACGTCGTCCTGAAGGTCGGCGTCCAGGCTCACGGCGCAGTCCGCCATGCCGCGCACCTGAAGCAGCCCGGCGTAGAGCGCGTTCTGGTGCCCGGCGTTGGCCGCGAACTTCAGGCCCCGGCAGGCGCGCGGGTCGGCCGCGTGGGCGGCCGCGACGATCTCCCAGGTCGCATCCCGGCTGCCGTCGTCCACATAAAGGGCGAAACTGTCGGGGCTGATGCGGCCCTCGGCCTTCAACTCCTCCAGCAGCGCGCCCACCACGCGGATCGTGCGGGGCAGGGTTTCTTCCTCGTTATAGCAGGGCAGCACAAAGGCCAGCGTGGGGCAGGAGCGGTTCATGCTTTTCCTTCGGACAGTCTGCCGTAGGTGTCTTCCAGGCGCACAATGTCGTCCTCGCCCAGGTACACGCCGGACTGCACCTCCACCATCACCAGGGGGACGCGGCCGGGATTTTGCAAACGGTGCCGCGTGCCCAGGGGAATGTAGGTGGACTGGTTTTCGCAGAGCAGCAGCGTTTTGTCCCCCACCGTGACCCTGGCCGTGCCGCGCACGACAATCCAGTGCTCGGCGCGGTGGTGGTGGTATTGCAGCGAAAGCGCGGCGCCCGGCTTGACCTCGATGCGCTTGACCTGAAAACGCCCCTGTTCGTCCAGGGCCAGGGTTTCATAGCTGCCCCAGGGCCGGTGCACGCGGATGTGGGTGTCGCATTCCGTGCGGCCCCGGCTTTTCAGCAGTTCCAGAACGCGCTTGACGTCCTGATGGCGGGAGCGGTGCGCCACCAGCACGGCGTCCGCACATTCCACCACGGTGAGGTCCTCCACCCCCAGCGCCGCCACCAGGCGATGCTCGGCGTGCAGATAGCAGTTGCGCGCGTCCAGGGCGGCGATGTCGCCCCGCAGGGCGTTGCCCGCCTCGTCCTTTTCGGCCACGCTGTAAAAAGACTCCCAGGAGCCGAGGTCGTTCCAGTCCGCCGTCAGCGGAGCCACGGCGGCCCGTTCCGTGTGCTCCATCACCGCGTAGTCGATGGAGTCGGACGGGCTTGCGGCAAAGGCCGCGCGTTCGACGCGCAAAAAGTCCCGCCCCTCGTCGCGCCCTTCCCAGGCGGCCCGCGCGGCTTCAAAAATTTCCGGCGCGTGCTTCGCCAGTTCTTCCAGCCAGAGCGAGGCTTTGAACACGAACATGCCGCTGTTCCAGAAGCAGTCGCCCCGGGCAAGCATCTCTTCCGCCTTTTCGAGCGAAGGTTTTTCCACAAAGCGTTGCACGGCGAAGCCGCCCGCCGGCAGGGATTTTCCCCGCACGATGTAGCCGAAGCCCGTTTCCGGCCCGTCCGGCGCGACGCCGAAGCAGACCAGATACCCGTCCCCGGCGCAGCGCACGGCCTCGGCCACGGCTTCAATCAGGGCCTGTTGCGGCTCGATGCGGTGATCCGACGGCAGAACGAGCAGAATGGGATCCTCCCCGCCGGCCCCGTTCGCAAGGGCGCACAGCGCGGCCAGGGCCACGGCGGGAGCGGTGTTGCGGGCCTGGGGCTCCAGCAGGACGCGCACGGGCGCGTTCAGACGCTGCGCCTCGGCGGCGGCCAGAAAACGCTGCTCCTCGTTGCAGACCACCAGGCAGCGCTTTACCCCCGGCAGGGCCAGGGCTCTGGTCAGCGTGTCCCCGAACAGGGTGCTTCCGCCCAGATCCATGAACTGTTTGGGATACAGACTGCGCGACAGCGGCCACAAACGGGTGCCGCTGCCGCCGCACAGAACAACGGGCAGCAATTCCGGGACGGGGCAATTCATGAACCCTCCGAGATTCAACGCTTGGGCATGAGCGCTATCCTGTTGCGCTCCACCGCGGTTTCCAGATCCGGCAAAATGTTGGCCAGGGCGTCCTTGTCGCGCGCCTTGGCGGCCATTTCCACGCATCTGGCCATACGGGCCAGGATGCGCAGGCCGTAGTTGTCGGCCCTGGAGGCGATGCGGGCCGCCGCTTCCTCCACCACAACGGTGTCGGCCTTGGAAAAGCCCCGGCGCACGTCGTCCATGGCCTCGTCCAACGCGGCGATCAGGCCGGGAATAAGCGGCCCCATCTGCTCGGCCACGCTTGCCGGCGAAGCGCCCGGCGGACGCGGTGCGGGTGCCGCCCCGCGCGCAACGGGCTCCGGCAGAACGAGTTCCGGCAGAGGGGGTTGCGGCCCACGCGCGGGCGCCGGAACAACAGGCTCAGGCCCGCGCGGCGCATGAACCGGACGCGGCTCTTCCCCGCGGTCCCTCGGCAGCGGCGGGGAAAACTTCCCGCGCCCGCCCGCGCGCGCGCCGGGCTCATCCAGCACAAAGCCGAGCACGGAGCGATCATCGGGGAACAAGGTTTCGGGTTCCGGCGCGGGCGGCGGAGGCGGCGCATCCGTCAGGCGCAGCGGGGTAAAACCGTTCCCGGACGACGGGGAGGGCGTATCCGTCAGGCGCAGAGGCACGAACTCTCCGCGCGCTTCGGGTTCGGAGCGCGGCGGCGCGGCGCGGCCGCTTCGTCCGGGCACGGGCCTGGGTTCTCCCACCCATTCCAGAGAGTCGGGAACCGCGACGTGGCCGGACGGCACGACCGGCCGGACATGGCCGCGCGATATTTCGGGGCGCGGGGAGGGTTGCCCGGCGACAGGCATGGGCTCGCCCACCCATTCCAGGGAATCCACGGGCACGCCGTAGCCCGGCGAAGGCTGAACAAGCGGCGGGCGTATATAGCCGCGCGGCGTTTCGGCCTGCGGCGCGGGCCGCGCGGAAGCCGCGCCCCGGGGAACGGGCGTGGGTTCGCCCACCCACTCCAGGGCATCGGGGGGCGCGCCGTAGCCGTGGGAATCCGGAACCTCGGGCATGTGGGCATAGCCGCGCGCCGGCACGGGGCGCGGCACGGGGCGCGGCACGGGGTGCGCGGCGTGCTCGGGAACGGGGCGGCGGGGAATGGGCGTGGGCTCGCCCACCCCTTCTTCCATGTCGTAGCCGCCGGCCCCGCCCGTCGGGGCGGCCGGCGGCGCGCTGAACATCGGCGCCGCGCGCTGCGCGCCGGGAGCGGATCGGGCGGTACGCGCGCCGTTCACCCAGTCCAGCAGGCCTGCCCGGCGAGGGTTTTCGAAATTCCGTGCCGGCGGGGAAATGTTCTCCTCGGCTTCCGGCGGCTCGGAAGCGCGGCTTTCGAAAGGCTGGAGCAGCGGAGTGCGCATCAAAGCCGCCGGGGGACTCAGGCATTGAGAGCCGTCGACCGGCTCCGCATGGTGCAGGAAATCCGCCGGCATTCTGTCCAGGGTGGTGGGAAATTCCGAAAACTTTTCCGGCGGATACAGCGCCTGGGAAACAGGCTCCATCGCCGGGGGGGGAGAAGACGGCGGCGCGGGCTGCATTTCCGGCTCGGGAAGAAAAATTGCGGGCTCCGCTACAGGGACGGGCGGTTCTTCGGCGACCGGGAGAGCGGACGGCGTTTCCGGCGCGGTTAAGCTGAGCGCCGCCGGTTCAGCGGCCCGCCGCGACGCAGGTTGCGGGGGCGCGGCCGGCGGCCCGAGCGGCAGATCCAGGCGCACATCCAGGCTCAGGGGCACAAAAGCGTCCCGCGCTTCCGGCTGTCTGCCCGGCCCATAGGCCACGGGAGGCGGCAGATCCAGCGGAGCTTCCTCAGGGGCTCCCGCACCGACAGGCCGGAGAGCTTCGTCGGGCAAAGCCGCTTGCGGGGCTTCGGCCGGCTCTTCAGCGCGCAGCAGGCGCAGCACGGTTTCCCGCAGGGGTCCGCGCGCAATGGGCTTGGTCAGGAGATGGATCTCGCCCAGAGCCTGCAGTCCTTCCCAGCGGGATTCTTCCGATTCCAGGGCCAGCAGGGGAACGGGCCGGCGTTCCTCTGCCCGTTCCCGCGCGCGCAGACCCGCCAGGGCTTCGATATTTTCCGCCTCCGGCATGTCGCAGTCGAGCAGCAGCAGGTCAAAGGGCTTTTCCGCGTGCAGACGCGCGGCTTCTTCGCTGTTGCGGGCCTCCTGTATGTCGCAGGGCAGATCTTCCAGAAAGAAGCTCAACAGCCGCCGGCTGCCGGCCAATTCGTCCACGATGAGCACGCGTGCCGGGCGGGCGGTCTGGTGCGGCTCGGTCCGGATGGTCGCGCCGTGCGGTTCCAGATGAAGGGTAAAGCTGATCACCGCGCCGCGCCCGTCGCTCTCCACGCTCACGCCGCCGCCGTGCGCGCCGGCGAACTCCCAGGCGCGCAGCAGCGCGGTGGAGCCGCGCCCTCGGGGAGGCATGCCGGACCCCGTGTCGCTTACGGAAAAGAGCAGATGGCCGGGCTCCACACTTTCCGGCATCCGGCGCACCGCGAGTTGCACAAAGCCTTTTTTGGAAGCGCGGATGGAGCTTTCGAGCAACAGGCGCAGCACCTCGGCCAGCCCTTCGGCATCCCCGAAATAATAGTGCGACAGATGCGGCGGCATGAACCAGGAAAAGCTCAGTCCCCTGCGCTCGGCCTCGGCAGCCGCCCCGGCGTGAAGATCGCGCAGCAGTTGCTGGAGGTCAAAAACCACGGGAACAGGCACCCGGCGCGGGGTTTGCGCTTCGTCAAGCAAGGCGGCGATGCCGCGCCCGGCCGCCTGCACGGCCTCAATATGCTGCCGGGCCGCGGGCGGCAGAGCGCATTGGGCCAGCCCCGAACTTTCGCGCAGCAGATTCGCCAGCAGGGGCCGCAGCCGCGCCGCGCGCACGTTGCCGTCACTTCCGCCGTCCGCCGGAGGAACGGCGGGAGCGGGAACAGCCTCCACAGGCGCGCTTCCCGTTTCCGCCTCCAGTTCGGCGGGAGAAAGCAGACGCAGGCCGGGTTCTTCCTCTTCGGCTTCGGCCGCCGGGCGGGGCACGGGATCGCCCACGTCAACGGAAAGCTCGGGGGAAATATCCGGGGAAAGCCCCGGTTCGGGCAGGCCGCGGGCAGGCGCGGTCCGTTCTTCTCTCTCGTATTCCCTGGGCGCGGCCGTGCCCGCGATGCAAAGCGCGCCCAGAGCCACCCCCAGCATGGGGCACGAGGCAAGCAGCGCGCTCGGCCCGAAAAACAGGCCGGCTGTCCCGGCGACCACGCCCGCCAGGGGCGCGAGGCAGGCCAGCAAAAAGCGCCGGGCGCCGGGCAGACCGTAAAGCCAGGCGCCGAGGGCGGTGGGAATGAACAGCAGCATCACGGCCGGCCAGAGGGCGACATAGCGGCAGGTCCAGGCCATGCCGGGCGCGAGCGGCAGCAGCGCCAGCGCCGCGCCCGGCAGGGAAAGCAGCAGGAACTGCAGATCCAGAGCGGGTGCGGCCGTGCGGGTGCGCATGAGATGGCGCCCCACATGGGGCAGCAGCATGAGCGCGATGCCCGGCGCGAGCACGCCCGGCAGATCACGCAGCAGCACGCTGCCTTCGGGCGCGGCGGGCATGCCCCAGTACGCCTGGATGAAGGCGGCGGCCGTATACAGACTCGTCCAGATGCGCCACTGGCCGCGCTCGGACAGGGCGCGCAGCAGACAGAGCAGCGCGGCCGCTCCCAGGGCGGTCAGCACGGCCGGCCGCACAAGACGCTCCGACGCGGCGGCCGCGTTGTGCGGAGTGCGCAGCACGGGTTCGAACCAGAGACCGGGCGTGCCTTCCAGGCGAACGTAGACGGTCAGGGGCGCGGTCTGGGTTTCGGGCAGCAGAAATACGGATTGCCGGCTGGGCTGGAAATCCTGCCATTCACGCGCTTCCGTGAAAGGATTTTGCCGGGGGGCGAACAGCAGGGGCGTGCCGGGCAGGCCGTCGCCCATGTCGAGCAGCAGGGTTGCGGGACGTTGCTCCGGGGGGCGCGGCCCCAGAGTGAGACGCAGCCAGAGGGTGCCGGAGGCGCGCAACGGAAGGCCACCGTTCAGGGGAGTGAACTGCGCGTCGCGCTCGGGCGCGGCGATCTCCCGTATGTCGGCCTTGCCGCCGGGGTCGAGCGTCCAGTCGAAATACGAGCGGCAGGGCAGGAAATCCTGCACCCGGAGCACGGGCAGAGGACGCTGCCCCTGCTGCGCGGCGTATGAAGGGTGCGCGGCGAGCGCGATCAGGAATGCGAAGCAGAGCAGGCGTATTCCAAAGGCGAGCTTCCGGCTCATATTCCCCTGGTCCCGGGTAGCGGTTGATGCCGCGTCCGTCGGCGGCGGGCGCGAAACGAAAGGCCTATTTCAATTCGGTGAGCAGCCTGCGCACCGGCGTGCCGTCCGGCGCCTTGGCGTCGGGGTTGATGGAGACCAGCGCGTTCCATACCTTACGCGCCTCTTCCTTGCGGTTCAAATCGAAAAACAGCACAACGCCCTGATTGAAGCGGGACTGTTCGTGCAGGGGGTTGATTTTGGAGGCCAGGGCGAATTTTTCCAGAGCCCGGTCAAATTCGCCCAACTGGCGGTACATGATGCCCATGTCCGTCAGCACGTCGGGATTGTCGGGCTTGAGCGCCAGCGCCCGTTCGTAGGCGCGGACGGCGTCGCGGGGTTTGTTCGCGTCAAAATAATGGTTGCCCAGTTTGATCCAGCCGGGCATGTCCTGCGGATTTTTCTGCAGGGACTGCTCCAGTTCGCGGATGTGCCCCTCGTTCCCGTCGGCCGGGGCGGCGGGCGCGGCCGGCTGCGCGGCCTGCCCCTGCGGAGCGCCCTGCGGCGCGGGAGCCTCAACACCGCGCAGGCCGGGCAGCAGCGTGCCCAGGTACAGGCCCAGCAACAGGCAGACTATGGAACTTATCCAGAGGGTGCTCGAACGCACCATGCCGCGCTCGGGCGCGGGCTGTCCGGCGCGCGGCGCGGCGGAAGGCGCAACGGCTCCGGTCGCCGGGGCTTTCTCCATGCTGAGCGCTTCCTCCGGCCGGGGGGCTTCTTTTTTACGTCCGTCTTTTTTCTTGCGAGCGGCCATAGGGGCTCCGGTACATCCAGGCATTCCGCAAACGCGGCGTGCCGCGGAATCGGCCGGAATCTTCCCGGCCGGGTCACAGGCGAGCCCCGCCCGCCGTTATGCGGCTCTGCGCGTGAAGCGTTTCGGCCGCAACAGGGGAAAAAGGGCCGCCCCTTAGAGCAGATTGTTTTTGAAACGCTCCCTTCGGCGCTTGACGACGAAATGCGATTTCGCCTGCGCCTGCGGGACGGGATCTGCGGAACGATGTTCCGCGGATCCAGAGCATTTTCAAAAGCAAAATGCTCTAAGGCGAACGGCCCCCGTTACATGTCCGTGCGGTTATCGAGAAGCTATCTTCCCGAAATAATGCGGAACTCGTCGCGGCGGTTCTTGCTCCAGACCGCTTCGCCGCTGCCTTCCACAGCCGGATGTTCCTTGCCGTAGCTCAAGATTTCCATCTGACCGGCATTGACGCCGAGCATGGCCATGTAGTCGTAGGCGGCGCGGGCGCGGCGCTCGCCGAGGGCCAGGTTGTATTCCTGGGTGCCCCTGGAGTCGCAGTTGCCTTCGATGCGCACCCGGATCTGCGGGTACCGTTTCATCAGTTCGGCTTTCTGACGGAGCATTTCGCGGTATTCCGGCTTGATGTCGAACTTGTCGAAGTCAAAATACACGATGTTGCCGCTGATCTGCTGCGCGGCGGCCCTCATGGCCGGGTCGCCGCCGCCGTCGTCATACGGGGCGGTTTCCGTGGATTTTTTCGAGCAGCCGACTCCGACGAGCAACGCCATGAGCAGCACGGCAGGCAGAGATATGCGAGTGAGAAAATTCATAAATGCCTCCTGAACAACTTTCCTTCTGGTATGATCAATATGATTTCGGGCCTTCTTTCCTGAACATCCGCACCGCCCGGTGCGGCGACATGAAGAGGTATGTGTCGCACACCTCTTTTTGTCAAGCGCGGACATGTTTCCCAAAGCTTGTGAAGAATACGATGCTTGCCGTCGCTGTGCCTCCTGCCGCGTTTTCTATTTGACCATGCCCCAGCGCGGGAAGGAGCAGTCTCCCCCGCCGCTGCGCAGGTGTCTGGGCTCCGCGCCGTGGCGCGTGGTGAGATAAAGCTGGCGCGCGCCGCCCCGGCTGGAGCTGAAAGCGATGAAATAGCTGTCCGGCGCGAACGAGGGCTGCTCGTCCGAGCCGGGGCCGAAGGTTACCTGTTTTTCGGCGCCCGTGCGCAAATCCTGCACAAAGATGCGCTGTCCGAAATCCGTAAGCCGGGTGTAGACGATAAGCGTGCCGTCGCGGCTCAAGTTGGGCTCGGTGTTGTAGCCGCCCTCGCGCGAGATGCGTGTCACCCCGCCGCCGCCCAGATCCTTTATGAAGATCTGCGGGCCGCCCAGCCGGCTGGAGGTAAAGGCCATCTTTGTTCCGTCCGCGCTGAAGCTGGGCGAAACGTTGATGGAGGAACTTGATTCCAATGCCCTGTCCACCTGGAAAGAATGGGTGAGCAGGTAGATGTCGGGGTTTCTGCCCTGGGAAAGCGACACCGCCACCCTGTTTTCGGGCGTGAAGCTCGGCCCGATGACCGTGTTGCCCGGAAAACGTATGCGCTGCACCTGCCCGGTGGTCCTGTCCCACACGCCCAGGGCGTGGGAGCGGTCGTCTATGTGCGAAAAGACGATGAAGCGCCCGTCCAGCGACCAGGAGGGGGAAAGCGCCTCGCCCGGTATGTTTGTCACCTGCTTGAGGCCCCTGCCGGTGGGCTTCATCACCCACACGTCGGCCTTGTTGCGGCTGACTTTCTTGATAAAGGCCAGGGTGGAGCGGAAAAAGTCTCCGTTGCCGATCAACACTTCCAGCAGGCTGGCGCAGAAGCGATCCGCCACTTCGGGCAAGATTTCCCTGCGCAGGTCCGGATACTGGGCCGCGAACAGGCGCTGGCCGGCGGAAGTATCGAAAATGCGCAGCTCGGCCATTTTTCCGGGGCCGTCTCCGTTCGGCCAGGAAGCGGTGAGCAGCACGGCCGCTCCGGCAAGCTGGAAACGCTTGAAATCGACGCCCGGCGCGTCCGCGCCCTGCAGCACCGTGCCCCCGAGCACGGCCATGGGGTCCGTCAGCTCAATGAAGGGCAGAATGTTCAGGTTTTCGGTAATCAGGCTTTGCAGCTCCGCGCCCAGAGATTCGGCCTTCACGCCTGGTCCGGCGAGGGGCGCGGCCTGGGCCACTTTGATGGTCTGCTGCCCGGAGCCGACCAGGACCGCCCGTACGGGCGCGGCCCAAGATTCGGAACCGGTGAACAGCAGGAGCGTGCAGAGGATAATTTGAAGAAAATGCGGAACTTTCATAGTGTATTCCCGTCATTGGGGTTGCGGATGTATAACAACAATAGCCGATATGCGCGAACGCGTAAATGCTTTTTACGCTCCTTCCAACACAAAGGTCAAAGCCAGTTCCCGTTCGCTTCCGCCGGGCGGCGGATCCACTTTGCCCGTCTTGCCCACGGCTTTGAGTACGGCCTTGTCGAAGGAATTCGGCTTCGTCTTGCCCGACAAGGCGGAACGCACAATGCGGCCCTTGGCGTCCACCAGCACGCGCACCGTGCAGCTTTTCCCGCCCCTGACATCTTTGGGCAGCGCTATGTGGGGCCGTATGCGCTCCATAACCTTTGCCACATAGGCGTTTTCGGCGGCGGCGGCATCCCCGGAAGGGGTCTGCTTCAAAACCTCTTTGGAGGGAGCCGCCCTTTCGGGAGCATCGGCCGCGCCGTGCGCCGGGGCAAGGGCCGACGGCGCGCTTTGGGAACGCCGCTCGGCCGTCGGGCTGCCCGGCGTTTGTACGGGCGCCCGCTCAGAAGCTTGGCCGGGCTGCCCTGTCCAGAAATGGAGAAAAACGTCTATAGGCATGCTGTAGGGCGGTTCGGCAAAGCCGCCGGCCGCCTTGACGGCCGCGCAGAGCGAGGCGTCCAGCGCGGGATTGCCCGAAGGCGCGGTGGGCGCGCAGGAAACGACCCTGCCGCCGGAGTCGATGCGCACCCGGATATGGGCCGTGCGGGGCGTGGAATCCGCGGGGGGCTGCCAGTGCCTGCTCACCTTGTCGAGCACCAGACCGGCGTAGCCGCTGCTTTGATCCGCCGCCGCCACGGCCGCCGGGGCCGGCCGGGCAAGGCACAGCAGGCCCAGAACCGCCAAGAACAAACCCGTTTGCGCGATACGCATGGCATGCTCCCGTGCATACATATGAAAATCGCGCGCCCGGCGGACGCGCCCGCCTCCGATGGGCGTCACTGCCCCGGATAAAACTCGATGATGATGCCGCTGCGCCGTATTTCCGGCGGCGGGGGCGGCAATTCCCTGGTGGTGCGCACGGCCGTGATCGCGCTGCTGTCAAAGGCCGCATTGCCGGAAGAGCGCTCCACCCGCACTTCCTGCACCATTCCGGAAGCGTCGATGCGCAAAAACAGATCCACCGTCAGGTCGCGGCGCGCCTGGCCCGGCCAGCTCCAGTTCGGCTGCACGAGCATGACGATCTGCGCGGCATATACGTCGCCTATGCCGCCCGCTCCTTCCCCCGTGCCTTCTCCGCCGCCGCCGCCGCCGTGACCGCCGGCCTGCTTGCGCGCCATGGCCAGAGCCTGGGACACGCTGCTTGAGCCGCCCTTCTCGCCCTGCGGGCTTTTGGAGCCGGCCCTGGCTTTTTCCAGCGCGGCCCTGACCGGATCGACCTTCGGCGTTTCCGCCTTCTTCGGCTCTTCCTTGGGCGGCGTCTTGGGCGGTTCCGGTTTGGGAGGCTCGGGTTTTTTCGGAGGTTCCGGCTTTTTCGGCTCCTCCTTGGGCGGCTCGGGCTTGACCGGTTCCGGACGTTTCTTTTCCGCCAGGGGCACGGCGTCGAGATCGGGCTTGGGCTGCGCCTTGGGCGGTTCCGGCTTGGGTTCCGGCACGGGCGCGGCCTCCGGCGGCTGCGGAGTGTGCTTTGCGGGCGGAGCCGGCATGGGCGGGGCCAGAGTTTTGCCGGGAGCGCCCTGCGG
This sequence comes from Desulfovibrionaceae bacterium, assembly GCA_031551145.1. GTDB lineage: Bacteria > Desulfobacterota > Desulfovibrionia > Desulfovibrionales > Desulfovibrionaceae > WRKB01. The sequence goes on along the minus strand of JAVBNZ010000007.1, from coordinate 59,952 downwards.
GCCGAGCAGGGGCGCGGGCGTGCGGTTGCCGCCGGGCAGGCCGTCCACCAGGCTCACGGTCACCGGAATCGGGTCCTGCTTCATCAGCGGGGAAACCGGCCAGTACCATATGAGCAGCGCAAGGCCCACATGCAGGCAAAGAGAAAGCACAAAACTTGCGAGGCGCATCCGTTGTCCCCGGCCTCAGCCGTCTGGATCTTTTTATTTCTTCTTCGCGGGCGCGCCTGTCGCCGCCTCGTCCGAGCGCAACGCCACCACGGCCAGCTTTTCTATGCCCGCGGCCTTGATGCTGCCCATAACGTCCACAACCACCCCGTAGGGCACGTCCTTGTCCGCCTGGAGAAAGAGCGACTTGTTCTTGTCCTTGACCAGCAGGCGGAGTTTTTCGGGCAGTTCCTGCGGGTCGACCTTGTATTCGTCAAGATGGATCGCGCCGTCCTTCTTGATCGTCATGATCATGTTCTCGCTCTCGGTGGGCAGCACTTCCACCTGCCGGGTCTTCGGCAGATCGACTTCCAGCCCTTCCGACATCATCGGCGCGGTCACCATGAAGATGATCAGCAGCACCAGCATCACGTCCACAAAGGGCGTGACGTTGATTTCCGCCACATAGCTGCCCTGTTTGTAGGCTCCGGCGCCCATCTCAGCCCTCGGTATGGCCCGTGCGCTGCACGGGGCGTTGCGCATTAAGCTCGCGCTGCACGCTGTTCAAAAACACTCCGGCGAAGTTGACAAGCTGGGTTTCCACCTCGTTCAGCTTGCCGAGAAAGATATTGTAGCCCACCGTGGCCGGCACCGCCACACCCAGGCCGATGGCCGTGGCCACCAGCGCCTCGGAGATGCCCGGCGCCACCGTGGCCAGGGAAGCCGACTTGGCCGCCCCGATGACGTGGAAGGAATGCATGATGCCCCACACCGTGCCGAACAGGCCGATAAAGGGCGCCGTGTTCGCCGTGGTCGCCAGCAGCGAGAGCGAATGATGCAGGCGGGCCAGTTCCGTGCCCACGCCCTGGCGCAGGGAGCGGCGCACGTTGTCCACCACCACGTCGCTGTTTGTGCCGGCCTCCTTGGCGCGGTTGAATTCCACCACGCCCTGGTGCGCCACGAAATACAGGGGGGATGCGGGATCCGATCCCAGCGACTGCACAGCCTCGCGCAGGCCGGCAATGCGCTCGAAACGGGTCAGCCCCTCCTCCGCCTTATTGAACGCGGCGCGCAGCGATACCCATTTCTGGATCATGAGAGCCCAGCTTCCGATGGACATCACAACAAGCAGGGATAAAATGGCCTTGACCACCAGGCTTGCCTGCATGAAAAGACTGTACAAGTTGAGATCCATGCTCACTCCCGAAAAAAAAGTGCCGCGCACGGCGGAATGCGCGTTGTATACAAATGGCCTCAAGAATGCAATGCAATGCCGAATTTTTCAAGATTTTTTTTTGAATAAGTCTGGATCATCGGGATGTGCATGCGGGAAAAGTTGCGGGGAGGGGGTGTTTTTCTTACCGTGGCATACTTGGTCGCGGCGGGCTCGCTCACGGAGGGCCGGCCGACAGAAAACGCTCTGCCCGTTATGACGGACAAAGCCGCAAACGGAGCCTGTCCATGAACAACTTTTCCCTCAGAACAGCGCGGGAGTCCGATGCCGCCGAGCTTTCGCGCATCTATGCCCACTACGTCGAAAATACGAACATCAGCTTCGAGGATCAAGCCCCGGAACCGGAGGCCTTCGCGCAACGCGTCCGCGCCGTTTCAAGGCGCTATCCTTTTCTTGTCTGCGAGCACGAAGGCCGGCCGGCCGGCTACGCCTATCTCTTCAGGCACATGGAGCGGGCGGCCTATCAGTGGAATGCCGAAATTTCGGCCTATGTCCATAAAGATTACAGAAGCCGTGGTTACGGCGGCGCGCTGGCCGCAGCTCTTATCGAAATCGCGCTTCTCCAGAACCTGCATACCCTCTACGCCATAGTTGCGCTGCCCAATCCGGCAAGCGAAGGCCTGTGCGCCCGCTTCGGCTTCCGCAGGCAGGCGGTCTTCGCGGCAACAGGCTACAAGAACGGGCAGTGGATTGACACGGCCTGGTTCGAAAAACGCCTGCGCCCGGCCACAGTCCCTTCTCCCCTGCGGCCCTTTCCTGCACTGGAGCCGGAGACCGTGCGGAACATCCTCGAAAACGCCCTGAAATGAGGCGGCCGGCCGCTTTTCTGCTGCGGGGCGCTCTTTTTTGTTGCATCTTATATACAATATAGTCTTGTCTATTTTTCTACTTCACGCTATTCTCCCTCCATCAAGCCTTCCGGCAACGCGCATGCGCGCACCCGGACGGTCACGGATTGTTGCGACGTTGCCGCCGCAAGCAATCTGTTTGCGGCCGGCGACGGACTGAAGTCCTCTTTTCATTCAATCTTTGGAGGTACATATGAGAACGGACGCCCATATCGAAAAGGTTGTGACAAACAATGCCCTTCACGGTGGTTTTATAAAAAATATCATTACGGACAATCATTTCAACTCAAGCATCAACATCGCAGTGGCCTTTTTCACGGATTACGAAACAATCCTGAAACTGGCGAAAACAAACAGCGTAAACATCATCGTGCGGCTTGGCTATCCGACAAGCTGCTATGCGTTGAGCAAAATAATGGATGTACAAAACGTGAACGTCCGTTTTTTTACAAATGAATCATTTAATCCAAAAATCTACATCTTCCAGAAATATGCTGTTGTCGGATCGGCAAATCTGACAGACAAAGCGCTCATGACAAATCAGGAAATTGCCATAATAATTGACAGTAATACAAAAGAATATGAAAGGTTGGCGTCTGTTTTCATGGAATACTGGACGCAGGCCGTGCCGATGACTCCGCATATCGTTGATACATACGGAACTATTATACGGAATATCCGCGCAACGGATAAAAAAGTTTTTTCAGATATAATGAGAACAATCGGAAACTTCTCTTTCAGCAATATAGCACGACGAAAATCCGTATTGCCGGAAAAAAAACTTCAACTCAGGGCATTCAGAAAGAATTACCAAAATTGCCGGAATGCTCTGGAAAACCTCGAATACATATACAAATGCTATGGGAAAAAGAAAATGGATGAAACGATTCCGCTCAAAATAGAGATGGAAACCTTTACCGGCTGGATCAGAGACTATAAAGCGCAGGGGGACAGCTGGCGCCGCCCCGTCAAAACGAGCGCGCGGAAAAAGGAAATACTCAACCTGATGGCGGAATGGCACGAACAGGATTATGAGGGCATCGGCGTATACGAAAACACGTATCCGGTCATTATGGGCACGTTCGCAACCGTTGCGGACATACAGGAAGCGTCGATGGACAGGATTCTCGACGCTCTGTGCCGGCTGCACTCCTTTGAGGAAAAAAAGCGCTTTTTCACGGGAGGACTCGACAATCTGCGTGAAGCGTTCGGGAAGGCGAATCCGCTTGAAAAAACGCGGGCAACGTTTTCCTACCTGCTGTTCGGAAGCGGCGCGCCGGAAGAGCGGATATTCGACGTCATCCACGATCCGCGCTACAGGCTGGATTACTTCGAAAAAGAAAGCATCCAGGAACTTGCGGGCTGGGTGTTGCCGGAATGCCGGATTATCAACGGCCGCACGACAAAGTCATTGCATTACCTCGGATATCCCGTGGCGCAAATCGACGAAACATAACCCGGCCTCTGCCCGCGCCGCCTGACGCAGTGCAAACCGGGCCGCTACCCGCGCATATATTCGTCCATGGTCTCGGCCACCATCTTGGAATAGTGCGCTGCTTCCACCACGGTTTTGGCTCCGCGCACCACGTCGCCGGAAGCGAAAATACCCCCGCGTGTGGTGGCTCCGTGCTCGTCCGTGACGAGCAGGCCGCGCTCGTTCACCTGAATGCCCGTGGAGGTGCTGACGATCTTGTCCTTCGGCCCCTGGCCTATGGAAATGATCACCGAATCCGAAGGCTCCAGATAGTCGCTGCCTTCGATTTCCGCGCACACGTTCTGATCGTCGTAGGACAATTTGCGGAAAATCACGCCCTGGGGCCGTATCTGCATGGGCCGGACGCAGAAGGTGAAGCGCACGCCGTCCAGCCTGGCGTATTCCACTTCGCGCGGGCCGGCGCTGAAGGTGGGCTTGCGGGCATACATGGTGACGGTGCGCGCCCCCCGGCGCAGAATGGTGCGCGCGGCGTCGATGGCCGCGTTGCCCGCGCCGATGACGCTGACCGTGTCGCCCAGATCGTACACTTCGGGGTTGCGCAGATAATCTATGGCAAAATGAACGTTGCCCAGAGTCTCGCCGGGAATGTGCAGCACGTTGGGCCGCCAGACCCCGGTGCCGATGAAGACCGAGGAATAGCCGTCGCGGAACAGATCATCCATGCGCAGCGCGCCGCCGATGGTGGTGTTGGGCCGCACGCGCACGCCGAATTCCTTCAGACGCAGGGCATAGCGCTCCAGAATGGATTTGGGCAGACGAAAGGCCGGAATGCCGTACCGCAGCACGCCGCCTATCTTGTCCTGCCCCTCGAAAATGGTGACCTCATAGCCCTTCTGGGCCAGGCACACGGCAATGGTGATGCCCGCCGGGCCGGAGCCGATGATGGCCGCCATCTTGCCGTTTTTTTCCACAACGGGCGGACGCAGGCGGTCGAGCCAGCGGTTGGAGATGTACGCTTCTATGCTGCCGATGTGGATCGGGCTGCCCTTTTTGTTCAGAATACAGTGCCCTTCGCACTGTTTTTCGTGATCGCAGACCAGTCCGCAGATCAGGGAAAGCGGGTTGTTGGCGAAAAGCATGGCCCCGGCCTCGTCCAGCCGTCCTTCGAGAAACAGCTTGATCATCTCCGGAATGGCGGTGTTGATGGGGCAACCCTTGCGGCAGGGGGGCTTTTTACACTGCAGGCAGCGCCTGGCTTCGCTCAGTTCGTGCAGGGACATGGCTCTCTCCCCTTAATTATTCTTGGTTTTGATACTATTCTCCGGACAGTGTCTACGCCAGGCGCAGGGCAACCACGCCTGCCGCCACCAGCAGCACCGCCGTCGCGCGGGCCGGAGTGACCTTTTCTCCCAAAAAGAACACGGCCAGCAGCATGCCGAAAATCACGGAACTTTCGCGCAACGCCGCCACCATGGCAATGGGGGCCTTGGTCATGGCCCAGATGGCGATGCCGTAGGAGCCCAGGCTGCACAGCCCGCCGAAAAGCCAGTATTTGAAACGCCTGCGGGCGTAGGCCGTGAACTCCGCGCCGTGGCGGCGAAAGAGGAACAAGGTCATGGGAAAGGAATTGATGAAGAACAGCCAGCAGGTGTAGCTTACCGGGTGCAGGCTGGCCCGCCCGCCGTAGCCGTCGGCCAGCGTGTAGCCCATGATGACCAGCGCGTTGCACAGGGCCATGCGGCAGCCCGACCAGGCCGCCCCGCCCCGGCGCAGGGATTCCAGGGCCAGGCTGAAAATGCCGGCCGAGAGCAGCAGCACGCCGGCCCAGCCGCCGAGCGGCAGGCCCATTCCCAGCACAAAGACCGTCACCAGGGAGGTGAGCAGCGGGGCCGTGCCGCGCATCAGGGTGTAGGCCACGGTCATGTCCGTGCAGCGATAGCTCAAGCCCAGAAAGGTGTAATACAAAAGATGTATGATACAGGAAGCCGCCAGAAAAGGCAGGCTTTCGGGCGCGGGCAGGGGCAGAAAGGGCAGTATGAACAACACCGCGATGCCGCCGCCCACGGTTTTCAGCACGGCTTCAAACAGCGGGTTGCCCCCGCTTTTGATCACGGCGTTCCAGGCCGCGTGCAGCAGGGCCGCACCCAGCATGATCAGGACTATTTCGAGTTGCATGTGTCTCTCCGGCGTGAATCGAAACAGAGGTAGAAACGCCGATTGCTACAGCCCCGTGCGCACCCGCATCCACATGTCGCGCAGTTCCTGCCGGGAAGCGCCCATCAGCGCCGGAACGCAAATGACGCTTACGCCCGTAAGGCAGGAATAGATCAGGCCGGAGACAAGAAAGCGCCACAACGAGTCCACGGCTCCCATGCCGAGAAGCATGGTACCCTCACGGCAGGCAAAAGCAAGAACGAGCAACGCCGCCGGGGCGATAATCTGGTGCGCCAGATTGCGCAGATAGTTGATGGGCACGATGCGCGAGGCCAGCAGAAGATAGATGTTCACGTTGACAAACTGCACACACACGGTCTTCAGAGCCAGGCCCGTGGCGCCGAGGTCCAGGCCTCCCAGGGAAGAGGGCGCGAGCAGCGTCCAGGTGACGATAAAGCCGTACAGGCATTCCAGGGCCGCAAGGTTGCGCAGCAGCGCGGTGCGCCCGGCGGCGTGGAAGATGGAGCCGGCCAATTGCCCATAGGTCTGGTGCATGGGGTAGAGGGCCATGATCTGCACGGGCAGGAGGGCGGCGGCGAACTCCGCCCCGCCGAAAAAGCGCACCAGGGCCGAAGCCTCGACCAGGGTGAAGCAGGAAAAATACGCCGTCACCACATAGAGCATGGGCGAAAGACGCCTGAAGAGCCGGCCCATGAGCTCCGGATCCTTCTGGCCCCAGGCTATGGAAAGTTCGCGCATGATCAGCGGCGTCATGGCCGAAACAAAGAGAAAACAGGCCATGCCCACTTTTTGCGAAAGCGCGAAAAAACCCTGTTCCGTGCTGCCGTCAAACCACTGGAGCAGCCAGCGCTCACCCGTCAAAAAAAGAAAGGACAGCAGGGACTGAACGAAAAGCGGATGACTGTACGTGAAGAATTCCTTCCCGTAGGCCTGGGTCTGCGCCCGGGCAAGCCGCCAGGGGATGTGCCTGTGCTCGCGGCGCACCACCATCCAATAGCCGATGATCATGGCCCCCAGCACCAGGTATTGCTGGAGAAAAAGGCTGTAGATGTTGAGCGCGTTGCCGAAAAAAAGCAGGATGAGCAACGCGAGCCCGCCCAGGCTGATGCCCGCGCGCACCAGTTCCGAGGGCACGGTGTCGCCGAAGGCGTCGTTGATCGAACGCGTCACCCGCCCCAGCCAGGTGAGAAAGGCCCACACGGCCGCAAGCGGGGCCAGCCACAGGGGAATCTCGGGCATGATCAGATCCCCTATCGTCGGGTGCAGCACGCAGAGCGCGGCCACCGAACAGAGAGCCGCGACCGCGAGCACGATGCGTCCGTAAAAGGCGATCAGCCCGGTTTCGCTCTGGCGTCTGGAAAGGGCGTTGTAAAAGCAGGCGGAACTGCCCATATCCAGAAAGCCCATGCACTGCTGGAAAAGATTGACGGCAAAGCTGTATTCGCCATACGCCTTCGGGCCGAGCGCGCGCGGCAGTATGGACTCCATGGCCAGATAGACCGGCACGGTGGCGCAGTTGGACAGAAGTTTGAAGACGTAACGCTTGGCGAGGCTCATGCTCATGACGTCAGAGCGAACTTTGGGCGCGCAGGGCCTCGGTTTGGGCGTGGGAGCTCAAAGCGTCCACCAGGGGCTGGATTTCGCCGAGCATGATTTTGTCGAGAGAATACAGGGTCAGGTTGATGCGGTGATCCGTGCAGCGGCCCTGCGGAAAATTGTAGGTGCGGATGCGCTCGGAACGGTCGCCCGAACCCACCTGGGCCTTGCGGTCGGCCGCGGTTTCGGAATCCCGGCGCTCCTGCTCGGCCTGGAGTATGCGCGAGGCCAGCACCTTCATGGCCCTGGCCTTGTTCTTGTGCTGGGATTTTTCGTCCTGGCAGGTAACCACGATGTTCGTGGGCAGGTGCGTGATGCGCACGGCCGATTCGGTTTTGTTGACGTGCTGGCCGCCCGCGCCGGAGGCGCGGTACACGTCGATGCGCAGATCTTCGGGCTTGATGTCCAGATCCACTTCCTCGGCTTCGGGCATTACGGCCACCGTGGCGGCCGAGGTGTGGATGCGGCCCTGGGTTTCGGTGGCGGGCACGCGCTGCACGCGGTGGGTTCCGGCCTCGTATTTCAGCCGACTGTATACCTTCTGCCCGCTGATGAGCAGGATTACTTCTTTATAGCCGCCTGTTTCAGAAGGCGATTCGCTCAAAAGCTCCACCTTCCAGCCCAGGCTCTCGGCATAGCGGATGTACATGCGCAAAAGGTCGGCCGCGAAAAGCGCGGCTTCCTCGCCGCCCGTGCCGGCGCGTATTTCAAGGATGGTGTTTTTGGCGTCCAGGGGATCGGTGGGCAGCAGCAGCACTTTCAGCTGCTCTTCCAGGCCGGGCAGGGCCTCGTCCGCCAGGAGGATCTCCTCCTGGGCCAGGTCGCGCATTTCCGGATCGGGATCGTTCAGCAGGCGGCGGCTTTCCTCGCGCGCTTCGCGCAGGGAGCGGTGTTTGCGAAACAGCTCCACCACATCGCGCAGGTCGGCATGGGCCTTGGTCAGTTTGCGATAACGCTCCTGATCGTTGAACACGCCGTCTTCGGCAAGCTGAGCTTCCAGTTCCAGATATTTGCGTTCCAATTCCTCAAGCTTGGCGAACACTCTCTATTCTCCGTTATTCCATCATCCGGTAGTCCGGGGCATGCAGCCGCTCCGGCGCCTGATCGCCCAGCGCTTCCGCCAGGGCGGCCAGGGCCACCTCTATCTGTCCCTTGTCCGGTTCATAGGTGGTGAGCATCTGCAAAAGCATGCCCGGCGCGCGCAGCAGGCTCGCCGCCGGGCCGTCGCTTAAAGCGGCGGCGTAGCGGATCAGTTCGTAGGCCGCCGCGCTGATGGGAATCATGAGCAGCAGCTTGAAAGCGATGGTCAGCGCATGCTTGGCCACAGGGCCGGCCGGCGTCCAGAACCAGAGCATCAACGGCACCAGCACGGCGTGCAGCACGATGGATATGGACAGCACGAACAGCAGAAACGTGGTGCCGCAACGCGGATGCAGGCGGGAAAAGCGCGCCGAGCCGGAAACCGTGATGTCGCCTTCCGCCTCGTAGGCCCGTATGACCTTGTGCTCGGCCCCGTGGTACTGAAACACGCGGCGTATGTCCGGCACAAAGGAGATGGCGAAAATATAGGCGATAAAAATCAGGAATTTGAACAGCCCGTCCCAGAGATGAAAGCTCAGGCCTTCCACGCCCCCGCCCAGATTCAGCCACTGCATGCCTATGGACATCAGGTGCGGCGTCACCACAAAAAGGCCTATGGCCAGGCCCAGCGCCAAAAACAGCGTCAGCACGAGCTGCCAGCCCTGAATATCCTCGCCCGCTCCCTGCGCGCCCTGTTGGGCGGAGCGGTTCAGGGCCTTGATGCCGTTGACCAGGGTTTCGATCAGGATGGGAAAGCCGCGCAGAAAAGGCTTGGAAAGCAGCGCGGAACGGCTGAGGAAAAACCAGGGGCGGCGTTCCGCCGCGATGGATCCGTCGGGCAGACGCAGAGCCAGGGCATAGGTGTCGCCGTGGCGCATCATAACCCCTTCCATGACCGCCTGCCCCCCCAGGGGAGCGGAGGAAGAGGCGAGCGCAAAGGCCGCCGCCCTTATCCTTTTTTCGCTGTGAAACAGCCGCCCGCCGGCGGACAAAGCCCGCCCTGCGCCTGTTTCGCGGTGGGGATTTGCGGACAAATCCCCACAGAGCATTTCCCCTTTTTCAACGTTGAAATGCTCTGCACAGGAGACAGTCATACCCGCTCCGCCGGGCCGGGCGGGCTCGCCCGGCGCTTCGGCATTATTTGCCGTCAAACTTGGCGTACTTCTTACGGAAGCGGTCGATGCGGCCGGCCGTGTCCACAAAACGCTGCTTGCCCGTAAAAAAAGGATGGCAGGCGGAACAGATTTCCACATGCACGTTTTCGCCCTTGGTGGAAAGCGCTTCCACCTGATTGCCGCAGGCGCAGGCAATTTTGGCCTTGAACACTTTGGGATGAATCTTTTCTTTCATGACATACCTCGGATAATCTCGCGGAACACAGAAAATTATATCTTTCATTCCTGTTTGGCAAGGGGGAAAGATCGAAGGGGCTACAGCCCCGCGACAACCCCCTGCAATTGTTCGAACGTGCATATATTTTCCGCACGAAATTCGCCCTGCTCCCCGGCCGGCAGGGCGGCGAGAATGGGGCCGAGCATTTTGGAGAGCACGGGCTTGGGGCCGAGTTCCAGCCAGAAATCCGCGCCGGCGCGGCGCTGGGCCTGAATGGTCTGTATCCAGAGCACGGAGGAAGTCATCTGGACAAGCGCGGCCTCTTTCGCGTCCTCGCCGCTCGTTACGGCGCGGCCGAGGGCGTTGCAGTACACGGGAAAACGGGGCTTGTTCCAGGTACGCCTGCGCAGGGCGCGGCCGAATTCCTCGGCGGCGTCGGCCATGAAGGGGCTGTGAAACGCACCGCTGACCTTGAGCGGCAGGGCGCGGCCCCTGCGTTCCTTCACCAGGGCGGTCACGGCGTCCATTACCCCGGCCGCGCCGCTCAAGACGAACTGGGCCGGGGTGTTGTAGTTGGCGATGCGCAGCTCGGCCCCGCTCTGTTCGCGGATTTCGCGCACCAACGCCTCCACGTCGGCCTGCTCCATCTTGACCACGGCGCACATGGCGCCCCTGCCGTCGGGGTCGGCCTCGGCCATCAGGCGGCCGCGCAGAGAGACGAGTTCGAGCACGTCCCCGGGCGGCAGCACGCCTGCGGCGGCCAAGGCGCAGAATTCGCCCAGGCTGTGCCCGGCGCAGGCCGCGGGCTTGAGTTTGGGCGCGAGCGCCTGCCAGAGCGCAAGCTCCATCGCGGCCAGGGCGGGCTGCAGAAAGCGGGTGTCGGCCATGGAAGCCTCGTCCCCTTCCCAGTACACGCCGCGCAGGGGCAGGCCGCTTGCCTGTTCGGCCTGTTTCCAGATATAGGCGGCATCGGGGACGCTTTCGGCGAGATCCCGCCCCATGCCGGGTTCCTGGGCTCCCTGACCGGGAAAGAGCAGAACGGGCGCGTTCATGATTCCTCCAAAAATGTTTGCGGATTTTTAAAACCCTTCGGCGCAAAGCGCAAGCCCGCAGGCCGCATTATGAAAAACTCCCCTCTCCCGCCCGGGTTGACGCCCGAGGAAGTCGCCGCCGGCTGCCGCGAACTGGGCTGCCCTGTTCCGGAAGAAGCGCTCGAACCTCTGCGCGTCTATGTTTCCCTGCTGTTGCGCTGGAACCGGGCCATGAACCTCGTGGGCGCGAAAAACGCGCGCGAGGCTCTGGTCCTGTGCGCGGACAGCCTGTATCTGGCCGAGTTCCTCAAAAGCCTGCCCCTGCCGGCGGAGCCGACAACCTGGGATCTCGGCGCGGGCGCGGGTCTGCCGGGCATTCCTCTGCGCATGCTTTGGCGGGCGGGCGACTATACGATGGTTGAGATACGCGAAAAGCGCGTCATCTTCATGCAGCGGGCCCTGGCCGAACTGAAGCTGCCCCGCACCTTCGCCGTGCGCGCACGGGCCGAGGAATTTTTCGCACGAGAAGCCGCACGGGGCGCGCGGGCCGATCTCATTGTCAGCCGCGCCTTCATGCCGCCGGAAAAGCTGCCGGATTTCGTCGCGCCCGGTCTTGCGCCGGACGGACTGCTCTGCATCGCGGCCTCCGGGCACGCGCCCTTTGTTCCGCCCCCCGGCCGGCGCGTGGAGGCGGAAAGCGCCTATGAGGTTCAGGGCGCGCGCCGCCGCTTCGCGGCTCTGCGCCGCATGGAATGACGCACCGCCGCTGTACGCGGGGAGGCGCAAACCGACCCGCGCGCTTTACAGTTTCAAGGCTGCGGGCTAGTATTGTGAAATATGCCGGTCACCCCCAAACACTGGAACACGCATGTCCCGATATGAAGATCTGCTCCGCGAAATGGAACAGCAACCCCGCACCTGGCTTGTAACGGGCGCGGCCGGCTTTATAGGCTCCAACCTGGTGGAAACGCTGCTTATGCACGGCCAGCGAGTGACCGGGCTCGACAATTTTCTCACCGGCTACCGGAAGAACCTGGACATGGTGCGCGACCTGGTCGGAGAAGAGCGCCGGCAACAGTTTCATTTCATTGAAGGCGACATCCGCGACCTCGACGCCTGCCGCGAAGCCTGCGCGGGCGCGGATTTTGTGCTGCACGAGGCGGCCCTGGGTTCGGTGCCGCGGTCGCTGGACGATCCCCTGCTCTCCAACAGCTGCAACATCGACGGCTTCCTGAACATGCTGGTCGCCGCCAGGGATGCCGGGGTAAAAAGCTTTGTCTACGCCGCCTCCAGTTCCACCTACGGCGACGAGCCCACTCTGCCCAAGCAGGAAGACCGCATCGGCAAGCCGCTTTCGCCCTACGCCGTGACCAAGTACGTCAACGAACTGTACGCCGACGTGTTCGCGCGGGCCTACGGCTTTGCCTGCGTGGGACTGCGCTATTTCAACGTGTTCGGGCAACGCCAGGATCCTTTCGGGGCGTATGCGGCGGTGATTCCCCAGTGGTTCGCCGGGCTTTTGAAGGACGAACAAATCTATGTGAACGGCGACGGCGAAACCAGCCGCGACTTCTGCTATATCGACAACGTTGTGCGGGCCAACCTGCTGGCGGCCCACGCCCCGGCGGAGGGGCGCGACAAGGTGTACAACGTGGCCTTCGGGCAGCGCACCACCTTGAACGAACTGTTCGCGCTGATCCGCGAGGAAGTGACGCGCCACAGGCCCGAGGCCGCGAAGGCCGAAGTCGAACACCGGGATTTCCGACCGGGAGACGTGCGCCACTCCCTGGCCGACATAAGCCGGGCTCAAACCCTGCTGGGCTATGATCCGGCCATAGACGTGCGCCGGGGCCTGCGCCTGGCGGGTGACTGGTACGCCGCGAATCTGTAAGGAACGGGGATAATGGAAGTACGCTTATGGGGAGTGCGGGGTTCGGTTCCCGTTTCTTCCCCGGACACTCTGCGTTTCGGCGGGCACACCACCTGCATCGAGATCATGACGGATGCGGGGGAGCGGATCATTCTCGATGCCGGCACAGGCCTGCGCGCGCTGGGCGAACGCATGATGCACGAAGAGCCCGCCCCCTGCACCATTCTGCTCACCCATCGGCACTGGGATCACATTCAGGGACTGCCTTTTTTTTCGCCGCTTTTCGATCCCCGCAGACCCATCACAATCTGGGGGGCGCTCGCGCCCGGCGACGGCAGCATACGCGAAAGCCTGGCCCATCTTTTTGACGGCCGGCACTTTCCGCTGAAATTCGGAGAAATGGCCAAGCCGCCTCAGGTGCTCAACCTCACGGCCGGGGCAAGCTTCAAAATCGGCACGGCCACGGTGGAAACCCGGCCCACCAACCATCCCGGCTCCTGCGTGGCCTACCGCATCACGGCGGACGGCTGGTCCTTCGCCTTCACCGGCGACCATGAAAACAGCGGCGATCCCTCGCAGTCCCTCCAGTCTCCGCTCTATTCCATGCTCGCCGGCTGCGACGTGGTGCTGGCGGACGGGCAGTACACGGCCGAGGAATATCCCAGATACCGCTTCTGGGGGCATTCCTCCATGGAATCCTGGCCGGAGCAGCTGGCCCGCACCGGCGTAAAACGCCTGATCATCACGCACCACAGCCCCACCCGCACGGATGGGGAACTCGACCTGCACCGCGCGCGGTTGCGCGATCGCTTCTCCGATCTGGCCCTGCACATCGAAATTGCCCAGGAGGGCATGCTCCTCGGCAAGGAGAAAACGCAGCCGCCCGAGCGCGTCTTCTCTCAGGACGAATGCCGGCTGTGCGACTTCAGCAGCCTTACCGCCCAATACAACGACGTGGGCATGATCCTCGACAGCGTGCTGCACGAGGCCCGGCACCTGAGCAGGGCCGACGCCGGCACGGTCTACCTCGTGGAAAACGGCATGCTCCACTTCGCCCATACCCAGAACGACACGCTCTTTCCCGGCTCGGCGGTCAACAAGCACCTCTACGCCAGGGCGAGCATGCCCATCGACACGCACTCGATTTCCGGCTACGCGGCAAGCACGAAAAAGACGCTCAACCTGCACGACGTGCGCAGGTTGGAGCCGGACGTGCCCTATGCCTTCAATCCCGCCTTCGACAACGCCACCGGCTACCGCACCGTGTCCATGCTCACCCTGCCGTTGGCCGACCGCCACGGCAAAGTGCAGGGCGTGCTCCAGCTCATCAACAGCCAGGACGACGAGGGCGGCATCGTGCCCTTTTCCCCGGAAATGCTGCCCAGTCTGGAACGCCTGGCCCAGATCGCGGTGGAAGCCGTGGAACGCGGGCTTATGGCGCACGAACTCATTCTGCGCATGGTGCGCATTTCCGCCCTGCACGACCCGCGCGAAACAGCAAGCCATGTACAGCGCGTGGGCGCGTACGCGGCTGAAATCTATCACCGCTGGGCCGAACACAGAAAAGTGGAGCCCGAACAACTCAAACGCGCCAAGGACCGCATACGCCTGGCCGCCATGCTGCACGACATAGGCAAGGTGGGCATACCCGACGCGGTGCTGAAAAAGCCGGGCAAACTCGATGCCGACGAACGCCGGGCCATGGAGCGCCACAGCGCCATGGGAGCCGGACTTTTCGTCAACCTGAGCATGGATGTGGATGCTGCGGCGCGCGAAATAGCCCTGCACCACCACCAGAAATGGAACGGGCAGGGATATACCGGCTCGGACGATCATCCTGTTCTGAGCGGAGAAGACATTCCCCTGACGGCGCGCATCGTGGCGGTGGCCGACGTGTACGACGCGCTGGTCTCCCGCCGCTGCTACAAGGAGGCCTGGAATGACGACAAGGCGCTCAGCATCATCAGGGAAGAGGCGGGCGCGCACTTTGATCCGGAAATTGTGGAACGCTTTCTGGAAATTCAGGATGTTATCGCGGCAATCCGCACGCGCTACGCGGATTCCGATTAATACGCGCCCCGGCCGGACAACACCACCGGCACCGTGCGCGCCAGTATCCAGATATCGAACCACACCGACCAGTTGCTGACATAGTATTGGTCGAGGCGTACGCGCTCGGCATAGCTTGTATCGTTGCGGCCGGAAATCTGCCACAGGCCCGTAAGACCGGGCCTGACCCGCAGATATTCCTCAAAGACGTGGCGGTATTTTTCCACCTCGCCCTCCACAATGGGACGAGGGCCCACCAGACTCATTTCCCCCCACAGCACGTTCCAGAGCTGCGGCAGCTCGTCCAGGCTTACCCGGCGCAAAAACGCGCCCACGCGGGTAATGCGGGGATCGTTCTTCAGCTTCTGATCCCGCTCCCATTCCCGGCGCAGCTCCTCGTCCTCTCTCAGGCGCCGCGCAAGCACCGCGTCCGCGTCGCGCACCATCGTCCTGAACTTGCACACCCGCATGCGCCGGCCGCCTCGCCCTATGCGCTCCTGGCGGTAAATAACGGGGCCGGGGCTGTCCCACTTGATGCACAGGGCGATCACGCCGCCCAGAAGCAGCAGGGGAACGGCGCAAAGCGCGATAATCGCCAGATCGAGGATACGTTTGAGCAGCAGCCGGCGGCTGTCGTGCAGGTTCTGCCGCACAAGCAGAGCCACGCTGTTGCCCAGATCGCGCGGCGTAAACCAGATGAAGGGATTATGCGCTATCACGGGCGGCACCAGCAACACCCCGCTGAAGCGGCGGGCCAGTTGCAGCAGCGGGGGGGCCTCCTCCTCATTCCGGGGTTCGAGCGCCGCGGCGGCGTCGGGCAGCGCCAGCACCATGGCCTCGGGCCGGGTTGCGGCCCATGCGGCGAGATCGGGATGCAGTTCGCCGTTGATGAAGGGTTCGTCCAGGCGCGCGACCGGGCGCAGGCCGCGTTCCGGGTGGCGCTCTATATCCGCCCACATCTCGTTCGCGCCTTCCCGGCCGATGAGGATGAGGGGCGAACTCCACCAGGGCAGGCGGCACAACCGGTGGCGTACCCGGCCCCGTACGATCGGAACGGTGAACAAACTGAGCAGCCAGGCTCCCATGATGGCCGTGCGGGAATACTCCTCCCCGCTCTTGGTGGCGAAAATGAGGATCAAAATCGCGGCAAAGCCCAGCGTGGTGGCCAGGGACAGAGCTTTCAACTCGCGCTGGGGAGGCAGGGCGATACGCTGGCAACTGCCCAGCGCCAGCCCGAACAGAGGCGCGATCAGCAACGCGGGCGTAAGGCCCACATAATGTTCCAGAGGGAGGATGGGGAAAAAAAACTTGCGCAGCAGAACAAGCAGCCAGAAACTGCCCGCAAGGGTGAGAGCGTCACAGGCCGGAAGGATCCACCTCCGGCCGTAACGGGCGGCAAGGCCCTGCCTTGCTCGTTGTTCCGCGTGCGTGGCGTGCATGGGGCAAAATAGCAACAGCGTGAAAAAGATACAATAGCCCGCGATGCATCCTCATGTATGGGATCAGTACACCACGCTGTAGGACATGACCTCCGGCCTGTGGAAATAAAACTCCACGCGGCGGTTCTTTTCCTTGGCGGCCTCGTCCACGCCCGGCTCCACGGGACGGGTGTCGCCGTAAGCTATGCCCCGCAGGCGGGTGGCCTTTATTTTGCCCGTTTCGACAAGGTAGCGCAGCACCGCGGCCGCGCGCGCGCCCGAAAGCTCCCAGGTCGAGGGGTAAGGGGGGCGCACCTCCTCGTTGTCGGCATGCCCGCGCACAACGAGGTAGAGATTGTATTCCCTGAGCACGGCAATCACGTCCTTCAGGGGTTTTTCCGCGCCGGGCGCAAGCTCGGCCGTGCCGGGCTTGAACATGATGTCGGAGTTGATGCGCAACTGCACGCCCACGTCATCCGCGCTGATGCCCGTGGCGCTCTGGGGCACGGCGTCGGCCATCAGCATCTGGCGCAGTTTTTGCGCAATGGCGTAATGGTTTTTTTCCACTTCGGAAATTTTGAATTCCCGCGTGTCGATTTTGTCGGTGTGCTGAATGAAGGGGTTGTTGGAGATCGGCGAGCTGCTCGAGGTTTCCATGGCCCGGTCGCCCGAAAAATACGCCGAAAGCCCGGCCTTCGTTTCCGGCGGGGTCATGTTCAAAATCCACATCAGGAGAAAAAAGGCCATCATCGCCGTCACAAAGTCGGCGTAGGCCACTTTCCATGCACTGCCCATAATAATCCCTCACTTACGCGGGCTAGCCGCTCTTGAGGCGCTCTTCCATTTCCGCGAAGTTGGGACGGTAGGGATAGGGAATGGCGCGTCTGCCGTATTCCACGGCGATAAGCGGCGTACAGCCGCGAATGGCGGCCGCCACGGCTTCCTTGATCGAATTGTAGTAAAAATGCTCTTCGTGGGCGTAGTTTTCCAGCTTGGCGCCCATGGGGCCGAAAATGCCGTAGCAGAACAAAATACCGATAAAGGTGCCCACAAGCGCCGCCGCGATGTAATGGCCGAGCACTTCGGGCGGTTCGTTGATCTTGCCCATGGTGAGCACCACGCCGAGCACGGCGGCCACAATGCCCATGCCCGGCAGGGATTCCGCCATGTGGCTGACCCCGTGGGCGGGAATCATCTCTTCCTCGTGCATGGTGGCCATGTCCACGGTCATCAGGCTGTCGATATCGGCCGGGTCGCCCGTGGTCAGATACACGCGCAGGGTGTCGCCGATGAAGTTCACGGTCTTTTTCTTGGACGAGATGGAGGGATATTTGCTGAAAATGGGGCTGGATTCCGGGCGTTCGATATCGCCTTCAATGCTGATCACCCCTTCGCGGTGCATCTTGGAAAAAAGAGAATACAAAAGCGCGAGTGTTTCAAGATATTTGCCCTTGCTGGAGCCCGGATCGCCGAAGATGTGCTTGATGCTGCCCACAATCAGGCTGAACGTGTACTTGGTCTGGGAACCGAAAAACGCCCCCAGGCCGCAGCCGAGGATGATGATGAGTTCCGCCGGCTGGAGCAGGATGGCGAAATCCCCCCTGGCCAGCATGTAGCCCCCGCACACAGAGGCAATCACGATTCCGAGGCCTATAAATATATACATGGGCAGGCACTTGTTTCATGGTTGCGGAAAGGCGCCTCCCGAGGCGCGCGTTCCGGGCGGACAACGAAATGAACACAACTGTGCATTACGGAGTCCCAAAATGTTTTCAACTCTTGCATCCCAAAAGCGCCGCGCTCAAAACACGGTTTGAGCCGGCTCCGCCTTCACCGGAGCGCAAAAAATTGCGCTCCCGGTAATATATCGTACAAGCGCCGAAAATCTTTATAGCATTTTGCACCTGAAATAGTGTCGCAACGGAACGGCGTCCGCCCCGAACCTCTTTTACGACGGGGATTTTTCCGTAATATCCCCGCAAAACATCTCTTTTTTTCAGCGGCCCAGCAGACCTTTCACGGCCTTGCCCAGATCCTGCGCGGCGCCGCCGGCCTTCTGTCTCGCGCCGCCCGCCTTCTGCGAGCCGGTCACGCCCAGATCGCGGGCCGTATCCATAAGCGC
This sequence comes from Desulfovibrionaceae bacterium, assembly GCA_031551145.1. GTDB lineage: Bacteria > Desulfobacterota > Desulfovibrionia > Desulfovibrionales > Desulfovibrionaceae > WRKB01. The sequence continues at coordinate 41,618 of JAVBNZ010000007.1, read as the reverse complement.
GCCGGGGCTTTTGGCCAGCCCCTCCAGGGCGCGTCTGCCGTCCAGCCCGTAGGAAACCGAACTGAACGGCCCGGAAACCACGACGGGAATCGTGAGTTTAAGCAGGGAGATATCCGCCGTGAAATCCACATTTTCCTGCGGCAGACGCACCACGCCCTGGCCCTTGGCGTTCAGGGTGGGAGAACTCAGGGTGACCGGCGCCAGATTGACTATACCGCTTGAAGCCGTGAAAGGCACGGTAAGCTGCTCGAAATGCGTGGGCGGACTGCCCAGGCCGGCCGGAGCGTCTTTGGGCAGAATGGAAACCCCGTTCAGCACGATGCCGCGCACCGTGGCCAGTCCTCTGCCGGAAAGACTCGCCTGGGCCGCCTTGGCGGAGCTTGCCGCGCAGGTGAGCGTTTCCAGATTGACGTCGGCCGTGCCGTCCACCGGGCGCTTGCCCTGCATGGCCTGCATAAGCGGGCCGACGGCCACGTTGCTGATTTTGCCGGAAACGCCGGCCTGCATGGAAGCGGCGTCCAGGCTGATGTTCAGGTTCACGCTGCCGCCCGTGCCCAGGGTGAGGGTCAGGGGCTCGATGTGGTATACGCCCTGGCCGCGCACCTTGGCGCGGATGTCCTTGAACTGGAGTTTGGCGGCCGTTATCGAAGCCGCGGCAAGATCCAGATCCACCGAGGGCAAGCCGCCGGACGCCGGGCGGCTCTGCACGGCCGCCGGCTGTTGTTGGGCCGGGGGCTGCTGCGTCTTTTGCTGCGCCCTTTGCTGCGGCCTGGGGGATGCGGCCAGGGCCTCGTCGGGCGCGAGCAGGCGCGCAACGTGTTCGGCAAGGGCCTCCGGCGTCAACGGCAGGAGCGGGGGCAGGAGCGGCGTTGCGGAAGCCGTAAGCGCGTCCACGTCCAGCGCGCCGAATTTGAGGTTGCCGGAAATATGCGTCCTGTTCAAGTCGCAGGCCAGTTTGCCCTCGATACCCGTGCTGTCGAGCATGCCCTGGATCGCGCCGAGGTTCACCATCTGCGCGTTGGCCGTCAGCGGGGTCTGGAGCTTGAAGCTTTCCAGCCCCCTTTTCAGCGGCAGGGTCTGCCCGAAGGCCTGGGCCAGCTTGCGGGGCTGCGTATCCAGCTTGATCCTGCCGTTGAAGGCCGCCGCCTTGGCATCCGCTTCACCGGAAAGCTCCACCGTGCTGCCCTGGACGGCCAGCTTCAGCAGGGCCGGGGCGGCTTTTTCCGCGGTGAAATCATAGACGGCCTGCGCGTCGAGCGCGATAACGCCGGCAGCGGCCGGAATTATGCCGGAACGCGGCGTAAACTTGGCCGAAAATTCGCGCAGATCGCAACGATTCGCCTCCAGCTTTCCCTTGGCCTTCAGCGTAAGCGCGGCATCCAGCGCGGGTTTCGAGGCCGCGAGATCGGTGGAGAGATCCAGGCGCATTTCCGCGCCGGGCTTGAGGTTGTTCAAGGTCACGTTGAGCTTGGACAGACGCAGGCTCTGACCGGGGGTCAGTTCCAGATACACCGCGCCGTTGGTGATGGCCAGGGTGTCTATTTCCAACGAGGAGGGAATGGGTCCCTGCCCGGGAGGCGTTTTGGCCGCGCTTTCAGGCGTTTTCCCCACAGCCTTGGGAGCTTCTCTGGAAGGGAGCACACGGATGTCCGGGCTGTCCAGCCGCACTTCGTCCACCACAATGCGGCCGGAAAGCAGGGGCATGAACTGCACGCTCACCTGGCCGCTCTTGACCGAGGCGGAAACACCGCCCGCCGGATCGGCCTTGCCTTCGGGGCTCAACCCCCAATAGGCCGCGCCGAACTTGACGCCCAACGGCACAAGGGACAGGGAAGGCATTTCCTGTATCACCAGAGGTTTGCCTGTGGCCCCGCGCACCGCTTCGGCCACCTGATCGCGCACGCTTTGCGCATCCAGGCGCATAACAGCCACCACCGCGCCGACCACCGCCAGGAGAATGACGGTCAAGAGGATCAACATGATACGTTTCATGCCGCATACCTGCCTGTTCGAAAAATGCCCCGAACGCTCCGGGAAAAACGGCCGTCCGGAGAACGACCCGGCCGCGAAGCCGCCGGAGATCGCTCCAATAGAATATCAAACATTTATACGCTTCCCGCACAATGTGCAAGCCTGGGGAAAAACGTCAAAAGCCCGTACGGGGGCGCAACAGCGCCTTGTGTCATAAAATTTTTGTTGCTAGCTTTCTCATTATGCCGTCATCCTGTCCCGCCCTCATGCTGCAAGGCACCGCTTCCAATGTCGGAAAAAGCCTGCTCTGCGCGGCCCTGTGCCGCATTTTCCTGCAGGACGGCCTGCGCCCCGCGCCTTTCAAGGCGCAGAACATGGCCCTCAACTCCTGCCTCACCGAAAACGGGGAGGAAATGAGCAACGCCCAGGCCCTTCAGGCCTTGGCCGCAGGCCGCAGGCCCGACGCGCGCATGAACCCCGTGCTGCTCAAGCCTTCTTCCGACACCGGCTCCCTGGTCGTGCTCCTCGGCAAACCCCGGGGGCACATGCGGGTGGCCGAATACCTGCGCTACAAACCCACGGCCTGGGAAGCGGCCGCAAGAGCGTACGACGAACTCGCGGCCGAAGCCGGCGTCATGGTCATCGAAGGCGCGGGCAGCCCGGCCGAAATCAACCTCAAAGCCCACGACATCGTCAACATGGCTGTGGCGCGCCATGCGCGGGCCGCGGTGCTTCTGGTCGGCGACATCGACAAGGGCGGCGCGTTCGCCGCCCTGCTCGGCACCTGGGAACTGCTCGATCCCGAAGAACGCGCGCTCACCGCCGGCTTCATCCTCAACAAATTCCGGGGAGACGCCGGCCTGCTCGGCCCGGCTCTCGATCATATCAGCGCCCGCACCGGACGTCCCTTTCTGGGCATCGTGCCCCGGCTGCCCGATATCGGCCTGCCCGAGGAGGACAGCCTGGCCCTCGCCGAGCGGGCGCCGGACGCGCCGGCAGGCGCCTGCCTCGACATCGCCTTTATCGAACCGCCCTACATCGGCAACTTCACGGACCTCGATCCCCTGCGCCGCGAGCCGGACGTGCGCCTGCGCAGCGTACGCCGGGCCGGGGAGCTGGGCCGGCCGCAGGCCGTTGTTCTGCCCGATTCCGGCAGTGCCGCGCGAACCCTCGATTTTTTGGAGACAAGCGGCCTGGCCCGCGCCCTGCATGAACTCGCCCTCTCAAAGCCCGGCCCGCTGATCCTGGGACTCGGCAGCGGCCTGCTGCTGCTCGGCCGCACCCTGCGCGAAGCCGGAGAAGACCTTCCCGGCCTCGGCCTTCTGCCCCTGCACGCCGAACGCGGCTCCCGCTCCGCCCGCCGCGTCGCGGCCACGCACCGCGCAAGCGGCCTGCCCGTCACGGGCTTTCTTCTGTCCGACACGCGCCTCGTGCCCATAAACGGAGAAACGGAAGTGTTGCTGGAAGGCGCAGGAGGAAAAATCCTCGGCCTGATCTCGAACCGCTCCCCTGTCCTGGGCGCGCTCCCGCACGGAATCTTCGATGCCGACGCCTTCCGCCGCGCCTTTCTCGACGAACTGCGCGCGCGCAACGGTCTGCCGCCTCTGGGCCGCATTACGCCTTACGACCTCAATCCGGCTCTGGATCGCCTGGCCGACGCCGTCCGCAACAGCCTCGACATGGCGCGTATCCATACCCTGTTGGGATTGTAATGCTTTGGAGCATTTTGCTTTTGAAAATGCTCTGAAGACGCGGAACGAAGTGAAGCGGATTCCGCCCCGCAGGCGCAGGCGAAATCGCATTTCGCCGTAAAGCGCCGGAGGGAGCGTTTCAAAAACAATCTGCTCCAGGCGAGGCCCCGCCTCCTCAAAACGAATACTTGAAGAACATCCCGGCCCTTCCCGCATCGGGCAAGGAATTTCCGTGCAGAATTTCAAACGGCGGCCCTCCGCCGGCGCCCCCGGCACCGAGCATCCAGCCGCTGCTGTCGAACCAGAAGTGGGTATAGCCCAGCTCCAGCAGAATTTCCATATTATTGTAAATGCTGTAGGAAGTGGCAAAGGAGGCGTCCGTTCCCCGGCCTCGCGCGCCGGAAACCGAAGGCCCGAAAAAGCTCAGGCGCAGATCGTGTGAAAAATCCTTCGGCAGAATCGCACTGTGGATGCGCGCGCCCATACTTTGGGCGCCGAAAGCGTCCGCGCCGGGAATCGGCCCGCCGGGGCTGAAAAAGCGCAGGCCGCCGAAAAGTTCCGTTGTATCCCGCGCAAAAGGAGAACTGCGATCCGCGCCGGGTGTGAAGGGGGAGAAAGAAGACTTGGGAGAGACGGAGCCGGCATCCCACACCACACGCGTTTCGGCCGAAGAACGGCCCGTTGCGTTCAGTATAAGCAGGCAGGCAAGAAGAAAAGTATAGAAGCGTCGCATATCCCGTCCCCCCGCGTTGGAGCGCCCACACGGCGCATTGGAGGGCTTTCCGCCGGATGTCTCCCGGCGGGATTCCTTGCTTTCTATATAATAAGTTTCGGGGAAAAAGCAAAGATCAAAAAAAACGGCGCCCGCTCCGGTTTGCGGGCAAACCGGCCATGCCGGGCCGCCTGCTCGCGACCTCGGCACGGTACGCCGAGAAAAAACGTGCAGAAAGGCTACGGGGGAGGAGCACTTGTTCTCAAAGCGCGCCTCCCCCGCAAAACTCAGAGCAGATCGTTTTTGAAACGCTCCCTCCGGCGCTTCACGGCGAAATGCGATTTCGCCTGCGCCTGCGGGGCGGAATCCGCTTCACTTCGTTCCGCGTCTTCAGAGCATTTTCAAAAGCAAAATGCTCTAAAAAGAGTATCTGAAAAACACCGCGGCCTTGACGGCATCCGTCACGTTCACGCCGCGTATGGTCTGACCGCCGGGAATGCCGCCGGCCCAGCCCGCGCCCCACACGGCGCGGCTCTGATCGAGCCAGAGGTGGATGTAGCCGAGTTCCACCATCATATCGAGGTTTTCATAAATCTTGTACACGCTGTCCACGTTGATTTCGACGCCGTAGTCCATGCGGGTCAGGTAGGTGCCGGCCAGGCCCGCGTTGTTGACCGTGCTGTTGAAATCCGTCCAGAGCTGACCGGAGGCGCGGCCGTCGTTGCCCCAGTTTTTCTTGCCGGTGATATATTTGGCCATGGCCGGATCGTTGGTGCCGCCGAAAAAGTTCACGCGTACGGTGTGCGAGAGGTCTTCAAGAAAGGACAGGTCGCGGATGCGCGCGCCTATGCCCCAGCCGCCGGCATAGGAAATGCCCAGGGAAACGCCGTCGCTGACCGCCGAATAATACCCGCCGTTGAAGCCGAAAGAGGAAAGGCCCAGGTTGGTGTTGTTGATGCTGAACACCGGCATGCGCTCGGAACCGTTCTTGGGATCGGCGTCGTCGCCGGAGCCGTACCAGCCGTAGATGCCGGGCACGCCCCAGTCGAGCTTGTATTCGACAAGCAGGTTGGCGAACCAGCCGGCGCGGTTTCTGTACGTGGTTTCCCTGTAGCTGAGGGAGCCGTAGTTCACGTCCCAGGCCACGCGCAGAGGATCGGCTGCCGTGATTTCGCCCGACAGGCCCGCCCATATGGCCAGGAAATAATCGCGGTTGATCTTGGCCGGACCGCCCCCGTAATAGGTGGTGCCGGTGCGCCAGTAGGCGGGGCTGATGCCGGCGGTTACGTTGGCGGCCTGATCGCCGGCCGAATTCGGGGTGCTCAGAGTATTGGGGCCGGCAAAGCCGAAGGCAAACCAGGGGCTGAGCTTGAAGCTGTCGTAGGTCATCGGCAGGGTAATGCCGAAGGCGTCCAGATTGTCCATAAAACCGGCGGACTGCGTGATGTTGCCCCGCCAGAGTCCGTCGTTGGCGGAACCGGCGAAGTTGTCGTTGAAGGGACGGAGCCAGAACAGGCTCAGATGGATGTTTCTGTTGAAAAACCAGGCGGCGACGATGCCGGCCGCGTCGTCGTCGAACACGGCGCTGCCGAAGCTGTAGTTGGCCAGCGACAGACCCTGGAGGCCCATGCGGATGCGCAGGGGAAGTTCGGGGGCGAACCAGTCGATATAGGCGCGCCGCACTTTGACGGAGATGCCGTCCGTGCCCAGCGCGCCGCCGACGCCCTTGCCGTCCGGCCCTCCGCCGGCGCGGCCCCAGTTCGTATCGCCTATTTCAAAAAAAAGTTCGCCCATAAGGCTTTCGGAAACCACGGCTTCGAGCTGCAGGCGCACGCGCTGGGCCGCCGTGAAATTGTCGCCGCCGTTGCCGTTGCCGCAGCGCGCGGATCGGGCGGCAGCGCCCGGAGTACGGCTGTCGCGGGCGAATTTCAGCCCGTCTGTGTAGCTGAACTCAAACATCCATTCGCCCTTGACCTTGAAGTCAACGGCTTCGGCTCCCGGAGCGCCGGCGAACAGCATCATCGCGAACGCCAGGACAGCGGCGGCTTTTTTCATCTTCCCCTTCCCTTCTTTAGAGCAGATTGACTTGAAACACCCGCTCCGGCGCGGCCGGCGGAAAAATTCCGCCTGCGCCCGCACGGCGGCAGGGCTTCGGCAGAGCATTCGCATATTTCACTGCGAAACGCTCCGGATGTTCCCGAACTTCCCCCTCAGTACAAAAAAAATATATACCGGCCAGAGCCGCTATATATTTTCATGTCACGGCACTCCGTGACGGTTTGCCGTGTTCGCGCCCCCGCATGCAGCCGGACGCAACCAAAAACTTTCTATACGGTTTTTATGAAAAGTCAAGGGGGAAACGCCGGAAACGCAGGGATACCGCGACAAAAGAGGAAGAAAGACCGCGCTTTTCCGGCGCGCGACCCGTGCGGGTGAAAGAAAAATACCAGAGGGGCCTCTTGCGGCCCCTCTGATTGTGAAGCGTGAGCGGGTTGGCTGCTTGGAGCATTTTACCATTGAAAATGTTTAAATGCTCTGCCGGTGCAAAGCGCCGGCCGCCGCGCAGGCGGAGGCGAAATTTACTTTCGCCGGCCACGGCCGGAGCGGGCGTTTCAAAGTTAATCTGCTCTAGAAGCTGTAGCGGAAGAACACGGAGGCTTTCACCGCGTCGGTCACGCTCACGCCGCGCACGGTCTGGCCGCCCGGGATGCCGTTTGCCCAGCCGGAACCCCACACCCCCTTGCTCTGGTCAAGCCAGAGATGGATGTAGCCGAGTTCGACCATCATATCCAGATTTTCATAAATCTTGTAGAGCGAATCGACGTTGACCTCCATGCCGTAGTCCGCGGTGGTCAGGTACACGCCCGACAAACTGCCGGGGCCGCCGTTGAAGTCGTTGTACACGCCGCCGGAGGCGCGTCCGTCATTGCCCCAATCCTTTTTCCCCGTAATGTATTTGGCGTTGACCGGATCGTTGGTGCCGCTGAAAAGGTTCACGCGCACGGTGTGCGTGAGGTCTTCGATGAAGGATATGTCGCGGATGCGCACGCCTATGCCCCAGGTGCCGGCGTAGGTCTGGCCGAGGCTGTAGCCGTCGGAGTTCGCCGCGAAATACCCGCCGTTGAAACCGAAAGTGGAAAGGCCCAGGTCGCTGTTGTTGATGCTGAACACGGGCATGCGTTCGGAACCGTTCTTTGGGTTGCTGTCGTCGCCCGATCCGTACCAGCCGTAAATGCCGGGAACACCCCAGTCCAGCTTGTATTCGACGAGCAGGTTGATGAACCAGCCGGAACGGTTGAGATAGGCGGTGTCGTTATAGGAAACGGAGCCGTAGTTCGCGTCCCAGGCGACGCGCAGGGGATCGGCGGCCGTCACTTCGCCCGTCAGGCCGGCCCACCAGGCGGTGGCGTATTCCCCGTTGTTGCGGGCGGGACCGCCGTAGCCGCGCGTGTTGCCGGTGCGCCAATAGGCGGGGGTGAGACCGGAAGCGACGTTCAGGCTCTGGTCGCCGCCGGCGGTGCCGTTGTTGTTGGGGCCGAGGGAGTTGGGGCCGATAAAGGAAACCATGCCCCAGGGCGTGATTTTGAAACCGTCGAAGGTCAGGGGCAGCACCACGCCGAAGGCGTCGGTGTTGTCCATGAAGGCGGAGGAATCGCCCTGTCCCGGATGGCTGTTGATGTAGTTGTCGTTGTACGGTCTGGCCCAGAAGGCGAGCAGGCTGACGTTGTCGGTGAACCGGTAGGAAGCGGTGACGCCGGCCACATCGTCGTTGAACACGCCGGAATCAAAGGTGTAGCTGGGCAGCGCCATGCCCTGAAGGCCCATGCGCACGCGCAGGTCGGTGTTGGGCACGATCCAGTCGATAAAGGCGCGGCGCACTTCCACCATTATTCCGTCCGTGCCCAGCGCGCCGCCCTGATCGGCGCGGCCCCAGTTCTGGTTGCCGATTTCAAAGAACACCTGGCCGGAAAGACTTTCGGAAGCCACAGCGTCCAACTGCAGGCGCACGCGCTGGGCGGCGGTGAAATTGTCGCCTCCCCGGCCGTTGCCGTAACGGCTGTAGCGTTTGCCGTCCGGCCCCGTTGCGCGGGTGTTGCGCGCGAAACTCAATCCGTCGTTGTAGCTGAACTCGAAAATCCATTCACCCTTGGCTTTAAAGTCAACGGCTTCGGCCCCTGGGGCGCCGGCGAGCATCGCAAGCGCAATTGCAGGAACTGCGAAGGTTTTTTTCATCGTTTTTTCTCCACTGTCTGAAACCGCACGGTGCAGGCAAAATGCGCGGCCGGAACCGACACATCCTGCGCCTCGCGACGCGGAACATCCCGTGCGTATTTCCGCGCCCGCCCCGGACAAAACAGGGGGCATGTTCGATCTTGTCATGATTTTTCCGAGAAAAGTCAAGCGGGGAAGAAAAACGAGGGATGCGCGGGAGGGGAAAAAACATCAGGGGGAGCCCTGCGGCCCCCCCTGATTGTGAAACGTTGGTTTGGAAGTGATGCTTAGAAGCTGTAGCGGAAGAACACGGAGGCCTTGACGGCATCGGTCACGCTCACGCCGCGCACGGTGTTGCCGCCCACGACGCCGTTCACCCAGCCCGGACCCCACACGCCGCGGCTCTGGTCGAGCCACAGGTGGATGTAGCCGAGTTCAACCAGCATATCCAGGTTTTCGTAGATCTTATACACGCTGTCCACGTTGACTTCCAGACCGTAGTCCATGGTGGTCAGGTAGTCGCGCATGTAGGTACCGCTGTTGAGCACCGAGTTGAAGTCGGTCTGGTAGCCGCCGCGAGCGCGGAAGTCGGTGCCCGTGGCTTTTTTGCCGGTGATGTACTTGGCGTTGATGGGATCGTTGGTGCCGCCGAAGAAGTTCACGCGCACGGTGTGGGTGAGGTTTTCAAGGAAGGACATGTCGCGGATGCGCAGGCCGATACCCCAGGTGCCGACATGGCTGAGCGGGCTGGTGTCGGAAACGCCGGAGAAATAACCGCCGTTGAAGCCGAAGGTGGACATGCCGAGGTTGGAGTTGTTGACGCTGAACACGGGCATGCGCTCGGAACCGTTCTTCGGGTTGCTGTCGTCGCCGCTGCCCCACCAGCCGTAGATGCCGGGAACGCCCCAGTCAAGCTTGTATTCGATGAGCAGGTTCACGAACCAGCCGGCGCGGTTCAGGTAGGTGGTGTCCATATAGGATACGGAACCGTAGTTCGCATCCCACGCGATGCGCAGGGGATCGGCGGCGGTGATTTCGCCCGTTATGCCGGCCCACCAGGCGGTGGCGTATTCGGTGTTGCGCTTGGCCGTAACGCCGGCGAGATCAGCGGCGGTCACCCATCCGTGAGGATTGGTTTTGCCGGTGCGCCAGTAGGAGGGCATCAGGCCGTCACGCGTGTTGTAATCGTCCCCTCTGGTGAGGCCGGTCAGGGTGTTGGGGCCGATGAAGGAGAGCATGCCCCAGGGGGTGATTTTGAAGCCGTCAAACTTCAGGGGCAGCACCAGGCCGAAGGCGTCGGTGTTGTCCATGAAGCCGGCGGAAGAGCGCTGACCGACAACGTCGCTGCCGGCGAAGTTGTCGTTGTACGGTCTGGCCCAGAAGGCAACCAGGCTCACGTTGTCGTTGAACTTGTAGGAAGCGGTGATGCCGGCCACGTCGTCGTTGAACACGCCGGAATCAAAGGTGTAGCTGGGCAGCGCCATGCCCTGGAGACCCATGCGCACGCGCAGGTCGGTGTTGGGCACGATCCAGTCGATGAAGGCGCGACGCACTTCAACCACGATGCCGTCGGTGCCCAGCGCGCCGCCCTGATTGGCGCGGCCCCAGGTCTGGTTGCCGATTTCAAAGAACACCTGGCCGGAGAGGCTTTCGGAAGCCACCGCGTCCAACTGCAGGCGAACGCGCTGAATGGCTTCGAAGTTGTCGGCGCCGTTGGTGTTGCCGGCGCGGGTGGCACGGTTCTGGTTGCCCGTCGTGCGCGTGTTCGTGGCAAAGTTGATGCCGCTGGTGTAGGCGAATTCAAAAATCCACTCGCCCTTGGCTTTGAAATCAATAGCCTGGGCGCCCGCAAAGCTGCCGAGCACCATGCCCGCAGCAAGCAGAAGAGTTGCAAGCTTTCTCATTTCTATCCCTTCCTTTCTTGCGCGCCCCGAAGAGCGCATTTGTTGGTGACGTTGCACGCGTGCTTTCTCCGCGTGATTCTTTTGTACACCAACTCCCCCTTTCAGGCAAGAGTTTTGGTGCAATTTTTTTTACTTTCCCGTTTTTTTTTCCCTTGAAACGAAAAATATCTGTACCCGATATTTTTTTCAAGAGCTTTTTTAGATAAAAAATTCAGTATTATCTTTTAGTTGTAAAAATATGACGAGTATAAAAATTTTTTGCCCAACCTCTCGGCAGGCGACAGGCCCGACAGGCCGCCCTGTCTTTTTCATCTGAAATTTTTTATGGAACAGACATGCAGCGCCCCGAACCCGGCGATATCCCCCTCTGCCCCGGCGTCTATATATATAAGGACAAGGCCGGCCGCATCATTTACGTCGGCAAGGCGGCCGTGCTGCGCAAGCGCGTGCTCTCCTATTTCCGCGAAAAGGGCCTGCCTCCGAAAACCCGGGCCATGATGCGCCGCGCGGCAAGTCTGGAAACCCTGCCCACAGCCACGGAAAAAGAAGCCCTGCTCCTTGAGGCCGGGCTTATCAAGCAGCATCGCCCGCACTACAACATCGTCCTGCGCGACGACAAGCAGTACCTGCTCTTCCGCCTCGACCTCGCCCAGGCCTTTCCCCGGCTGGAGATCGTCCGCAACGCCAAACAGCGCGGAGGCGCGCGTCTCTTCGGCCCTTACGTTTCCGCGCTCGCGGCCCGCAGCACCTGGAAGGCGGCCCACGCCGCCTTTCCCCTGCGCCGCTGCACCGACAGGGCCTTTAAAAACCGCTCCCGGCCCTGCCTCTATCATTATATGGGCCGTTGCCCCGCCCCCTGCGTCGGGCTCATCACCGCCGAAGCGTATGCCGAGCTCACAGCCGGTGTGGAAGCCCTGCTTTCCGGCCGTTCGGGCGAACTTGTGGAACGCCTGGAGCGGGACATGGCAGCGGCGGCCGAAGCCCTGGAATTCGAGCGCGCCGCCGCCCTGCGCGATCAAATCCGCGCCGTGCGCCGCACCCTGGAACATCAGGCCGCCGTGCTGCCCGGCGACGCCGACCTTGACGTGCTCGGCCTGGCCCACGCCGAACACGGCCTGGGCCTCGGCATCCTCTTTGTGCGCGGGGGCCGGCTGCTCGGCGGCCGCGCCTTTTTCCAGCCCGGCCTGGATTCCGAAGACGCCGGGGACCTGCTCGCGGCCTTTCCCGCCCAGTTCTACAGCCCCGAAAGCGATATTCCGCCTCGCCTGCTCTTCCCCTGGCTACCCGCGTCCGGCAATCCGCTTCGCCGTGATACTGCGCCAGACATCGATTTTCGTTCCGGTCATGGACGAAAAGAGTCCACTCCCGTCACGAAAATCTCGTCTTCCTTGTCTGACGACGAAGCGGATCGCCGGACGGAATCCGCCGAATCAAAGCACAGCGCGGAAGATATAGAGCAGGAAAATGATATCGCCCTGCTTGAGCAGGCTTTAAGCGACCTGCGCGGCGCATCCGTGCGCATTCAGGTTCCGCGCGGCAGGGACGAACAGCGCCTGATGGACATGGCCTGCCTGCACGCCCGTGAAGAAGCGGCCCGCAGGCAGCATTCCCTGCCCCGCAGTCTGGCCGGCGCGCTCGAACTGCCCGAAATTCCCCGGCGCATCGAATGCGTGGACGTCTCCCACACCGGCGGCACGGCCGCGCGCGTGGGCATGGTGGTCTTCGAGGACGGACGGCCGCTGAAATCCGCCTACCGCGCCTACATCGCGGAAGACTGCAACGGAGACGACCACGCCGCCCTGCGCGCCTGGGTTCCCCGCCGGCTGGAATCAGGCCCGCCCTGGCCCGATCTGCTGCTCATCGACGGCGGGCGCGGCCAGCTCGCCACCGTGCAGCGGGCCCTGGAGCAGTTTGCCTTTGAAAACGGCGCACTGCTCCGCAAGGATTTGCCCGCAAATCCTTGTCGCGAGATTGGCGCAAGGCGGGTTTCGCCCGCCGGCGGGCGGCAATCTCAACGTGAAAACACTTCAGAAGACACCGGGCGGGCGCCCTTTCCCCTCGCCGCCCTGGCCAAAGCCCGGGAAGACGGCAAAACCGACCGCCGCGCCGGCAACGTGGCCGACCGCATCTTTCTCCCCGGCCGCTCCAATCCCCTGCCGCTCAAGCCCGGCAGCCCGGAACTGCTCTTTCTCCAGCATATACGCGACACAGCCCACCGCTTCGCCCTCGGCGCGCACCGCAAGGCCCGCGCCAAAGAAACGCTGGGCGGCGAACTCGGCCGCGTGCCCGGCATAGGTCCGGCCACCGCCCGCCTGCTCCTTCAGCGCTTTGACTCCCTTGAGGCCATGCGCAAAGCCACGCCGGCCGAACTGGAGGCCATTCCCGGCATCGGCGCGCGCAAGGCGGCCTCGCTTGCGGCAAAATTGAAGATTATAGGGGTGTAGCCCCCGGCGGGCAGAGGCGGCACCGCCCCCCTGCAAGGGGGTGTGTCCCTTACTACCCGGTATTGATGACAAAGTGCAGAAAATTTGCCCGCCGGCAAAGCCTCACGGCGCACCGTCCCGCCGCCCGGCGTCGTTGCGTAGCAGCAGCGCGAACACCGGGCCGCCGATAAGCGCCGTTACCACGCCCACGGGCAGTTCCCGCCCTCCTTCCAGCAGACAGCGGGCCGGCACGTCGGCCCAGCAGAGCAGCACCCCGCCGGCGAACCAGGAGGCGGCCAGCAGCGGGCCGTGGGCCGCGCCCATGATCAGGCGCAGCATATGCGGCACCACCAGCCCCACAAAACCGACGATGCCCGCCACGGCCACGGCGCCGGCCGTCATGCAGCTTGCGCCGAAAAGCAGACACAGACGCGCCCGCCCCACCTTGAGGCCGAGCTGGGCGGCCTGGGTGTCGCCCAGAGCCAGCACGTCCAGTTCGCGCCAGTGCGCGGCCACGGGGATCAGGCCGAGGACCAGGGGCGGGCCGAGCAGAAAAAGGCTGTCCCAGCCGCGGCCCTGAAAGCTGCCCATGATCCAGAAAACGATGCCGGCCACGGATTCCTCGTTCAGGGCCTTGATCAGCGCCACCAGCGCGCCGAGAAAGGCCGAAACCGCCACCCCGGCCAAAATGACGTTTTCGCGCGCGAAGCCCCCGGCCCCGCGTCCCAGCATCAGAGTGGAGGCCAGGGCGGCCAGGGCGCCGAGCAGGGCCGAGGCCGCGATGGGCCCGCCGGGGAAGAAGGCGGCCAGGGCGAAGGCCGTGCCGCCGCCCAGGGCTATGGCCAGGCTCGCCCCGCAGGCGGCGCCGGCGGAAATGCCGAGGATGAAGGGATCGGCCAGGGAATTGCGCAGCACGCCCTGCAGCGCCGCGCCGGCCAGGGCCAGCCCCCCGCCGCAGAGCAGGGCGAGCAGCACGCGGCTCAAACGTATCTGCCCCACAATCACAAGTCGTGTGGGATCGGCGCCGTCAGGCGGAATGAAGCCCAGGGTGACGGCCAGCAGACGCAACACTTCGCCCGCCGGAATGTCCACCGGCCCCGGCAGGCAGGCCAGAGGCGCGGAAACGAGCCAGAGCGCCGCGCAGGCCGCAACAATCGGGGCCGCGCGCCCGGGGGAGCGGGAACGCGTCACGACAGATGCACCAGCAGCACTTCGGGCCGGGCCGAGGTGCGCAGGGGCGGGCCCCAGACTCCCGTTCCGGCCGAGACGATCGAGTGCGTGCCCCCGCGCAGGGCGTGGCCGTGCGCGTTTTCAAAAATTCCGGCCGTCAGGAGGTTGAAGGGCCACAACTGCCCGCCGTGGGTGTGGCCGGAAAGCTGGAGCAGCGCGCCGGCTTCCCTGGCTTCCTTGAGACGGCCGGGCTGGTGATCGAGCACGATCAGCGGCAGCCCGCGGTCTTTTTCCGGCACGCCCGCCAGGATTTCGGGCAGCTTTTTGCAGGCGCTTTCCATGAAGGCGGGCTTCATGCAATCATCCCGCCCGATGACAAGCCATGCGCCGCCGAGCACAATTCCTTCGTCGCGCAGAATATGTATGCCGGCCCGTTTTTGCCCGTCCAGTGCGGCGTCCGCGTCGCCGCTGATATATTCGTGGTTGCCGGCGATGCCCCAGATGCCGAGCGGCGGGCGCGCGCTTTGCAGGATGCGGGCGAATTCGCCGTTATCGGGCAGGAAGAGATCGTCCGTGACGTCGCCCAGAAAGATCAGAGCGTCCGGCCTGTGCGGGGCGAGCATATGCAGCGCCTTGGCGAGCATGGCCGTGGAATTCAGGCGGCCGAGGTGGAGATCGGCGATCACGCCCAGGCGCAGAGCCGTGCCCGGCGCGGTTCCGTTGCCGGTTATGCGGTATTCGCGCAGCACGGGCAGGCGCGCGTTGACGCCGCCGGCCAGGCCGACGCACAGGGTCGCGCCCAGAGCGGAAAAACCCGCTGTTGCCGGAGAAAGCGCGCGATCGAACAGTCTGGCGCAGAGCAGCGCAATGTCCGCAAGCAGGAGGAAGAGGAAAAGATAGAGAAAAAGCCCGACCCAAAGCGCTCCCAGGCGCAGGAAAAACATCCGCGTCCACGACGTGCCCGGCTGCCGGAACAGCAGCGGAAAACAGAGCGCGCAGAGCAACGCGCCGGCGGCGAACGCGGCGCCCCCGCTCCCGCGCAGCAGATCGCAGAGACGCCAGGCGATCCACAGGTTGATCAGCCCGTAGGGAATGCCGATCATGAGAAAAAAGGGCGTGTTGCTTCGTCTGCTCATGAGCGGGCATTGTGACGCATGGAAGAAATACGGTCAATGAGGGACCGGCGGCCGGGCTTGCCGCGGCGAAAGATTTGTCGCCGATCCGGAATATTCCGCACCGCCGTCTTGTGCGCACCCGTCGGCAGGCGTACACTGGAAACACCCCGCAAACGGCAACAAGGCGGAAAACATGGCCGAAAGTTTGAACGTGCGCGCCGGCATCAAGGGCGTGGGCAGGGCTCAGGAGTTTATACGGAACTTTTGCCGGACACAGGGCGTGCCCGAAGAATTCGGCACTGCCTTCCGCGTGCGTGTGGACGAATTTTTGTCGAGCATCGTGCCGGTCTGCACGTCTCCGCGCATCGCGCTCACCCTGGAAAGCATCCGGGGCACGGGTCTACGCTTCACCACCCGCCACGGCGGCCCTTTTTACGACATTTCGGACGAAGCCCGTCCCGTCTGGCCCGCCGGGGTCGGGGAATTCAGCCCTCTGGTTCTGCACAGGCTCCATGAGTTTATGGATGAAATCATCTGCCTGCGGGAAGGAGAAGAAACCCTCGTCATTCTCACCAAATACCCGGCCTAGAGCATTTCAACATGGAAAACGTTCACATGCTCTACCGGCCGATATGCGCCGGCCGCCGCTCAGGCGTGGGCGAAATTTACTTTCTCCGGCCACGCCGAAGCGAGCGTTTCAAAGGTAATCTGCTCTAAAAAGGAACACCTGTGGAAATCATCGTCACGCCCTACGAAAGCTGCACGCATGTCGCGCCTCGGGGCCGCCTGGACACGCTCACCGCGCCCCTGCTGGAAAAAGAACTCGCGGAACACGCCGACTGCATTCTCGATCTTGCGGGGGTCGAGTATATTTCGAGCATGGGCCTGCGGGCGATCATGGTCGCGGCCAAGCGCAGCCGGGAAAACGGCCTGAACTTCGTGCTCTGCGGCCTGCGGGGGGACGTGAAGGAGGTGTTCGAAATCTCCGGCTTCGACAAGCTGCTCGAAATTCGCGCCGACCTTGAAGAAGCCCGCCGCAGGGCCGGCTGAGGAGGCCGCCGTGCGCTTTTACGCGGCCGCCGGCCTGGATGAATACGCGGCCTATACGCGGCACTATCGGCAATGCATGCAGCTCGGCTCGGAAAGTTCCTTTCTCGCCCTCTGGTCCTATGCCGGGGAAATAGAGCTGGAGCGCGCCTTTCACAAGGATCTGTACTGGCATACGGCGATCTGGCAGGGCCGGAGGGTCTGGTATCCACCCGTCGGCGAATGGATGCGCCCGGACTGGGAGGCTCTGCTGACGGAATACGTGCCGCCGGGCACGGAATTCTGCTTCATGCCGGAATTTCTCGTGCAGCTCTGGCGCAAACAGTTCGGCGGCCGCATCGTTATCGAGGACATGCGCGAGGAATGGGACTATCTGTACAGCATCGAGCAGCAGATAGGCCTGGAGGGTCAGGCTTTTTCCTCCATACGCCGCAAGTGCAGAAAATTCCTTGAAAGCAACAATCACAGCTACAGCCTGATCACGCCGCACGAAATCCCGGCCCTGCTCGAATTCCAGGACAAGTGGATGGCCCTGAACGCCGAGGCCGGCAAGCTGGACGACAGTCTGGCCGCCGAACACCGGACAATTCTGAAATTTTTCCGCCACTGGCATGAACTGCGCGATCTCTACGGCGCACTGCTCAAGGTGGACGGCAAAGTCGTGGCCTACGTTTTTTCCGAGGCGCTGGAAGACTATATGCTCAGCGGGCATCTGCTGAAAGGATACTATGAATACACGGGCGTGTACCAGGCCATGAATCTGCTCTTCTACAAAAATACCCTCTCGCGTTTTTCGATTTCCAACGACTGGGGCGACGGCGGCTATGAAAACCTGCGCCAGGCCAAGCTGAACTTCAACCCCATCGGCTTCATACGCAAGTACAGGGTGTTCTGGGACAGGCCGGCATGAGCGCGCACACCGAAGACACGCGGCCCGCAAACGGAGCCCCCGACCTCTCCGAATTCGCCGAAAGTCCGGAAGCCGCGCGCCGCCTGGCCGAGGAGCCCGTCTCCAGACTGCTCATGCACTATTCCGCGCCCGCCATCGTCGGGCTCATCGCCCTGGCTGCGTATGAAACGGTGGACAGCATCTTTGTCGGCCAGTTCGTCAGCGACGAAGGCCTTTCCGTGGTCATGCTCGGCTTTCCCTTCTTCATGCTGCTGCACTCCTGCTGCAACATCCTGCGGGTGGGCGGCACCTCGGTGGTTTCCCGCCTGCTCGGGCAGGGCGACAGGGCGGCGGCCGCGCGCGCCCTGGGCAACACTCTGGCGGCCCTGTTCGTGTTCGGTTTCGTCGTCGCCGGCCTCGCCTGTCTGCTCACCGTGCCCATCCTGCGCCTGTGCGGCGCGCCGCTCGAACTGACGGCCGACGCGGCCGTGTATGCGCGCATCATTTCCGCCGGCGCGCCCTTTCTCTTCCTCACCTTCGGCACAAGCTCCCTGCTGCGCGCCGTGGGGCATCCGAACAGCGCCCTCTACGTCATTCTGCTCTCCTGCGTCGTCAACGTCGTGCTCGACGCCTTCTTTGTCGGGCTTTTCGGCTGGGGCGTGCCCGGCGCGGCCGCGGCCACAGTGCTTTCCCAACTTTGCGGCGCCGTCTGGGGCCTGGCGCTCTTTTTCAGGAAAGACGCCATAATGCGCCTGCGATTGCGCGATCTGCGCATCGATTTTGCCCTGACGCGGGAAATCAGCGGCATCGGCGTCGCTTACGCCGTGCTGGAGATGAACCTCATCGTCACCATGATTGTCACCCTCAACATGCTGACGCATTACGGCAACAGCACGGCCCTTGCCCAGAACCTGATCATCGAAAGCTGCATCGCCTTCCTCTACCTGCCGCTCACCGGCGTGGACGAGGGGCTCCAGCCGATCATCGGCTACAACCAGGGCGCGGGCAACACGGCCAGGGTGCGCGAAACCGTGCGGTATTCCCTGCTCGCCTCCACGATCTTCCTGATTGCCTCCTTCCTGATCGTGCAGTTGGGCGCGGATATCGTGGTCTCCTTCTTCGTGGACGACGATCCGGCCTTTCAGGCGGCGGCCGCGCGGGCCATGCGCATCGCCTTTTGCGCCGCGCCGCTGGTGGGGGCCATGCTCGTCATTCCCGGCATACTGAGCGCGCTGGGCGAGGTGCGGAACAACCTCATCCTCACCATCGGGCCGCAACTGTTCATCCAGGTGCCCGTGCTGCTTATCCTGCCCCGCTTCATCGGCGTGGACGGAGTGTGGGTATCTTTCCCGATTTACGACACGGCCGCCGCCGTCCTGGGCGTGTGGCTGCTGTGGAAAACCCTGAAAAAATACGCGCCGGCATGAAAGAACTCTTCCTGAAGGGCAGTGTGGAAGAACTGCCCGAACTTGCGGCCGCCGTTGAGGAAGAAGGCCGCGCACTGAGCGCCGCGCTGCGCGCCGCGGCCCAACTTGTGCTGGAAGAGCTGTACGTCAACGTCTGCCTTTACGCCTACGACGGCGCTCCCGGCGCCGTGCGCCTGCGCCTTACGGCCGGGGCGGACGCCCTGCGTTGCGAACTGGAGGATCACGGCCGGCCCTTCAACCCCCTGGAACAGGAAGCGCCGGATCCGGCGGCCCGTTTCGCCGCCGGGGATTTCGGCGGCGCGGGGCTGGTACTGGTGCGGGCCAAAGCGCGGGATATGCGCTATGAGCGCACGGACGGCCGCAACCTGCTCAGTTTTTCCGTGGGAGAACGGCCGTGAACCCGCTGAAACACTCGCTGCCCGCCAGACTCTCGCTTTCGGCCCTGCTGGTGGTGAGCACGGTGTTTTTCGGCGCGTTCGCCTACAGCCGCCTCGTGTACCGCGAACAGATCCGCTCCCTGGCGGACATGAACGCCGACTTCGACATCCGTGCCTTGAGCGAACGCATCGCGGCCGTGCGCGTCCGGGCCGAAGAAAGCGCGCGCACCCTGGTTTCCGTGGCGGAGCGCAATCCGATCACCCCCGAACTGACCGACGCGCTCTTCCGTTCCGTGCTGGGCAGCAACCGCGATCTGTACGGCGGCACGCTGGCTCTGGAGGCCGGCGACCCGGCCGAAGAGTTCGCGCCCTATTACTATTGGCCGAAATACGACATGTTCCAGAAAACCACGATGATAAGGGAGGGCCATCCCTATCAGCGCAGCGCCTGGTTCACGCTGCCGCTCGAGCGGGGCGGGGGCGTCTGGTCGAAGCCCTATCTCTCGCTCCACGCCGACAGGATCGAGGACAACATTTTCATGATCACCTACAGCCTGCCGGCGCGCGTTCTGATGGGGAGCCGCAGGCACAGGGCGGTGGCGGCCGTGGATCTGAGTCTGGACTGGCTCGACAAAACCATCGCGTCCTTCCAGCCTTACGAGGGCAGCTATGCCTTTGTGCTCCGCACCGGGGGGGAATATATCCTGCCCCCGCCCGTGGGCCGGCGGCCCGACGCGGAAACGGAGCGCCGGCTGTTCGCCGCCGTGCCGGGAGGGGAATCCGGCAGCCTGCCCCGGCCGGACGGCTACGTCCTCTACCGCCCCATTGAACGGAACATGAGCATTGCGCTCTTCATTCCCAACGAGGCTCTTTTCGGCAGGGTGGAGGCCACGGAACGGCGCCTGCTGCTCATCGGCGCGCTCTGCCTCGCGCTCTGCTGCGGCGGGGTGGCCTGGGTCATCGTGCGCTCGCTGCGGCCCTTGCGCAGCTTGAGCGGCGCGGCGGCCCAAATAGCCGCCGGCAGCCTGGAAAATCCCCTGCCCCCGGCCGAAAACGAAGACGAAGTGGGGCGGCTGGTGCTCTCCTTCGAGCAGATGCGCGTGGCTCTCAAGGAATATATCGAAAACCTCACCGTGACCACGGCGGTCAAGGAACGCCTGGAAAGCGAACTGGCCGTGGCGCGCGTCATCCAGGCGGGCTTTCTGCCCCGCACTTTCCCGCCCTTTCCCGAACGCCGGGGAATCGACCTCCACGCCGCGCTGCGCCCCGCCAGGGAAGTGGGCGGCGATCTGTACGACTTCTTCCTGCCCGAAAACGACACGCTCTTTTTCGCCGTGGGCGACGTTTCCGGCAAGGGCGTGGCCGCCGCGCTCTTCATGGCGGTGACGCGCACGCTGCTCAAGGGCAAGTCGTCGTTCGAGCCGGAATTGCGGGATCTGGTGCGCGACGTGAACCGGGATCTGCTCGAAGGCAACGATCAGTGCATGTTTGTCACCCTGCTGGCCGGCAGGCTGAATCTGACAAACGGGCATCTGAGCCTGCTCAACGCCGGGCACGACGCCCCCCTGCTGCTGACGCGCGAAAGCGAAACCGCGGTTCTGCGCACGCGGGTCAACCCGCCGCTGGGCCTTGCGCCCGTGGAGGATTTTGCCGTGCTGGAGCATGATCTGCGCCCCGGCGACCGCCTGCTGATGTACACCGACGGCGTTACCGAGGCCCGCGCGCCCGCCGGCGCGGCCTTCGGCCGCGAACGCCTCGCCGTACTGTTCGCCCGACACGGAAACGCCGGCTGCAGAGAACTGGTGGAAGCCGCGCTCGCCGCTCTGGACGCGCACACCCAGGGCGCGCCGCAGGAGGACGATGTTACCCTGCTGGCCCTGCGCTGGACGGACAAAGGCATGCAGAATTGAACAGGCACCGCGTTCTTTTCATTCCTGCCTTGGTCGGATATCGCTTTTTCTTCCGGCCGGGTACCATAAGACGACACTCCCTCCATAAAAAGCTCATTCTCCTCGGCGGGTAACGAAAACGCCTGCGGTGCGGATGAAGCGATCACTTCTTCATCAGGGCCGCGCGCCGTTTGCGCGCCAGTTCGCGCATATCCGGCACGGAATCGCTTTCGTCCACAATTTCCCGGCCCAGAATTTCCTCCAGCACGTCCTCCAGGCTGACCACGCCGGCCAGCCCGCCGAATTCGTCCAGCACGGCGAAAAGGTGGGTGCGCGAGTTCAGAAATTCCTTCAGCAGCTGATGCAGCGTCTGGGTGGCCGGCACAAAGTGGATGGGCTGCATAAGCTCGCCCAACGTGTGGGCTTTGTTGTCCGCTGCCATGTAGCGGCCCAAAATGCGCCGCGTCACGATGCCGATCAGATCCTCGTTGTGTTCGCCGTAGACGGGAATGCGGCTGAAGCTCCACAGTTCCCTCACGGCGTAGGCTTCTTCGAGCCGCATGTCCGCCGGCAGGGAAAACACCACGGTGCGCGGGGTCATGATGTCGCGCACGCGCTTGTGCTCCAGTTCCAGAATGTTGCCGATGATGCGTTCTTCGGTTCCGCGGATAAAACCTTCCCGGCGGGAAAGCCCGACAATGGCCAGAATGTCCGCTTCCGTGGCCGGGCTGCGCCGCTCCCTTTTGGGCAGGATGAGCTTGTTGAGCAGCCCCGTAAACCAGACAAGGGGCGTGAACAGCCGGGTAAGCAGGTGCAGCGGCGCGGCGACGGTCGGGGCCAGGCTGTCGGCGTGCACCACGCCCAGGGTCTTGGGAATGATTTCGCCGAGGGTCAGGATGAGAAAGGAAAAACACGCCACGAACGCGGGCATGAATTTTTCGCCCATCACGCCGGCGGCGGCTATGCCCGCCACCACGGAGCCGGCCGTGTTGACCAGCGTGTTGAGCGTGACCACGGCCGCGATGGGCCTGTCCACCCGGCTGCGCATTTCATACAGCAGTTCGCCGGCCCTGCGGCCCTGCCCGCGCAGCAGTTCTATGCGGCTCCAGGACACGGAATACAAAATCGCCTCCGTGAGTGAACACAGGCTGGAAACACCCACGGAAAGCACCACGATCAAACCCAGGGTCAGCATGCGAAAAACCCCTTCTTTACAGGATGCCGGTGAAAATATAGCCTGCGTCATGGATGCCCGCAATCACAGGACACTGCCCGTACCCGAGGCCCTGCTGCTCGACCGGGACGGCACCGTTATTGAGGACAGGCACTATGCCGCCGAGCCGGATCAGATCGTCCTGCTGCCCGGCGCGGCCTCCGCCCTGGCGCGCTTTGCACGGGCCGGCGCGCGGCTGTTCCTGGTCAGCAACCAGTCGGGAGTCGGGCGCGGCTTTTTTTCCGAAGCGGCGGCGCGGGCCTGCAACGAACGCCTGGCCGAGTTGCTCGCCGCCGAGGGCGTGCGCTTCACCGACATGCTCTTCTGCCCCCACGCGCCGGAAGCCGGCTGCGCCTGCCGCAAGCCCGGCACGGGCATGTGGGAACTTTTGCGCGCGCGCCGGGATCTCGACCCGGCGCGCTCAATCATGATCGGCGACAAACCGGACGATCTGCGCTTCGGCCGCGCCGCCGGCCTTGCGGCCTCCGTTCTCGTGCTCACGGGCAAGGGTCGGGAAACGGCGGCCCGGCTGGGCCTGCCCGATCCGGTCGGCTGTCGCGTGCTTGACGCGCCGGGCGCGGACGAACCCGATGCCGTTGCGGCGGATCTGACGGCTGTTGCGGACTGCCTTGGGCTGTAATTGAGACAATGTTGCCACGAGATGATTTTTTGTTCTCGGCAAGGAAGATGCGCCTTTTATGAAGGGAGCGTACTCTTATGGTACTCGACCGAAATAAAAGGCAAAACCTGACGCAGCCGGAGGCAAAAAGGCGCTCGTGGCAACACTGTCTAGGCCGGCGGCAGATAGGTGCGCAGCCTGTTCAGCACTTCGTCGAAATTCAGCGGTTTGCCCACATGATCGTTCATACCGGCGGCCAGGCAGCGTTCCACATCCTCGCGGAAAACATTGGCCGTCATGGCCACGATGGGAATGGAGGCCGCATTGGACGCGCCGCTCGCGCGGATGCGGCGCGTGGCCTCATAGCCGTCCATTTTCGGCATCTGCACGTCCATGAAGATCAGGTCGTAGCGCTCGGGCGCGGCACCGAACATGCGCACGGCTTCCTCGCCGTTTTCCGCGCAATCCACGGTCAGGGCCGTCGGCTCGAGCAGGGCGAGCACTATTTCGCGGTTGATGTCCACATCCTCGGCCAGCAGCAGGCGGCGGCCCGCAAAAGCTGCGCCCTCCTCCGGCTTCGCCTCTTCCCGCGCGGCCGTCTTCTCTCTGCCGAAACAGGCGGCCAGGCATTCGGCAAAGGCGGAAGGAAACAGCGGCTTGGACAAAAAAGCGTCCACGCCCGCGCTTTCCGCATCGTTCCATTCGGTGGAGGCGAGCAGGGCGGCTACGGGCCGCTCCGCGTCCAGCCCCTTGATGCGCTGCGTCAGCAACGTTCCGTCCGGCGCGGCCAAGTTTTTCTCCACCGCGTAAAATCCGTAAGGACCGTCGCGCGCAATGAGCTCCAGAGCCTGCGCACCGTCGGATGCGCTGTCGCAGGTCATGCCGAAGCGCCGCGCAATATTCCCGAATTGTCCGCACACTTCCGGATCGCTGTCCACGACCAGCGCGCGCAGGCCCGATATTCCGGCCGGCGGGGCCGCGGGCTCCGTCCGCCCGCCGCGCGCGAAGCGCGCGGTAAAGGAAAAGGTGGATCCCTTGCCGGGCTCGGATTCCAGCCAGATGCGCCCGCCCATCATTTCCACGATGCGCCTGGAAATGGCCAACCCCAGTCCGGTGCCGCCGAAGGTGCGGGAAATGCCGTTGTCCGCCTGCTCGAAAGAATCGAACAGGCGCGCCTGCTGTTCCTCGCCGATGCCTATGCCCGTGTCGCTCACGTCGATGCGCAGAACGCAGATCCCCTCTTCCTCGCTTTCCAGACGCGCGGCAAGGCGCACCATGCCGCCCTCGTCGGTGAACTTTACGGCGTTGGCGAGCAGGTTGGTGATCACCTGGGCCAGACGCTGATCGTCGCCCAGCAGCATGGGAGGGATGTCTTCGGCGATGCGCAGGCTGAAATTCAGGCGTTTTTCCTGCGCGCGGAAATGGATGATGTTGACCACCTTGCGCAGCATGCGTTCGAAGTCGAACTCCACGTTGGTGAGTTCGAACTTGTCCGCCTCTATTTTCGACATGTCCAGAATGTCGTTGATCACTCCCAGCAGGTGCGCGGAGGCGTCGCCTATCTTTTTCAGGCAGGCGGCCTTTTTTTCCGGATCGGAAGAGGATTCGGCGATGGCGCTCATGCCTATGATCGCGTTCATGGGCGTGCGCATTTCGTGGCTCATGTTGGCGAGGAAATTGCTTTTCGCCCGGCCCGCGCGTTCGGCCTCCTCCCTGGCGCGGACAGGCTCGGAAATATCGTTCAGCACGGCCACCACGCCCCGGCACAGACCCGGCCGTTCCTCGGCCGGCGTGAGCGTGACCTGGAAAACGATGTTCCTGCCGTCGCGCAGGCGAATCTTTTCCTCATACCCCAACGAGCGGCCGCCGGATGCGACTTCGCGGCAGCGCGTCAGGGTCTGCGCCACCCAGTCGTCCGGCATGGCGCGCGCGAACAGTTCGGCAAAGCCCATTCCCACCAGTTCGCGCATGTCGTTGTAGCCGAGCAGGCTCAGGGTGTCGGCGCTGCCCAGCACAAAACGCATTTCCAGATCAAGCATGAAGATGATGCAGGGCGCGTTCTGGAGCAGAAGACGGTTGTAGAAGTTCGAAAGCTCCCTGGCGGCCTCGTTCGCGTCGCGCAGGCGCACGGTCTGCTCGTGCATAAGGGACAAAGCCCGGTAGTCCCGCTCCAGTTTTTTATACTGCCGGGCCAGACGGTTGTATTCCTTGTCCCGATCGCAGACATTATCGGGAAGCGGGGTGTCTTCAACAGCCTCGTCTTTCATAAATGCGGCATCCGTGCGGTTTCACAGCGCGGTTTCACAGCATGCAGAACGTGATGGAACAATTGTGGAACCTGTTGGAAGCCTTGCCGTCCCTGTAACGCGCCGGGCAGATCTCGCCCAGGCAATACGCGCCCGTAAGCGTCAAATTCGGAGGAAGCATTTCGGACAATATGCGCCCTTCGGCGTCGGCGTCCGGGCCGAGGATCATGGCGCGTCCACAACAGGAAATGCAAAGCACGGTCGAATAGGCGTAATGCGGCTCCCCGGCCGCCGCCTCCAGCAGGGCCTGCATGGATTCCCGGCAGGCCGCCTCGATGTCGCCCTTGCCGATGAGGCAGATGTTGGCCTGCGCGCCCACCGGCACGTCTCCGAAAAAGGAGCCCGACCCGTCGGCCCGGTTGAGGCCCGAAATGTGCCTCATCAGCGGGACTTCGTCCTCTTCGTCCCTGGTCAGCATCATGGGGTAGGAGGTAAAGGCCAGCAGGGGATCGGACACGTCCGTCCGCAGGCCGAAGCCTTCCAGATACTGTATGAAGCTTTCGTCTCCCACCCGGCGCACGATGTTGCCCTCGGCGTCGGTAATGCGGCGTATGCGTTCGGCAAAGCGGGAAGTGACGTGGCGTATGGCGAAAACAGGCTTCACCCTGCCGCGCAGCGCCACAAGCACCAGGGATTCGCGGCTCTCGGCGCCGGAAAGAAACACCCGCGCCCGTTCCAGGTCATAATCGTCCGAAGCCGCGCCGCCCACGATCGGGGCGTCCCCGGTCACGCGCGAGAGCACGGCCGGATATTTGTCGCCGGAGAAGGGCAGGCCGTACGGGCAAAAGGCCAGAAGCAGGGCCGGATTGCCGGAAGCGCCTCCGGCCAGGGTTTTTTCGTAGGCGCGGGCGATGTTGAGTTCGTGATCGTCGCCGGCCAGGGAATCGGACAGCGCGACGGCAAAGTCGCAGTCATCCGCCGTCAAAACCGTCAGCACGGCCGCGGCCTCGCGCCGCCCCCGCGCGTCCAGGGCCGCAAGCGTGGTCATGCCGGCGATCTCCATGCCGAGCAGCTTTTTCAGCTCCCCGGTCACGACCGCGCCGTCCATGTCGGCATCGCAGAAAAGCAGGCCGACGGAATGTTTTTTCAGCGTCAGTTTTGATAAAATATCGGCGGCGAGCAGGCGCGCGCCTTCAACTGCGTCATCGAGTTCGTGGGTGATCGCGACAGCGCTGTACACGGCATGCTCCTCCTTTCCGTATCACGATACGGCCGTTGGTGCAGGAGAGGGGCCTTCGTCCCGCGCGGGACACGGCGCGCATGCCGCACACACCTGCGCGCCGGATACAACGTATAAGACTCCGACGTGAAAAACAATAATTACCCGCCCTGGGCGGCCATTTTTTCCGGGCTGAGCAGAACGCGCAGTTCCTCTTCGTTCACGCGCCCGCTTTCCAGCAGCAGATCCTTGACGGAACGGCGTTCGCGGTGCGCCTTTTTCGCGATGTCGGAGCAGAAGTCGTAGCCCAGATGGGGCACAAGCGCGGTGATGAGGCCGATGGAGCCTTCCACCATTTCCCGGCAGCGATCCTCGTTGGCGGTGATGCCGCGCACGCATTTGTCGGCCAGCGTGTAGCAGGCGTTGCGCAGCATGTCGATGGAGTTGAACAGACTCATGGCGATGATCGGCTCCATCACGTTGAGTTCGAGCTGTCCCGCCTCGGCCGCCAGGGTAACGGTGATGTCGTGCCCGATGACCGCGAAGCAGACCTGGTTGACCACCTCGGGAATGACGGGATTGACCTTGCCCGGCATGATCGAGGAACCCGGCGCGCGCGGGGGCAGGTTGATCTCGTTCAGGCCGCAGCGCGGGCCGCTGGAGAGCAGGCGCAGATCGTTGCAGATCTTCGACAGCTTGACCACCACCCGCTTGAGCACGCCGGAAAGCTGCACATAGGCCCCGGTGTCCTGCGTGGCTTCGACCAGGTTGGAGGCCGTCACCAGGGGCAGCTTGGTTTCCCGCGCCAGCAGCCTGGTGACCAGCGCGGTATAGCCCCGCGCGGCGTTGAGACCCGTGCCGATGGCCGTGCCGCCTATGTTGATTTCGTGCACCAGGGCGGCGGCCTCGCGCACCCTGTCCACGTCCTCGCCGATCATCACGGCCCAGGCCGTGAATTCCTGGCCCAGGGTCATGGGCACGGCGTCCTGAAGCTGGGTGCGGCCCATCTTGATGACGTGCCCGAACTCCCGGCCCTTTTCCTCAAAGGCGTGCTTCATGTAGCGCATGGCCTCGCGCAGCTGCCGCAGCTTGTAGATCAGCGCGATGCGCAGGGCCGTGGGATAGACGTCGTTGGTGGACTGGGCCATGTTGACGTCGTTGTTCGGATGCAGGTAGTCGTATTCCCCGCGCTGCCTGCCCATAAGCTCCAGGGCGCGGTTGCAGATTACCTCGTTGGCATTCATGTTGGTGGAGGTGCCGGCCCCGCCCTGCACGGCGTCCACCACAAAGTGATCCAGCAGTTTGCCGGCCAGGATCTCGTCGCAGGCGGCCGCGATGGCCTCGGCCTTTTCCGGAGCCAGTTCGCCGAGCTCTCTGTTGGCGAGCGCGGCGCATTTCTTCACCTGCGCCAGCGCGTGGATAAGCTGGGGATAGCGGCTGATCGGCGTACCGCTGATGGCGAAGTTTTCCACGCCGCGCATGGTCTGGCAGCCGTAATAGGCGTCCGAGGGAATGCTCATTTCTCCGAGGCTGTCGCTCTCTATGCGAAACGTTTCCACCGGGAGTCCTCCTTGTTTTATGTATCGCTGCGCCGAAAAACGTCGTTTGAACTTGCTCCGCCGCCTGCGGCGGCGCGCCGGCCTTATGGCCGGCGTGGCAATCAACTCAACATTTGATTATATACCGGCTTTACAGATCTTTCTCCCGTACGTACGGCGCGGACAGGCCTCGCCGGGCGAGCATTTCGCGGTACAGGGCGAAACAGTCCGCGACCATGCGCTCCTCGCCCAGCCAGGCAGGGGCATTGCCGCCATACTTCGGCGGGTGCGCGGAAGGTTCGCGGATCAGGCGCAGAACGGCCGCCGCAAGGGCCTGGGGCTCGCCTTCGGCGGTGAAAAAAATATTTTCGCCGTAATGGGCCGCTTCGCGGGCCGCGGCATTGTCCGGACAGAGCACGGGCAGTCCGGAAGCAAGGCCGGCGGCCAGCAGGGGCGCATACACCCACATCCCGGCGGGCAGCACAAGCGCGCTGCACAAGGGCAGCACTTCGCGCGGGTCCTGATCGCCCAGCAGGGCCAGCCTGTCCGCCACGCCGAGCTTGCGCGCCTCCTCCAGCAAAGGATCGAACATCGGGCCGGAACCGATCAGGCGTACTTCCCAGGGCGGCAGATCCTCCATCTGCCACAGGGCGGCCATGGCCTGGATCAGCGCTTCCTGCCCCCGGCCGGGCTCAAGCGGCCCGAGCATGCCGATGACAAAGCGCCCGCCGGCCGTCCGGGGGGGCCAGTTCCGGCAGTTTGTGCCGGGCGGGATGACGTGGACGCGGCCCGGCGGAATCCCGGAAGCCTCCAGAACCGCCCCGGAGATGGCGGAGCTGCCGCAGATCACGCAGTCCATCGCGGCGCAGGCTTTTCGCGCTCCGCGATAATTCAGGCGGGGCTCGAAAAAATGGGCGTCCGCCGTCAGGCTGCGGCCGGGCCTGCGCCGGGCGGCGAGCAGCCGGGCCAGAGACGCGGCCGGGCCGCCGAAACTTTGGAAAAGGACATGGGGCTCCCCGCGCAGACGCAGCCACAGGCGCAGGAGGGAAAGGGGGTGGAAGGGGTTCCCGCTGCGCAGGACGAGCAGGGGCAGGCCTTCGGACGCGGCGATTTCGGCCGGAAGCGAGCCTTCGCGGCAGACGATCAGGTTTGAAAAACCTTCGCGTTCCGCAGCGCGGGCCAGGGCCGGAATGCGCTCGTGCGCGGGATCCGGGCCGGCGTGGAGGTCGAGCAGGGCTAAAAGCACAGATACCTCACGAATGCAGTGCCGAAAACGCGTTTTCCGGCCTGCCGCCGAGCCGCCGGCAAGGTCGACGTTCCGCCGTGCGGGCGCGGCTTTACAGCGGCACGCCCTCGCTGAAAAGGTTCTCCCACAGCAGCCGGCGCAGCAGTTCGGCAACGGGGCCGGGCCTGCCGTCGCCCACGGGCCGCCCTTCATACCGGACGATGGAGGCGCAGGCCGGCGTGGTGCTGAACAGCAACAGTTCGCGGGCCGTAAAAATTTCCCCTTCCCGAACGGGACGCACCTGTACGGGCATGTGGGACGCGGCCAGCTCCATGGCCTTGAGCACCGTGGTGCCGGGCAGGGAATGGGTGAATTCCGGCACCACAAGCGTGCCGTCCTGGTCGATAAGCCCGACATTGGCGATGGCCGCCTCGGCCAGATAGTCATTTTCGTCGAAAGACAGGGCGATGTCTTCGCCGCGTGCGGCCGCCTCGGCCGTCATGAGCACATTGGGCAGGTAGTTGGTATGCTTGATGCGCGCCAGCCGGCTTTCGCGCGCCGGCAGGGCGCTGCGGAAGGCGGTCAGCCCTTTCTCGTACCACTCCGGCGACGGGCGGCCGCCGCGCATGGCAATGATATACAGACTGGAAAACGGACATTCGGCCGGGGATATGCCGAAGCCGCCCGGTCCCCTGCCGAGGAGCAGACGCAGCGAACCTTCCGGTTTGCGGGCCGCGCGCGCCGTTTCCAGCACCAGCGCGCGCAGTTCCTCCCAGGAGCAGGGAGGAGCAAGTTTCAGGGCGGTCGCGGAATTTTTCAGGCGCTCCAGATGGGCGTCGAGCTGAAACATCCGGCCCCCGCTCCAGACCATGGATTCAAATACCCCGTCGCCCCGGTGGCAGAGGTGATCGTCAAGCGGCACGAGCAGAAAGCGCGGATCGGTGCAAATCGCGCCCACCCGATAGTCAAGAAAGGCGAGGATTTTTTCCGCTCCGGGCCGGGGCGCCGCGGCAAGCCGCTCGGCATAGGCGTGGCCGTCGAGTATGTCCATCAATTCAGAAACGCCTTTGGGTCGGGCACGCGCACAAGGCCGCGCTCCAGCAGGGTTTCCGCAATCTGCACGGTGTTGAGGGCCGCGCCCTTGCGGATGTTGTCGGCCACGATCCACATGTTCAGGCCGTTGGCGATGCTTTCGTCCTCACGGATGCGGCCGACGAAGACCTCGTCTTCCCCGGCGGCGTCCAGAGGCATGGGGTACATTTTTTCTTTCGGATTGTCATACACCCGCACGCCCGGCGCCTGCGCAAGCACGGCGCGCGCCTGGGCCGGGGTGAGCTTTGTTTCCGTCTCGATGTTCACGGATTCCGAATGCCCGTAGAAAACCGGCACGCGCACGCAGGTGGCCGTGACCAAAATATTCGGATCTTCCATGATCTTCACGGTTTCCCGCGTCATTTTCATTTCTTCCTTCGTATAGTCGTTCTCAAGGAAGACGTCGATCTGCGGCAAACAGTTGAAGGCTATCTGATAGGGATAGACCGCGATTTCCGGCTCCCGCGCGTTGAAAAGCGCGCGCACCTGGGATTCCAGCTCCGCGATGGCCTTCTGCCCGGTGCCGGACACCGCCTGGTAGGACGACACCACCACCCGGCGGATGCGGGCCGCGTCGTGCAGCGGTTTTAAAGCCACCACCATCTGGATGGTCGAGCAGTTGGGGTTGGCGATGATGCCCTTGTGTTTGTCCAGCGCGTGGGCGTTGACTTCGGGCACCACCAGGGGGCAGCGGTCGTCCATGCGCCAGGCCGAAGAATTGTCCACCACCACACAGCCGGCGGCGACGGCATGGGGCGCGAAGGTCTCGGAAGTGCCGCCCCCGGCGGAAAAGAGCGCCAGATCCAGACCGGCGAAGGAATCTTTGGTCAGTTCACGCACGGTCAGTTCCCCGTCTCCGAACGGCACTTTTGTGCCGGCGGAGCGGGAAGAGGCCAGGGCAACGATTTCAGAGGCCGGAAACGCGCGCGCGGCGAGGGTGGCGAGCATTTCGCGGCCCACGGCGCCTGTGGCGCCGACCACGGCAAGACGACACTGCTTGGACATAGCTTTTCTCCTGCAGGACGGGAGCGTTTTCGCTCCGAACATCGCTGCGTTCAAAACGGGGGTGAGCTTGCTCCGCCGCCGGACGACGAAGCGGCGGACTTTTGTCCGCTGTTACCGGGGCACATTGTGTCTCTCCGGACTGATGACAAACCCCGCAAATGGGGTTTGTAAAGCCACGCCCGCTTCGGCGCTTAACGGCGGAACGTGGTTCCGCCTGCGCCTGCGCGGCGGGCTGATGACTTTGTCAACAGCCTCGGGGGTACGTTGTACCCCCGTCGATATCACAGGGCAATTCCTTTGCCAACTCCTTAAGCAGCGCCAAATCGGCCTCCAGAAAGGGCAATTCGAGCGCCTCGGCCGGGGTCACCCAGGCCGTCGCCTGCCCCTCTCTGCCGCGCGGCTCTCCCGCAAAGGCTTGTACCAGAAAGAAATACAGGCGCACGAACCTGTCGGGATAGCGATGCTCGATGATCTGATGCGGGCGAACACGCAGCAGCTCTATGCCCAGTTCTTCCCGCAATTCGCGGCGCAGCGCGGCCGGAGGATCTTCGCCCTCTTCGATCTTGCCGCCCGGAAATTCCCAGAAACCCGCCCGGTTCTTGCCCGCCGGGCGCTGTGCGGCCAAAAAGCGGCCTTCGCGCGTGATGATGCCGGCGACCACGCGGATGGGGGGAAAATTTTTCATTAAACGCCCCCCTCAAACATACAAAACAACCCGGAAAAAGAGGCGGCCGCGGAAATGCAGATCCGTCATTCCCGCGAAGGGAATCCGGCGCTTGCCGGCAATGGGGGCTGAGCCCGATACTTCCCCTCCAAATCCGCGCCGGCTTTTTCCACGCCGGCGGCGGAGGCCCGGCGGGCTTTGAGCAGACGATCCGCGAGAGGGGGATCGTTCAGGGCGAGAATCTGGGCGGCAAGCCAGGCGGCGTTGCGCGCGCCGGCCTTGTCGAGGGCCACGGTGGCCACGGGAAAGCCGGCCGGCATCTGCACGGTGGCGAACAGGGCATCCATGCCGGAAAGGGGCGAGGCGGCGAGAGGAATGCCGATCACGGGCCTGAGCGTGCGGGCCGCCACGGCGCCGGCAAGATGGGCGGCCATGCCGGCCGCGCAGATGAAGACCTGACAGCCTTCGCGCTCAAGTTGCCCGACGAGCGCGTGAGTGCGTTCCGGCGTGCGGTGGGCGGAGGTGACGGTGAAACAAAAGGGAATCTCAAGACTGCGCAGCACCTCGGCGCAGGGAGCGACAAGGGCCTCGTCCGAGGCGGAACCTATGAATACGGCGACCAGAGCGGGCATGGATCAATTCCTATCGGGATTGCTCCAGGGCTTTGGCGCCTATGTCGGAACGATACCGCCCGCCCTGAAAGGTGATTTTTTCAACAGCCGCGTAGGCGCGGCTGCGGGCCTCGGCCAGACCGTCTCCGAGCGCGGTCACGCAAAGCACGCGGCCGCCGGCGGAGACCAGTCTGCCGTGGTCGAGAGCCGTACCGCTGTGGAAGACCCGTACGGCCGGATCCCGCTCGGCAAGTTCCAGACCGTGTATTTCCATGCCTCGGGCATATTTGCCGGGGTAGCCGCCGGCGCAGTACACCACGCCGAGCGCGGCTTCCGGCCTCCAGGCAAGCCGCACGCCGGAAGCGTCGCCCTTTGCGCAGCGCAGCATGACGTCCGCCAGGTCGGATTCCAGGCGCATGAGCAGGGGCTGGCATTCGGGATCGCCGAAACGCACGTTGTATTCAAGCACTTTCGGGCCCTCAGCGGTCATCATGAGGCCGGCGTAAAGCACGCCGACAAAGGGGTGGCCCCGTTCGGCCAGCACGCGCAGCACCGGACGGACGGTGAGATCGGCCATGCGCTCAAGCCCGTCGTCGGGCAGAAAGGGCGTGGGGCTGTATGCGCCCATGCCGCCGGTGTTGGGGCCCTGGCCGTCGTCGAACGCGGCCTTGTGATCCTGGATCGAGGGCAGGGGCAGCGCGTTTGTGCCGTCGCAGAGGCAGAGGAAGGAAACTTCCGCCCCTTCCAGATATTCTTCGATAAGCACGGTGCCGCCGGCCTCGCCGTGGATTTTGCCCACCATGATCTCTTCCAGGGCGCGCAGGGCTTCCTTGAGGGTTTTGGCCACCACAACGCCTTTGCCGGCCGCCAGACCGTCGGCCTTGACGACCAGGGGCGCGCCCTTGGTGCGGGCGTATTCGGCGGCCGCCGCAAAGTCCGTGAACGCGACGCAGACGGCTGTGGGCACGCCGGCTGCGCGCATGACGCCCTTGGCGAAATTTTTGCTGCCTTCAAGCTGCGCGCAATACGCGTCGGGGCCGAAGCAGGCGATGCCCTCTTTTTTCAGGGCGTCGGCTATGCCCAGGGTCAGGGGCAGTTCCGGGCCGGGAACAACGAGGTCGATGCGCTCCCGGCGCGCAAAGGCCGTGAGATCCGCGACCGCGTCGGCCTTCAGGGCGACCTGTTCGGCAATTCCCGCCGTGCCGCCGTTGCCCGGCGCGGCAAACACCGTGTGCCCGGATTGCCGCAGTTTCCAGACCAGGGCATGTTCACGCCCGCCGGAACCAATGACGAGAATACGCACGCGATCTCCTTGGATAACTTTTCCTGAAAGGTGGCATTTCAATTTAAGCCCACACCGTAGTGTGAACAGTTTGTCGTCAGACGAGGAAGGCGAGATTTTCGCGACGGGAGTGAACTTCTTCGGTTCATGGCCGGAGCGAAAAGTGAAGACTGACGAAGTATCACGGCAAACTGTTCCCGCTGCGCGGGGGAACGGCATCTTTCCTCTTTATGACATCTCTGGTATGAACGGCGGAGCTTTTGAAGGGGAAAACCCGCAAGGCCCCGCCGGTCGGGGTTCGCGCCCCGGCTTCGTCATGCCGCCCGATGCCGCACACAGTGTGCCGGATATGCAGGGCGGTGTAAAGTTCAACCTTTTTTTCCGCATGAACAGACACTGTTATCGTTTCATTCCCGAATACAGGGACGAAGAAATCGTTGCGGCGCAGCAGCTTGAAGGCATACGCGCCACCTTGAGGCGCGCGCGCAGTTCGCCCCGGTACCGCGCCAAGCTTGACGCCGCCGGCGTAACCCCGGCGGATCTGCGCTCTCTGGACGACGTGCGCCGGCTGCCCCTGACATCCGTGGACGATCTGCGCGAAGGCTACCCCCTGCCTCTGCTCTGCGTACCGGAAAATGAAGTGGTGCGCATCCACGCCAGTTCCGGCACCACGGGCAAGCGCAAGATCCTGGCCTACACCCGGCGGGACGTGGAAGTGTTCACGCTCCAGATGGCCCGCTGCTACGAACTGGCGGGGCTGACCCCGGAAGACCGCATCCAGATCGCCGTCGGCTACGGCCTGTGGACGGCCGGGGCGGGCTTTCAGAGCGGAGCGGAACACTTCGGCGCGTTGACCGTGCCCGTGGGCCCCGGCAATCTCGACATCCACCTCCAGATGCTGGAAGACATGGGCACGACCTGCTTCGGCGCCACGGCCTCCATGGCCCTGCTGCTGGCCGAGGAAGTGGAGCGCGGCGGCCTTATCGACAGGCTGCGCCTGCGCAAGGTCATCTGCGGCGCGGAAAGCTGCAGCGACAAGATGCGGCGGGCCATAGAGAGCAAGCTGCGCCTCGACGGCTGCTACGACATCGGCGGTATGACCGAAATGTACGGCCCCGGCAGTTCCATTGAATGCGACGCCCATCAGGGTCTGCATTACTGGCCGGATCTCTTTTATCTTGAAGTGATCGACCCCGACACGCTGGAGCCCGTGCCCCCCGGAGAACCCGGAGAACTCGTGGTGACCACGCTGATCAAGGAAGCCGTGCCGCTTATCCGCTACCGCACCCGCGACCTGACCCGCCTGCTGCCCGGCGACTGCGCCTGCGGCTTCAAGGCGCCGCGCCACGACAAAATCTTCGGCAGGAGCGACGACATGTTCATCCTGCGCGGGGTGAACATCTATCCCGGACAGATAGCGGACGTGCTGGCGGACTTTCCCGAACTGGGCGGCGAATACCACATCCGCCTGAACCGCGAGGACGGGCGCGACGTCATGGATCTGGCCGTGGAGCGCCAAAGCGGCCTCACGACCGGGGGCGACGAGGCCCTGGCGGCCCGCGTGGCCGCCCTGCTGCGCCGCAGACTCATGGTGAGCGGCCGGGTGAGCGTTGCGGACTACGGCACCCTGCCGCGCACCTTCAGCAAGGCCAAGCGGATCACGGACATGAGAAGCTGAACCCCTGCCGCAAATGCTTCCGGAGCAGCCATGAAAGACGAACGCGGTCTGTATTACCATCCCCGGCCGGGCAACCCCAAGGTGCGCGTGTACGTGCGCGCGGGGCTGGACGGGCAAACGGAATTCCGACTCTGGCAGGCCGATCTGCCCGAAGTCTGGGAAAAGCACGACTGGATTCCCCTGCGCGTTATCCGCGCGGCGGCCGAATTATATAGAGATCACGGCAAGGCCCCGGGCAGGGGCGACCCCCTGACGCTGTATGATGAAGCCGTGGCCGCGGCTTTGCTGCAGGATCGCTGACCGTGCCGGGCAAAAATTCCCTGCTGCGCGACTTTCTGCGCGATTTCTGCCTGGTGTGCGCCGCGCTGGAGGAACAGCGCCTGCGTTTCGAGGATTCCGGCGCGCTTTCCTACGCGCTGCTGCGCGAACTGACGGGCCATGTGGCGCGCGCGGGTCTGTTCAGGCGGCTCAAGGACGACGCCCGCCGGCTTTTCCGGACTCAAGACGCCGCGCCCGCCGCCCTGCTGCTGGAAGCGGCCGTCGAAGCGGCCTACCGCGAATGCCTCCGGCTGAAGGAAGGGGCTTTTCTGCTCACGCATTCCCGCAACCGCCTGCTCCATTTGCGGGCGCACTGCGATGTGCGGGGACCGGAAGCCGACGCCCTGCTTGCGGAACTGAGCCGAAATGCCGAAGGCCCGACGCGGACGCTGCGCTTTCTGGAGCAGGCCAAGGGTTTGCTTGCGGTCTGCCTGCGCGGCTGCGGCGCACTCCCGGAAACGGCCCGTTTTCTGCTGGAGGAGGAAAAGCTGGTGCGTTCCGTGTTCGGGCCCCTGTATCCCGCACTGACGGAAGCGCTTTACGGCGGAGACAGGGCGCGCCTGCTCCCCCCGGCGGCCGAGGCTTTTCTGGAGGGCGGCCGCCCGCGCAGAGCCCTGGAACTGCTTGACGAACTGCGCGCCCTTGCACCGGATGCGGCGGCCGGCGCCGAAGCGCAGCGGCTGCGCCTCGCGGCTGAAAACGCGCAGGTGTAAATCTCGTGTCCTCCCCGCTCATCACCTGCATCATCGCAACCAGCAACGCCGCCGGTCCTCTGCCCGCCTGCCTGGATTCCCTGGCCGCCCAGCGTTTGCGCGATTTTTCCGTGCTCGTGCAGGATGCCTGCTCCGAGGACGGCACGGCCGAACTGCTTGCCGCATACGCCCCGCGCCTGCCCGAACTCACCGTGCGCCGGGAGCCTGACGCCGGCCTCTGCGACGCCTGGAACAAGGCCCTGCCCCATGCGGCCGGCGAATGGATTCTCTTTTTGGGCGCGGATGATTTTCTGCTCGATCCCGGCGCGCTGGAGCGCATTGCGCCCTTTTTGCGCGGCCTGCCGGAAAACACGGACTATGCGGCGGCAAGCGCGGTCACGGCCGGGGAAGACGGCGGCCTGCGCGACACGCTGATCCCGGCCCGCAATCCCGCGCGCGGCCTGCGCAGCGGCCTCTGTTTCCCGCACCAGGGGCTGTTCCATCGCAGGCGGCTTTTCGCGCGCGCCCATTTCAACACGGGCCTGCGCGTGGTCGGCGATTACGATTTTGTCTGCCGCACGCTCACGGCGGACAATTACGCCTTCTTTCCCCTGCCTGTCGCGGCCATGCGCCTCGGCGGCCTGAGCACCCGGCCGGACGCCGAACTGCACCGGCAGATCGAGTGCCTGCGCACGGCGCGCGCGAACGGCCTGCGTCCCTCGTTGCTGCTTCTGCTGCGCCTGGGACGGGGACTGGTGTTCGCCGGCCTGCACCGGATCGGCGGCGAAAGCGCGGCCAACCGCCTGTCGGACGCGCTGCGCGCGCTCAAAGGCGCCCCGCCCGTACGCACGCGGCAGCGCGCGCCGGCAGTTCCCCTGACCGATGCTCCCCTGACCGGCGCATCCCCGGCCGGCGCGCCGCTCTTTTCCCTGCTTGTGGCCACCATCAACAGGGTCGAACCGCTCGCCGCGCTGCTGGAAAGCCTGGCCGCGCAAAGCTGTGCGCATTTTGAAGTGCTGATCGCGGATCAGAATCCGCCCGATCTCCTGGAAGAAACCCTGCGCCGTTTTGAAGGCCGGCTGCGCATTACCCGCATCGGCGTGCCGAACAAAGGGGTCTCGGCCGCCCGCAACGCCCTGATTCCGCTTGCGCGGGGCGAGATCATCGCCTTTCCGGACGACGACTGCGCGTACGCCCCGCACACGCTTGAGCGCGTGCTTTTCCACTTCCGCGCCCTGCCCCACCTGGGGGGGCTTGTCGTCAACCAAGCCGTCGGGCAGGCCGCAACGCCGGACAACGCCGGGACGGAACCGGAAGAATTTCCGCCCCCCGTGACGGCTCTGACCAAATATTCCGCCTTCACGCGCGCAGAGACCTATACCCAGTTTTTCCGCAAGGAGGCCGTCGCGGGCCTGCTCTTCGATCCCGAGCTCGGCCCCGGCACCGGCCTGCCTTACGGCTGCGGGGAAGACACGGATTTTCTGCTGCGTGCGCTCGCGCCGGGCCACGTTATCGGGCGCGGGCGGGAAGTGCTGGTCTTCCACCCCGAACCCCGACTTTCCGATCCCGCCC
This sequence comes from Desulfovibrionaceae bacterium, assembly GCA_031551145.1. Taxonomy (GTDB): domain Bacteria; phylum Desulfobacterota; class Desulfovibrionia; order Desulfovibrionales; family Desulfovibrionaceae; genus WRKB01. The sequence continues at coordinate 3,817 of JAVBNZ010000007.1, read as the reverse complement.
TGCCGGGCAAAACCCGCGCCTACGCTCTGGGCCGCATGCATTTGCTGCGCAAACACCGCTTTGCCCTGTGGTTCACGCTTGCCAACATCCTCTACCCCCTGCTGCGCCTGCCTTTTGAAGGCCGGCGAGCCCTGCCCTACAGAAAGGCCATGTTCCTCGGCAGGCTCAGGGGCTTTTTCGCCTGCAGGGAGGGGCGCGCCCCATGACCGAACGCACCGCACCCGGTCAGGACGAACGCACGACGCTGCTGTGGCGGGGCCTTGTGCTCGCGCTGCTCACCTTCGGCCTGACCTTCGCCCTGCGCATGCTGGAATGGCCGGTTTGGCAGAATCCCGAATACCGTCTGGGAAAGGAATGGCTGCTGGCCACGCACGACGCCTACCACTGGGTAGCCGGGGCCGAGGGTTTTGAGTTCGGCGCGGGGCATCCCATGTCGGAAATCCTGCGCCTGATCTCCTTGGTCACGGGCATGCCCCCGGCCCTGCCGGCCTTCTGGCTGCCGCCGATCTTCGCCGGGCTGACCTCGGTGCTGCTGCTGGCCTGGGTGTGGGCGCTGGGCAGCCTGGAGGCCGGGCTGTGCGCCGCCGTGATCTGCTCCCTCGCGCCGGGGCACCTGGCGCGCACCCTGCTGGGCTATTACGACACCGATCTGGTCACGCTCTGCTTTCCCCTGCTGATCAGCCTTGCGCCGGTGCTGTGGGCCACACGCTTTTTGCGCGCTCCGCGCCCGGCCCGGGGCGATCAGACAAAGAGCGTCCTGTTCGTCTGCCTGCGTTTCGATCCGGAATACGCGGACGCGGAACAAAAAAATCCTCTTTCTCCGGCCTGGATCTGCTCCCTGGCCCTTTCCGGGCTCTTTGCCTGGTGGGCGGTGGAATGGCATTCCGTCTTCCCCTATCTCATCCGCTACAACTCCCTGCTGCTCGCCTTTCTCGCCCTGGCGACGGCCCCGCCGGGCAGGCGCGGTCTCATGCTGCTGGGGGCCTTTGTTTACGCCTTGCCCGCCCTGGCCGGTTTTTACGGCCTGCTGCCGGCGGCCGCGCTGCTTGCCCTGCGCGGCCGGCCCCTGCCCCCTCTGTGCACACGGCCACTTGTGCTTTGCGCCCTGGGGGCCGTTGCGCTCCGTTTCTTTATCAGCGCGGACGTGCTGGAACTGCTGCTCGGGCACATCGCCGGCTACGTCAAGCAGAGCGGCGATCTGAAAGTGGACGCCTCGGGCATGGATCTCGTCTTTCCCAACGTGGCGCAGTCCATCATCGAGGTGCAGGATCTTACGCTGGCCGAAGCGCTCTTTTACTGCCACCCCTGGGCTCCGGCTTCCGCGCTGGGGTTGATCGGCTTTCTGCTCGTGATTGTGCGGCGGCCGGGCGCGCTCTTTCTGCTGCCTCTGGGGGCGCTGGGCCTGTTGAGCATGAAAATGGGCGGCCGCATGGTCATGTTCGGCGCGCCGGTGGTCGCGCTGGGGCTGACGCTGCCGACGGTGTGGGCGGCGCAGTACGTGCTGCGCTCCGAAATGCGGGGCTTCCGTTCGGGCTTCGCGGTTTCGGTTCTGCTGCTCGCGGTGCTGGGCTCGCCGGTGGCGGAACTGATACCGGCCATGTCCAACGGCCCCATCCTCAACCGCCGCCATGCGGAAGCCCTGGTGCGCACGCGCGCCGTCGCGCCGGAAGACGCCATGCTCTGGTTGTGGTGGGACTGGGGCTATGCCGCGCACCATTTCGCCCGCCGCCGCGTTATCGCGGACGGCGCAGCCCACGGCGGCCCCTCGCTCTATCTGCCCTCGGCCGTGTTCGCGACGGACAATCCCCGCTTCGCCCGCCAGCTCATCAAATATACCGCGCTGAAAAACAACGAGCCCAGCGAGGTCTTTGCCGGCCTGGGCGGCGAAGAAGCGGACGCCCTGATGAAAAAACTGCGCGCGCCCGACACGCCCCCGGTGAAGGCGCCGGGCAGGCAGTTCGTGGTGGTGAATTTTGAAATGCTTCGCCTGGGTTTCTGGATTTCACTCTTCGGTTCCTGGAACTTTGCGGAACAAAAGGGCATCAGTTCCGCCATCAGCATCATTCCCCAGCAGCTCACCTACCAGCTTGACGAGGGCGAGGTGCTGGTGCAGGGCGCGGAGGGCAGCATTTCCGCCTCCACCATCAATGTGTTCGAGGACGGCAAGTTCAGCCGGCGCGACTATGTGCGTGAATGGGTTGAAAAACATCCCAACGCAAGCGACGAGGCGCGGCGCAGATATTATGAAAAACGCCGCAACATCCACTTCTTTCTCAACCGCGTGACGGATGAAAAGCTGCTGATGGACGAGAAGCTGTACAACTCCCTGATGGTGCAGCTTCTGATCAGCCCGCCGGGCGATCCGGCGCTTTCGCCCTATTTCCGTCTGGTATACGACAACGTCTTCTGCCGCGTGTACGAAGTGCTGTGAGCATTGCCCGCTCGACGCTCCTTGCGGCCTCGGCCGTGCTGCTCTGGTCCACGGCGGCCTCGGCCTTCAAGCTGGCCCTGCGCGCGCTCGATCCCTACCAACTGCTCTTCATCGCCGGGCTCACCTCTTTTCTCGCCCTGTTGCTCGTGCAGATCGCGCGCGACCGCTGCGCCGCCCTGCGGGAGCTTCTGAAAAACTCCCCGCGCCGGGCTCTGCGCTGCGCGCTGAAGGGAACGCTCAATCCGCCGGCCTATTATCTCCTGCTTTTCAACGGCTACAACCTGCTGCCCGCACAGACCGCCCAGGCCCTGAACTCCACCTGGGTGATCGCGCTGAGCCTGCTTTCCGTGCCTCTGTTGGGGCACAGACTCAGCCGGCGGGATGTCGTCGCCCTGGGCGCGGGATGGATGGGGGTGGTAATTATCGCCTGCGGCGGGGAATTTTCCGTGTTTTCCGGCCCCGCGCCGGCCGGGGTGCTCTGTGTCCTGGCGAGCGCGGTGATCTGGGCCACATACTGGCTGCTGGAGCGCGCGGACGGTCTGCCGGCGGATATAAGCCTGCTGCTGCACTTCGGCTTTGCCCTGCCCTGGTTGGGGCTGATCTGCCTTGTCATGTCCCCGCCGCTGCCCCTTGAGCCGGCCGCGTGGCTGCCGGCGATCTACGTGGGCCTGTTCGAGATGAGCCTGACCTTTCTGCTCTGGGCCGCCGCGTTGCGGGCTTCGGATTCCGCGGCCCGCACCGGCTCCCTGGCCTTTTTTTCGCCTTTTCTCTCCCTGTGCTGGATAGCCCTGGTGCTGGGCGAGCGCATCGCGCCGGCCACCGTGCTGGGTCTGGCCTGCATAGCGGGCGCGGCCCTGTGGCAGCGCCGGGGATAACGCGGAAGCGGCATCCGGAGCGGGTTAACCTGGAGACGCCCGCTCCGGCAGAGCATTTGAACACTTTCAGCGTTACAAGGCCCTACTGCCGATCCGGGCGCTGCTGATCCCGCTGTCCCTGATCGCGCTGTCCCTGATCACGACGTTGTTGATCGCGCTGACTCCGCTCCTGACGCTGCTGATCGCGCTGCCCCTGATCACGACTTTGCCGTTCATAGCGCTGCTGATCGCGCTGTCCACGATCCTGACGCTGCTGCTGTTCCTGCCGCTGCTGGTCACGGCGTTGCTGATCCTGACGTTGTTGATCCCGGCGTTGTTGATCGCGCCGGCCCTGCTCCTGACGCTGCTGATCGCGCCTCTGCTGCTGCTCGTGGCGCTGCTGCTCACGCCGTTGCTGATCCTGACGCTGTTGATCGTAACGTTGTTGATCATGACGCTGTTGGTCGCGTTGCTGATCATGACGCTGCTGATCACGCTGCTGATCGTGGCGCGCCTTGTCGCGTTCCCATTG
>JAVBNZ010000022.1:0-7573 GCA_031551145.1 Desulfovibrionaceae bacterium | reverse complement strand
TCCTCGGTATCGATGACGTCGGAAGCGCCGGCGATGCACAGCACGCCGAAGTTGCGCCTGGGCTTGGCCTTGGGCTGGAGGTTGACGGATACGCGGACAACGCGATCCACGGATAATCCTGTAGCCATAACTTGCTCCTGTTGGTTGCGCCGGCGGGTTATTTGTTCCCGCAGCCAAAACCGACCGTAAGGCCGTTGTCGTTTTCCAGCGTGCCGCTTGATTTTTCGATGTTTCGCACCGCATAGCTGCGCGCGGTCACCCGCCGGAAGGTCAGCGGCAGATCCGCCCGGGCGCGGAACCCGGCCATAACCAGCTCCGGCAGGCGAGTGATGCCGCCGGCCTTCACAAAGGCGAGCCCGTTGGGCCGTAAAATTTCGCGGTTCTGGGGCACGTGCAGCCCCGCATGCAGCAGGGCCGCGAAGGCGTAATGCCGGGGCCCGTAAAACGAGGCCAGTACCGCCAGCTCCTCATGCACGATTACGTCGTCGTAACCACCATCCTCGCCGTAATGCTTGATCTGCGGATACGTGTACGGTGTGGAGGACATGACGCCGAACGCGCACCAGTCGGCATTTTTGCCCGGCGTGTTCGCCGGTTCGGCCTGCGCGCGCGGGCGCACCATCGCCCCGGGCAGACCGGTGATGCCGGCGATGAGATCGTGCAGCACGTCCTCAACGCTTTCCAGGATGTCGCTCGGCCCCGCGTCCTGCGGGGCACTCGCTGTCGCATCGCCCGGAAACATGGTTCCGGGCTCGCTCCCCTGCGGGGCGGCCGGCGTCCTGCCGGCCTGTAGCGGCCTCAGAAAGCCGCCGGTGGCGCTGGTGTTACTCATTGTCGCTCTCCAGCACGGCCACGGCCTTGGTGAAGCCGCCGTGCTCCCGCCAGGGCTCGGCCAGGCTGACGCGGTAGACGCCATCGGCGTAATAAATGCGGTCGGCCTTGGTTTCGCCGCCGCCGGCCGTGAGAAGGGCGGCTGTATATATAATGATGGACTCTTTCGCCCTGTCCTCTTCCGGCAGCAGCTCGCGCTCCCTGCCCGGCGCGGGCTGGATGTTGCCCTGGGCCGGAAACGCCTGTACGGTCTGCTCGGCCCGGCCCTTGTTGTTGACGGTCTCGACGATGCGCCCGTAAGAAAAATAACAACCGCCCATGTCGGGATCGTTGAACATATCGATCAGTTCAGCGTTGTTCATTTCACCACCAGAGCCGTATTGCCTTTTTTGCGGACAACGGCCTTGTAGGACTTCATCATCTGTTCCGTGTCTCTCAGCGGCCCACCGCCCCGATCGGCTCTGGAGGGGCCGCGCCTTGCTTCGCCCTTGTTTTTGCCGCCTTTGTAAAAAATCACATTGCCTTCATCATCTTTGATGAGGGGTTTGTACTTCGCGTAAGATTCATCCAACGGCTTCCAGTCGTTGTTGCCGGGCTCGAATTTTTTCTGCACGGCGTTCAGTGCATAGTCGCCCGCATTGACCAATCCCTGCTCCACCGCATGCACGTCGCCCTCAATGGCCGCCTTGGCGCAGTTGCGCATTTCCGTGATGACATCCGGCAGGGCATCTTTAATGCCGGGGATGAGCGCCGCTCTGGCCTCCAGACCGACTTCCGGCGCGCCGTGCTCGTGGATGTAGGCGAGCGCCGCGTTGCTGATGCCGGTATCCCCGTCCTTTTCGCGGGCGGCTTCATCCGCCGGCACGCCCACGTACACGTCCTGTTTTGTCAGGGCCGCCAGGCCGGCGCGGATGCCGGCGAGGTTTTCGTAGACTTTGGTGACGCTGAATGTAGGCTGCATGGTTACACCACCGTCCCGCCCGCACCGACGATTTGCACGAGCTGCCAATACTGCTGACCGTAGATGGTCAGATTCCACTGCCCGGCCGCGACGTTGGTCGTGGCTGTGGGCCCCGCCCTGGTTACGGACTTGGAGACCCCGCCCACGCTCTTGCTTTCGGCTGTAACCGGCCCGGCGGCGGCCCCTATGCCGCCGGTGCCGGTTTTGTCTTTTTGCGCCTCCCGCTCCAGGGTCAGGTAATGGGCCACAAAAAGGCCCGTGCCCTCGGGCAGCAGATCCTCCCAGCGTTCGGGATTGAGCTGCTTGGCCGCCAGGCGCAGGTAAAACTCCACCCGCGCGGCCGGAAACAGATCCTCCGTGAACTGGGGGAACGACTCCCGAAACTCCTGAACGGCAGACATGCTATTTGCCTTTCGCCTTTTTGGGCTCGGCGGGGGCCTCTGTTTCGGGGGTTTTTATCTGGGTATCGCCGCCGGGCGCGTCCTCCGCGACGTCCTCGGCCGGCGGCGCGTCCGCCACCAGCGAGGCCCGGCCTTCTTCGAGGCACGCCTGGATGAACCAGTGGTTCAGTTCCACGTTGCTGATTTCGTGCGTGCCTTTGCCGAATTCGCGCCTCGGCTTGTCCGAAGCCGAGCGCAGGGAAAACGGATGTTCAACTTTGATGGTAGGCATTATTCACCGTCCATGTAGCCGAGGGTTTCGGGGTACACGAATTCCACGTGCCCCATTTTGCAGTAATAGACCGTAAGCTGGTGCAGGCCCCGGTATTCCGGCGCGGTGTTGCGCATGGGCACCAGGGGGAAACGCACGTACTGCGGGTTGCGCGTGTAGGCCAGGGTGCGGTCTTTGCCGCCCGCGCCGCGCTTGACCAGCCAGGGCAGGGACTTGATGTCCAGCGGCCTGCCGATTTCGGCGTTGGTGATGCACTGCTTGCTGATGTACTCAAGCAGGCTGATGCTGCCCGCTTCCGTCACCGGCTGGGTGAGGCGGGCCATTTTGCGCGGGGTGATGCGCAGTTGGTCGGGCACCACGGCGTGGGCGCTGTTTTCCCAGACCTTGGTGATCAGATCGTTGACGTCGTCCAGGATCTGCTTGGGGTCGGCCGTGTCCCAGTTGAGTGTGGAGTTGGAGGCATAGACGCTCGGGTGGTTGATCAGGCCCACGGCTCCCACTTCTTTGTCGCCGATGTAGACCATCTCATCGATGTCTTTGTTGTACTTGAGCTTCATGCCCTCGTGCTTCTGGCTGTCGATGGGCCGGCCCACCTGTTGGGCGGCTTCCAGTTCCGGCATGCTCCAGCCCAGTTCCATTGCCCACAGATGCAGGGGCGAAGGCACCTTGCCGATATCGAGCGCGATGCCGGGAATGGCCGTGCTGTTTTTGCCCACAAAGTTTTTGCCCGTGGGGCTGGTGCCGCCGGCCGCCGCGAAGCTGGAAAGGGTGAAGCTGGAAGTTTCGTCCCCCATCGTCACGTCCTCACGCAGATCGATGTCGCGCTGCCAGAACACGGAAAAAAGAGGCAGGTGCAGCGTTTTGTCGAGCCGCTCCAACTCGCCGAGAAGGAACGCGCCGGCCGCGTCCACAGTGCGTTTGTCATAGGTGTACATATGTTTGCGGCTCCTTTAGACGTTGAAGGAAATTTCCACGTTGCCCGCGCCGTCGGCCTCGCCCATGAAAAAGCAGCGAGGAATGACCGTGCCCTGGGAGAGGGCGATTTCGCCCACATTGAAAGAGCCTGCGACCTCGAACACCGCCTTGACCGGCGTGCCCTTGACGGGCTTGCCCCCTTCGGCGGAAGACAGGCGCACGGTCATGTAGCCGCTGCGCAGCACGTCGGCCACCGTGCCGGCCGCCGCCGTGCCCGACGCGCCGGGCGCATCCTGCGCGGGAGTCGCGCTTTGCGTGGGATAGGGCCGCACGAGAAAACCGTAGACGGGATTTGCGGCAGCCGTGGGGCCGGTGATTTTGCCGGCCGCGTCCAACTGCACCGGCGAGCCAAAGGGGATGACGGAGCCGGTGACGGCGGGCTCGATAACCGCCCCGGCCTTGCGGGAAACGTCGCCGGGAATGCCGGCGGGCATACGCTCGTGAATGACGGGCATAAAAACTCTCCTTGGGTTTGCTACCCTGTGACCGGACGCCGGCGCGGGGCTTGCCTTCGAGCAAGCGCCGTGACGGCGGCCGAATTATTTACCGTTCAGGCTGTCCCGATGTTTGCGGTTCAGCTCGTTGACCTCGGCCGCGCTCATGGGGCCGGAGCCGGCCTTGCCGTCCCTGGCCGCACCCTTGAGTGCGTTGGCCGTGCGGTTGCTGTTTTTGGCGCGCACGAGTTCCGAAGCCGCCGTAAAGGCCGCGTCGAGGGTGACACAATCGGCGTTGTCCAGACTGCGCCCGCGCAGGCAGGCGTCGACCACGCGCTGCACGGAAGCGTCGGACATGGCCTGCCGCAACGAAGTACGTTTGACCATGCAGGCGGAATCGCCCACGCGGTAGACCAGGCCGGGCGCGAGATTTTTGGCGGCCGCGAACAGGGCGGTATCGGCCATGCGGCCGCGCGCGTCGCCGGCCTTGGCCTTTTCGGGTTCGCCCTCAGCTTCGCCGTCCCCGGTCGCGCCGGGCTCCGGGTTATTGTCGCCGGTCTGTTCGCCCTCTTCGTCGCCGGTAGCGCCCGGCTCCGGGTCATTGTCGCCGGCGGGCGTGCCGCTCAACTTTTCGAGGATGGAGCGCAGCAGCACGAGTATTTCATCGGACTTGTCGTTGTCCGTGGCCTGCTGCGTATCCGTCTTCTGCGCCGGCGCGGCGGGCGGGGTTGCGTTGTCCTTGGCCGCTTCTTCGGCGGCCGCCTCGTCAAAAGCCTTTTTGAACTTGGGATTGCCCAGCAGGCGATCCCAAAAACTCGGCTTGCCTTTTTTGGTCACGACACCCTCCATAAGGTTGTCTTTGATCGCGCAGCGGGGGCCGCAACGACCCGACTCCACCAACGCGACATGGTTGCCGATGATGCCGCGCTGCCGGCCTTCGCCGGGAGCCGTGGCCTCCAGTTCCGCATCGTAGCCGCAGGAAATCTCCCTGAGCCCGCCGCTCTCAACGAGCGCCACGGCTTCGGCGTCGGTAATCAGCAGATCCGCCAGCAGCAGATCGCGCTCATTCCCCTCGCCGCGCCGCACGTTCTGCGCCACCCCGCGCGCAAGCTCCCGCCAGTTGGCGGGCAGCACGTCCATGATTACCCCGTCCCCGTCCTCGGGGTGCCCCAAAGTGACGGGCTTGCCTTCGAACGAGGCCACGGTTTCAGGGGCGAACACCTCGTCCGCCTCGCGCCGGATCTTCACGGTATCGCCCGGCGCGTCGTCGGCGATTTCTTCCGTCACCTCGTCGGGCAGGTAGTCCTGAGCGCCCGTGCGGGCGATGGGCACGCCGAGGCAGAGCAGGTAGCCCTCCGGCGTTTTGCGGCGGTTGGGAGAGATTTGGCCCGTAGTGTAGTAGCGCATGGGACTTGTCTACGGGCGCGGACGAAAAAAAATCACCCGGAACAGAGTTCCGGGTGACGGGTTCGGCGAGGGGGAGGGGAAAGGGCGGCGCGAGGGCCGCGTGAACCGCCGTTCAAAAATGTTTTTAAACGGCCTGTGCGCGCTTTTCAGGGGGCGGGGGCTATGCAGACCCGTAACGGCCGGCAAAGAGCCTCATAACCGGCCTGTCGCCGGGGCGGCGTCGCTGATCGAAACCGCCGGCGAATGTGCCCGATGCACCTGTAGCCCGGCGGGGCTATGTTTGTCCAGCCTCCTCATCCGGCGCGCGCTCAAAGAACGCGCAGGGACAGGGCAGCCTGTAGTCCTTATCCCCCCGCATAAACTTCATGGAGTCTATGGGCACGGCGTAGGCCAGTTCTTCGGGCACGCCGTCCGGGTACTTCGCGCAGCACAGCGGTGGATGCCCCCTATCGTGCAGGCAGAACGAGCACCAGGGAAAAACGAACATCACATCCCTCCGAATTTTTTATAGAGATCCATCACGTCCCGCGCAAAGCTTTTTTTCGTGATTTTGGCGGCGGACACTTCCGCCACGAACTCCAGAGGGTCTGCCGCGGCACGGCCGCTGACCTTGCGGGCCACGGCGCGTTCCGCCGAGGTAAAGACCACGCGCCCCTCGACAATGTCCGCATACAACTGCGGGTTCGCCTTGGCATGCGCGGCATGGGCAAGCTCGTGCCACATGATATGCTCTTTTGACGCCGTTGACGCGTGGCCGGTCGCATGCTGCTCCTTCATCTTATCCTCCAGCCTGTGCCAGGGATAGTTGGGATTGAGCACGATCTTGTCATCACCTCTGTGATACGCGGCGGGGGATTCAAGCGGGTTGCGGGGATTGAACCATTGCGCCTCAAAACGGATCGCGGACGGCAGGGGCAGCTTCAGGTCTTCGGCCTTCGCCAGAACCTCGTTGCAATAGTTGGCCACATCCAGGGCGCTGCCGCCGATGTAGTTCGCGCCGGAATAATCGGCCCGCATGTTCATTTTTTCGGCGAACTCCGCAGCCTGCGCCAGATTGTCGCTCCGCTCGAACTTGATGTATTGCGCCGCGCCCTTCTTGCCGAAAAGCGCCTTTTCCGTTTCCGGCGGCATGGACAGGGCCGGCGTGTAGGTGCGGCCGGCGATGCTCTTGACGACCGGCTCCGGCCGGCACTGGCAGTTGGGGAATTCGCCGGCGTGGCCGGTCATGCCGTCCACCAACTGCGGCTCGTCCCACTTGATGTATTCGCCGTCCTTTTTCCCGTGGCTCGGTCGCACGCGGGCGTTGCGGGCGCAGCGCCAGATATAGCCCTCCCCGCCGGCGAACTCCGAACGGGCCTGTATGAGCGCGGTGTTGGCCTTGCTCACCTCGGTGCGGGCAATGGTGCGCGCCCTGGACATGCTGACTTCGCCCAGGGCCGCGATGCGTTTTGCGATGTCTTCCGCGCGGGAGCCGGTGACAAGGCTGCCCTCGGCTATTTCCACGGCTTTTTGCGCGGCTTCCAGCGGCAGGCTTTCTATCAGTCCGGCGTTGTACTCGATCTTTTGCCGCACCAGCTCGCCGATGCCGGGGCCGCCGAGCAGCGCGCGCAGATCCAGCCCCATGTTTTTGGCGTGGGCGCGCCAGGCTTTGGCATTTTTACGTTCGACTTCGGCCAGCATGTTCGCGGCGCTCTGACGCGCCCAGGGCTCTAAAACTTTGGCATATTCGCGGAGGAGTTTTTCCGCCTTTGTCAGAGCGCCGGTGGTGGCCAGGGCGGTTTTGACCTGCCCGGCCACGGAGAGCAGCCGGCGCTCGTACTCCCTTTCAGCGGCGCGCGAAGGAGCCCAGAGATCCTGGGCCTCGCGCTCCTTGGCCGCGTCGGCGAACGTCCAGGCGTTCGGCCAGGGCAACGGCCACGTGGAGGGAGATGCGCCCGGTGCGGGATTAGGAGGGGACGGCATGCTGATAATCCGGCCCCTGCGCCGGTTCCGGCGGCTGCGCCGGCGCGAAGCCTCTGCCCACCTCGCCCATGATGCGCTCGGCCTGTTCGGCGCTGATGGGGAAGGCGGCCAGCAGCATCTGCACGCCGGAGGCGCGCGGCAGCAAGCCTGCGGCCACCTGCGTGACGATCTGCACCATGCTGGTGACCTGCGCGCCGTTAAGGCTGATTTCCTGCGGGGTGTGTTCCTCGCTCGGCGCGGGCGGCATTTCGCCTTCGGTCGGGACGTTCGGATCAAGGCCCTCCGGCAGCGGAGGCGCGGCGGAGGCTTTTTCCGCCGCCGCGATATCCTC
>JAVBNZ010000036.1:0-39733 GCA_031551145.1 Desulfovibrionaceae bacterium | reverse complement strand
CCTGCGGCGCGGCCTATGACGGCGAGAGTCTGCTCATCGCCACGGACAACGCCCTCACCCGTCTGAGCGCGGCGCACGGTTCGGAGCGGGTGCTGTTGCCGGGGCCGCACGAAAACCTGGCCCACGGCGTGCATGCCCTGGAGAACATCGGCATTGCCGTGGCGGACACGGGTAATTCGCGCGTGCTGGTCTACGGGCCGGATCTGCGGCCCGGCGCGTCTTTCGATCCGTTGGAAGGCTGGGGGGAGCTTCCGCCGGACGCCATTCACCTCAATGACTTTGCGCGCACGCCGCACGGGCTGGTTGCCAGCTGCTTCAACTACCGCCCGTACAGGATGGCGCAGGTTCCCGGCCTGCACTGGCAGGACAAGGGATACGGCCTGCTGCTGTCTCTCGATAAACTGGAGGGCCGCAACGTGGGCCGCGTGCTGGCCTGCGGCCTGGACTGCCCGCATACGCCGCTCTGGCATGGGGATCGTTTGTACTGCTGCGCTTCGGGCAGCGGGGATTTCCTGCGCTTCGCCTATACCGATCACGGCACGCTGCGGGAAGAAGCGCGCATTCCGGTGACCAAGGACTATTTTCTGCGCGGCGCGTTCCCTCTGGAGAACGGGGACTGGCTGCTCGGCGGCGGAGGGCTGCGCCGACAGGCGAACAAGGGTATGGCCCTGCTGATCCTGAAGCCCGACGGCTCCGTACGGGAGCTGCACGTGGCCGCCGCCGGGGAGATCTATGACATCCTGCCCTGGCGCGAGGAGGTCATGCGCCCCCTGACGGGGCTGATCAACGATCTGCCGCCGATCTACGCGGACGGGGAAAACGTGTTCCCGCCGCCGCTGCCGTATTGAAGCGCCGGAACGCATCGCTTCCTCGAGCCCGGCGCGCGCCCCGCGTGACGAATTTTGCGTTTCCACATTCCGCACGCGGGGCTGTGTTGTTTCGCCGACGCCGATTTACTCAGTAATCCTCCCATGATACCGTGCCGACATGAATAACGACGGCAAATCCGGCATCCGCAGCGGCACGGGCTTCGCCGATCACCTGCGGGCTCTCGACCGATTCCTTTTCGGCTCGTCCTACGATCCGCCGTTGGATCGCAGGGGTTTTTTCCGTGAGGCGCTGATCGTGCTCTGCGTGCGCATGCCGATTGTCAATTTTCTTATATGGCTGGTCTACCGCGACTCGCCCGCCCCGAACCTGCTCAGATTGATGTTTTTCACCCTGCCGGTGTCGCTCGCTTTTTACGCGCCGTACTTCTTCGTCATGTACAGGCGCCTTGCATTCCTTGCCTGCCCGCGCCCGCGCCTTGTCACCTGGGCAGCGGTGTTTGCCCTCATATCCTGTTCCGCTTTCCTTCTTATGCTGCTCGGGGAGGAATCCTTCCTGCTCGATCTGCTGGGTGCAGCGTTTTTCATTGCTGCATACCTGCCGCTCCTGCTCATTTCCGATCGCCGACCGGATCGCAACCCAACGCTTACCTCCTCCTGAACAGAGGCTTTTAGCTTCGGAATCTTCAAGCGTCCGTGCGGCAACCCGGCCGCGCCGCGTATGGTGGTTTTCCATACACGGCGCGGCCGGTTTACCCGACAATTCGCCCATGATACCGTGCCGACATGAACAACGACGGCAAATCCGGCATCAACTACGCAGGTCTGCGAGGTCTTGACCGCTTCCTCTTCGGTTCACCCTATGATCCGCCGCTGGATCGCAAGGGTTTCGCCAAGGCCGCGCTGATCGTGTTCTTCGTGCGCATGCCGATTGCAGGTCTTTTACTGTGGCTGTTCAATCGCGCTACCTCATGCAACCCGGATCTGCCGACACTGATTATCTTCATTATTCCGACCGCGCTCGTTTTCTGCTGTCCTTACTTTTTCGTCATGTACAGGCGTCTAGTATTTCTTGCCTGCCCGCGCCCGCGTCTCGTTACCTGGGCGGCGGTAATTTTTCTCCTGCTCAGTCCCTGTGTACTCATCGTGTTGTTCAGCGACTGGCAGAGCCTTGATGTCGCGTTGTCCGAATGTGGGCCGCCTACCTCCCTCGACCTGCTCTCCACGGGGCTCTGTATCGCCTCGTATCTGTCGCTGTTTTTCATTCCTGATCCTCGATGATCGGCAGCGGAGGGAATTTTCTCCCGAGCGGGTGCCGCTGGGATTCTTCAAATTCTTCGCGGAGTTTACGCTGATATTTCAGCGTCATTGCCTCTTCAGGCGTCAGCGTTCCCGTGCGCTGTTTTTCTTCCAACTTCGCGATGTCCTGTTCGATTTCGGGGCCGTTCACCGGATCGGCCTGCAATACATTCCATCCTATACGTCCGCCTTGCTGAAGAATCGGCCCCGCTGCCCCCATCGCTACTTCCCGCTGCGGCGTCACTTCGGCGGCAATCGGAATTTGCGCCGCTCCGCCCGATTCTCCGGCATATCCGGGAAAGGACGCGGCCGTGTACGGTCTCATCGCGGGCCTGTTTGCCGGAACAACGGGTCGATCGGGAAGCTCCGTCCCGCCTGCCCACGGCCTGTTCCCGGTTGCGGGTCTTTCTCCGCTGCTCGTCCCGCCGAAGTCATAGCCGCTCCCGCCGCCGGCAAAGATGAATCTGCCGTCCGGCCCGCGCGGGTGTTGGCCCTCGTCAAAGGGGATGTTGTCCTCGGTCTTTGTCATGCCATAGGGGTGATGTGCCATGTGTATTTTCCTCCGGTTTATGGTGGTTTTCCATGCACAGCGCGGCCGGTTTACTCAGTAATCCGCCCATGATACCGTGCCGACATGAACAACGACGGCAAATCCGGCATCCGTAGCGGCGCGGGCTTCGCCGACCACCTGAGGGCACTTGGCCGCCTTCTCTTCGGCTCGCCCTGCGGTTTGCCGCGGGATCGCGACACTTTCATCAAAGAAGCGCTTATCGTATTCCTCTTCAGTTCGCCCGACGCTCCGCCGCTCAACCGCAAGGATTTTATCAAGGCCGCGCTGGTTGTGTTTTTCGTGCGCGGGCCGATCTCCGGCCTTTTGCTGTGGCTGTGCGATCGTGCCACCTCATGCGAGCCGGAGCTGCCGACACTTGTTCTCTTCATGCTTCCGGCCGCGCTCGTTTTCTGCTGTCCTTACTTTTTCGTCATGTACAGGCGTCTTGTATTCCTTGCCTGCCCGCGCCCACGTCTTGTTACCTGGGCAGCGGTGATCTTTCTCCTGCTCAGTCCTTTTGCGCTTATCGTGTTGTTCGGTGACTTGCAGAGCCTCTTCATCATACTGCACGAATGTGAGACGATAACTTCTCTCGACCTGCTCTCGACGGCGCTCTGCATTATCGCGTACCTGCCGTTGTTCATTCCCGATCGCCGACCGAATCGCAATTCGACGCTTACCCCCTCCTGAACAGGGGCTTTCAGCTTCGGAATTTTCAAGCGCCCGTGCGGCAACACGGCCGCGCCGCGTATGGTGGTTTTCCATACACAGCGCGGCCGGTTTACTCAGTAATCCGCCCATGATACCGTGCCGACATGAACAACGACGGCAAATCCGCCATCCGCGGCGGCGCGGGCTTCGCCGGCCACCTGCGGGCTCTCGCCCGCCTTCTTTTCGGCTCGCCCTACGGTCCGCCGCTGAACCGCAAGGATTTCATTAACGAGGCGCTTATCGTGTTCTGCGTGCGCCTGCCGATTCTCTGTCTCCTTGTCTGGCCGAGCGCTTCGCTTGAAGAACTCACGCGCGAATCTCGAATATTGAGCCTGCTCTTGCTGCTGCTGTACATCTTGCCGACGGTACTCATTTTTTCAGCGCCGTACTTTTTCGTCATGTGCAGACGCTTAAAAGGCCTTGCCTGCCCACACCCAGGCCTTGTCACTTGGGCGGCACTGCTCTTTTTTACGATCTGCCATGCCCTGATCTTCGTGTTTTTCGACGCGGAGGAAGTTTTCCCCAACGTGTTGTCGACAGCGCTCTTCATCGCCGCGTATCTGCCGCTCGCCCTCATTTCCGATCGTCGTCGCGCCGCAATTTGGGGGGTCTTCTCCTGTCGTCGATGAGCGGCAAGTCAAGAGGCTTTCTTCTGTACGGGGGGTGTTGAGATTCTTCAAATTCTTTTTGACGGTGATACTGATATTGCAGCCTGTTCTCCTCTTCGGGCGTTATTGTGCCCGCCTTCCACTTTTCTTCCAGCTTATTGATGTCATGTTCGATTTCAGGCTCGTTCGTCGGCGTGGCTTTAAATACGTTCCATCCTATACGTGCGCCCTGCTGAACCAGCGGGGGTATCGCCCCCATCGCGACTTCCTGTTGCGGCGGCACTTCGGCGGCAATCGGGGTTTGCGCCGCTCCGCCCGATTCTTGGGCATATCTGGGAAAGGACGCAGTCGTGTACGGTCTCATAGCGGGCCTGTTTGCCGGAACAACGGGTCGATCGGGAAGCTCCGTTCCGCCTGCCCACGGCCTGTTCCCCACAGTGGGGCTTTCCTCGCTGCTCGTCCTCCCGAAGTCATAGCCACCCCCGCCGCCGGCAAAAATGAACCTGCCGTCCGGCCCGCGCGGATGTTGCCCCTCGTCAAAGGGGATGTTGTCTTCGATCCTCGTCATGCCATAGGGGTGATGTGCCATGTGTGTTTTCCTCCGGTTGAGGTTGGTGGAAGGAGATGAAATGGGACTTCCGGATGAAGTATTTTTATCCCGACCAGCCCTTTTTGATCATTTTGATTAAAATGTCAATCCTAAAAATTCAAAAATATTAAATTGGTATAAATAATTTATTCATATCGAGTTAAATATCCAAAATGGATGCGGCTCAGCGAAAAGAGTTTCGCAAAAGAAAAACGCTCTACGGGGGAAGCGGGTGGGAGGGGAGAGGAGAGAAATCGACCGGCGGGAAGATGCGACGGCCCTGATTGTGCCGCTCCCCGGCTTGCGGGCCGTGGAAGAAGATTGTACGATATTCTATTCCGCTTTTCTTGGGGGGGAGACATGAAAACAAAAACCAGCCTGGGCGCGCGCATCCGCAACTTTCGCGAGCAGCGCGAAATCAGCCGCGCCCAGCTTGCCGACATGGCGGGCTTGAGCGAGGACTTTCTGCAATCGCTCGAAGAAGATGATCTTTATCCGTCCATAGGCCCTCTGCAAAAGGTGGCGCGTGCGCTCGGCGTGCGTCTGGGCACCTTCATGGACGACGAAATAACCCGCGATCCCATCATCACCCGCGCGGGCGTGCGCAGCGACGACCTCACCATGCACAAGGCCCGCAGCGGCCGGGCCGAACTGGTCTACCACTCCCTGGGCAAGGGCAAGAGCGACCGCAATATGGAGCCCTTCCACATCGAGCTCATGCCGGAAGAAAACGGTGACTACAAGCTTTCCTCCCACCAGGGCGAGGAGTTCATCCTGGTGACCAGGGGACGGCTGCTGGTGGTCTACGGCCGTGAAGAGCACGTGCTGGAGCCGGGTGACACGGTCTATTACAACTCCATCGTGCCGCACCATGTGGGGGCCTGGGGCAACGAGCCGGCCGAGATTATCGCCGTCATCTATTACCCGTGATCACAGCATGAAAAAACAGCCCTTTCCCGTCGCCAATCCCGTTTCCGTGTACGGCGAGCCCTTTGTGCTGCGCGAATGGACGCTCGGCCAGGTGCTCGACCACACCATAGAACGCTACCCGGACAACGACGCCGTGGTCTACGCCGACCGCAACTACCGCCAGACCTGGCGGGAATTCGGCCGCGCCGTGGACGAGTTCTCCAAGGGGCTTATGGCCCTGGGCGTGCAGAAGGGGGAAAAGGTCGCGGTCTGGGCCACCAACGTGCCCTATTGGGTGGCGCTCCAGTTCGCCACGGCCAAGATCGGGGCCGTGCTGGTCACGGTCAACACTTCCTACCGCGAGCACGAGCTGCGCTATCTGCTCATGCAGTCGGAATGCGAGAACCTGTTCATCATCGACGGCTTCCGCGATCACGACTTCATCCAGACCCTGTACACCGTGGCTCCGGAGCTGCGCACCCGCTCGCGCGGCAACCTGAAAAGCGAAACACTGCCGCATCTGCGCCGGGTCTTTTTCCTGGGCATGGAAAAACAGCGCGGCATGTATTCCATCCCCGAAGTCACGGCCATGTCCGTGATGGTTACGGACGAGGAATACCAGGCCCGCCAGGCCTCCCTCGATCCCTGGGATGTCGTGAACATGCAGTACACCTCCGGCACCACGGGCTTTCCCAAGGGCGTGATGCTCACCCACGTGGGTGTGGGCCTGAACGGCTATTGGATCGGCGCGCACCAGCGCTTTTCCGAAAAAGACCGCGTCTGCCTGCCGGTGCCGCTTTTCCACTGCTTCGGCTGCGTGCTGGGAGTTTCGGCCTGCGTGAACCACGGTTCGACCATGGTCATCCTCGAAAGCTTCAACCCCATTACCGTTATGGAGGCCGTGGACAGCGAACGCTGCACCGCGCTCTACGGCGTGCCCACCATGTTTTTGGCCGTGCTGGAACACAGGCTGTTCCCGCGCTTCAATTTCGAATCCCTGCGCACGGGCATCATGGCGGGTTCCGTCTGCCCCGAGCCGCTCATGCGCCGCGTGATGAACGAGATGTTCATGAAGGAAGTCACCATCTGCTACGGCCTTACCGAAGGCTCGCCGGTGATGACCCAGTCCGACGTCACCGACTCGATCGAAGTGCGCTGCAAAACCGTGGGCCGGCCCATGCCGGGCATAGAAGTGCGCGTGGCCGACCCCAAAACCTGTGAGGAAAAGCCGCGCGGCGAGCCCGGCGAAGTGCTCTGCCGGGGCTACAACGTCATGCACGGCTATTACAACATGCCCGAAGCCACGGAGGAGGCGATCAGCCCCGAGGGCTGGCTGCATTCCGGCGACCTGGGCATTATGGATGAAAACGGCTTTCTGCGCATTACAGGCCGCATCAAGGACATGATCATCCGGGGCGGCGAAAATATCTACCCGCGCGAGATCGAAGAATACCTCATGGGCATGGAAGGTGTGCTCGACGTGCAGGTGGTGGCCGTGCCCAGCCGCCGATACGGCGAGGAAGTGGCCGCCTTCATCATCCCCAAGGAAGGCTGTGAAATCGCCGTGGAAGACGTGCGCGACTTCTGCCGGGGCAAAATAGCCTGGCACAAGATTCCCCGCTACGTGGCTACGCTCGACGCCTTTCCCATGACCGGCAGCGCCAAGATCCAGAAGTACAAGCTGCGCGAACTCGCGGCCGGGCTTTTCCCCGAAGCGTCCGAGAAGTAAAATTTTGTGAGGGGGCGCGCGCGCCCTCAAGTTCCCCCGCCAGGGGGCGCGCCCTCTGGCCCCCCATGGGGCGTCTATTCCTCACGACAAACGCGCCGCCTCTCCCCGCATAGCCGCCTTTGATGCCTCCTCATTGCACCGGAAGCGTTGTTATGGAATAACGTAGCGACGCCGTTAAAAATTTCGGAGGACGGAGTACACAGTGTTGCAAAATATATTGCCGGCCCGCTTCAAGGGCTATACGACGACCGAGTTCAAAAAGGATCTCGCGGCCGGCTGCACGGTGACCCTGGTGCTGGTGCCGCAGGCCATGGCCAACGCCCAGCTTGCCGGGCTGCCCGCCTATCACGGATTGTACGCGGCCCTGCTGCCCACGCTGATCGGCGCGTTGTTCGGCTCCAGCCGCCACCTGGTGACCACGAACGTGGCCATTACCTCGATCATGGCCTCGGCCGCGCTGGAGCCGCTGGTGATGACCGGTACGGCCGGCTATGTGGCCTACATTACCCTGCTCTCGCTCATGGTGGGATTGGTGCAGCTTGTGCTGGGGCTGTGCCGCATGGGCCTGCTGGTGAGTTTTCTTTCCACGCCGGTGGTTTCGGGTTTCACGAACGCGGCGGCGATCATCATCGCGAGCTCGCAGCTCGCCAAGGTGTTCGGCGTGTCGGTGGATTCGGCCGGGCGCCAGTATGAAACCGTCGTGCATGTGTTTGAATCCGCCCTGAACTACACGCACGTGCCCAGCCTGCTCATGGCGCTGCTGGCGGCCGGGTTGCTCTGGGTGATCGGGCGCCGCTTTCCGAGGCTGCCGGCCGTGCTGACGGCGGTGGTCATATGCACCGTTGTTTCCTGGGCGACGGGCTTTGAGCGGAACACCGAAGCCGACCTGAACGCCCTGGCCTCCACGGAGGCGAAAACCCTGCTTGCGCGCCTGAACGAGGATTCCGGCAAGCTGGCCGCAATCGGCGCGGAACTGACCGAACTGGAGAAAGTGAAGGGCAAACGGCGCATAGAAATTATGGACGCCCGGTACAACCTGGAGGAAAAGAGGCTGGAGCGCGTGCGCGCCGCGGAGGACGTTGCGTTGGTGCGTGAGCACCTGCGCCGCATGACCTTTGCCGGCGTGCCGCAAAAGGACGGTACGTTGCGCTTTTATGCCCTGAACAGCCCGGATGTGGCCGCGGACTATTTTTTTCCGCCCGTGCCGCGCGGTTTTTCGGGCGAAAAAACTCCCCCCGCCCACGAGCGCCCGCCCGAAGGCGCGCAGACCGACGGCCGCATCTGGCGGCTCCGTTTGGGAAGCGGCGCACCGGACATGACAAGGCTGCATCTGACGGCCGGCGGGGAAGTGGTGGGCCGCATGCCCGGCGGGTTGCCGCACTTTATCCTGCCGGATCTCGCGCCTTCGCACGTCGTCCAGCTTGTGCCCTACGCGCTGCTCATCGCCCTGCTGGGCTTCACCGAGGCCGTATCCATCGCCAAGGCCGCGGCCAACCGCTTCGGTTACCGCCTGGACGCGAACAGGGAACTGGTGGGCCAGGGCCTGGCCAACATCGCCGGCGGCTTTACGCAAACCCCGCCGGTTTCGGGCTCGTTTTCCGTGTCCTCGGTCAACATCGCGTCCGGGGCGGCCACAAGCCTTTCCTGCGTCATTGCCTCCGCCGGCGTGCTCTGCACCCTTTTTTTCCTCACCGGCGCGATGTATTACCTGCCCCAGCCCGTGCTGGCCGTGGTGGTCATGAAATCCGTCTTCCGGCTCGTCAACCCGGTGGAGTTCAAGCGGGTCTGGACGGCCCAGCGGCACGACGGGGTCATTGCCGTGGTCACCTTCTGCTCCACGCTCTTTTTCGCCCCGCACATGGACATAGGCATAGGCATAGGGGTGGTGCTCTCGCTGGCCTCGTTCTTCTACCGTTCCATGCGGCCTTCGGTGGTGGCGCTTTCCAGCGGGCCGGACAAGGCCCTGCGCGAGGTGAAGATCTTCGGCCTTCAGGAATGCCGTCATATCGCGCTGGTGCATTTTCAGGGCGCGCTCTTTTTCGCCAACGCCTCCGTACTGGAGGACTACATCTATGAGCGCATGGAAACGCAGAAGGAACTGCGCCACATTCATCTTGTCTGTTCCGGCATCACTTACATAGACGCTTCGGGCGAAGAGGCGCTGGCCATGCTCACGGCCGGGATACACAAGGCCGGGCTGGAGCTTTCCTTCAGCGAGGTGGTCGGCTCCGTGGCCGAAGTGCTGGACAGGACGGGCCTGCTCAAGGCCGTGACCTGGGACAACGTCTTCCTCACGCCGGGCGAGGCCATACGCGCCGTGCACGCGCGCATTGTGCACGACGCCCATTGCGCGGACTGCCCGCTGGCCGCCGCCTTCCCCGGCAAGGTTGCGGAACGCGGCGTATGCACCCGGGATTCATAAAAATAATAGATACATGCCATGCAGATGAAGCAAGTTTTTGATTCATTTTTCCCCTTTGTCGCGGATCTGCGCGCTTACACGCGCAGGGCCGCTAAGGCGGATCTCGCGGCCGGGCTCACCGCCGCCGCCATCAGCATTCCCCAGGCCATGGCCTATGCCCTGGTGGCCGGGGTACATCCCAAGTACGGGCTTTATGCCTCCATAGTGCCGGTTATCGCGGTCGCGCTCTGGGGTTCGTCGCGCTATCTGCAGGCCGGGCCCACCAACGCCGTGTCCATGCTGCTTTTTTCGGCCTGCGCCCAGGTGAGCGTGGCCGGAGTGGTACTGGCCGCCCTGCCGGAAGACGCGCGCATGCCCTATATCTTCGGCGTGGCCGTGCTGGCCGGGGTGATCCAGATCGTCATGGGCCTGGCGCGCCTGGGCGAGCTTTCCGGCTACGTGTCGCACGCGGTCATGACGGCCTTTATGAGCGCCACGGCGCTGCTCATCGCCGGGGGGCAGATCAAGAGCCTGATCGGCCTGGACTTCATCGCGCCCGGCGGGTTTTTTCCCCACATGCTCGAAGTGTGGCGGCACGCCTCCTCCATGCATGTCGCAAGCCTGGCCTTCGGCCTGGGCACCATCGTTTTTACGGCGGGGATAAAACGCTTTTTCCCCCGCCTGCCGGCGGCCCTGATCACCTTGATTCTTTCCGCGCTCGCGGCCGCTCTGATAAACGCCGAAGGCCTGGGCGTGCGCATGGTGGGCGCGATGGAGGCGGGCCTGCCGCCCCTTTCCCTGCCGCCCCCGCCGGATCTGGAACTGATCCGCGAACTTTTTTTGCCCGCGCTGGCCATAGCCCTGGTGGGGGCGCTCAGTTCCATTGCCATCGGCAAGAGCATGGCCGAGGCGCGCAATCAGGATTTCGACGCCTGCCGCGAACTCATCGCCCAGGGTCTGGGCAACGTGAGCGCGGGCTTTTTCTCCGGCCTGCCGGGCTGCGGATCTTTCGTGCGCAGCGCGGTCAGCTTCAGCGCCGGGGCGCGCACGCGCTTCGCGGCCGTATTTTCCGGCATCCTTACCCTTGCGGCCCTGCTGCTTTTCGCGCCCCTGACCGCTTATATCCCCATTCCTTCCCTGGCCGGACTGCTCATCGTCATCGCCTGGGGCATGATCGACGTGGAAGCGCTGCGCTTCTGTCTCAAGGCCACGCGCACCGACGGCCTGGTGCTGCTGACCACCCTGGGCGCCGGGCTGCTGCTCGACCTTGAAAAAGCCATTTTGCTCGGCGTGCTGCTTTCACTGCTGCTTTTCATCCGCAAATCCTCCCAGGTGCGCCTCAAGCGCGCCGAGCCGGCCGACGCCGACGCCTCTCTGGTCGAAGCCTTCCCCTGGGCCAAGAACTGCCCGCAGGTCGCGCTCTTCTTCATGGAAGGCACGCTGTTCTTCGGCGCGATCCACGAACTGGAACAGCAGTTGCGCGCCTATGAAAACACCCTGCCCAAGGTGCTCATCCTGCACCTCAACCGGGTTTTCTGGCTGGACGCCTCGGGCGCGCACAGCCTGTTGCAGTTTATGGACCGCTGTCTGGCCAAGGACGTGGTGCCCATTCTCATCCACGACAACGCCTCCGTACGGGCCATTCTCGAGCGCAGCGGCGTGTTCGCCCATATGGGAGAAGGTTTTCTGGCCCGCAATCTGTACGAGGCCCTGGACTTCGCCGGCAACATCCTGGCGCGCCACGCCTGCCGGCAGGGGGCCTGCCGCGTTGACGAGAACAACCCCTGCTTCTGCCTCAGCAATTTCTGCCTGTTGCCGGAGGCGAAGCCCGCTTCATGAACGCGCTCGCCGCCTCCCGGCCGGAAAACGCCCTGCTTGCGCCCCTGGCCGGCTATTCCGATCTCGCCTTCCGCCTGCTCTGCCGCGAATGCGGCGCGGCCGGCTGCTTTACCGAGATGATCAGCGCCAGGGGCCTGCTCCACAACAGCCCCGGCACGCGCGACCTGCTGCGCACCCATCCGCTGGACGCGCCGCTGGCCGTGCAGCTTTTCGGCGGCGATCCTTCGGACATGACCTATGCCGTGAACATGCTGCGCAACATGGGTTTTGAGCGTTTCGACATCAACATGGGCTGTTCCGTGCCCAAGGTTACCCGCACCGGCAGCGGCGCGGCCCTGCTGCGCGACATCCCCCGCGCTCTTGCCGTGGCCGAAGCCGCCGTCAAAAGCGCCGAACCCGGCAAGGTGAGCTGCAAGCTGCGCCTGGGCTGGGAAAACGGGCATCACGCCTGGCGTGCGCTCGCGCCGGCTCTGGCCGATATCGGCGTGGGCGCTCTTACCCTGCATCCGCGTTTTGCCCGCCAGGGCTTTACAGGACAGGCGGATTGGAGCCTGCTGGCCGAATGCGCCGCGCGTGTGTCCGTTCCCGTGCTGGCGAGCGGGGATTTGCTCAGCGCCCGCGACGGCGTACGCTGCCTTGCGGAAAGCGGCCTGTCCGGCCTCATGTACGCCAGGGGCGCGCTGCGCGATCCCGCCGTCTTCACCGCCCACCGCGCCTTGTTTGAGGGACGCGAAACGCCCGTGCCCACCGCGGCCTCCTTACGCCGGCTTATTCTGCGCCATGCGGAGCTGGCCCGCGAATACGGCAGGCGCGGCGAACGCGGCGCGTTGCTTCAAATGCGCTCCCTCGTGCCGCGCTACGCCCTCCACCTGCCGGGCGTGCGGGTGCTGCGGCAGCGGCTGTGCGGCTGCATGAGCTGGGTGGAATTTGAGGATGTTATTGAAGAGTGTATCGGGGGAGGGAAGGCATGAAAGTACTGCGCGCGCATACGGCCGGCTTCTGCATGGGCGTGAGCCTGGCACTCAAGCGCCTGGACAGGGCCCTGGAGGAAGGGGGAACAATCGTCACCCTGGGGCCGATCATCCACAATCCCCAGGTGTTGGCGGCCTACGAGGCCAGGGGAGTGGGGCGCATCGCGGACGCGGCCCGGGCGCGGGCGGGGGAATGTGTGATCATCCGGGCGCACGGCATTTCCCGGCGGGAAGAAGCGCTGCTGCGTGAACGGGGGGCGCGTTTGGCGGACGCGACCTGCCCGCGGGTCAAGGCCGCCCAGTTGGTGATTGAAAAGGCCACGCGCGACGGGCGCACGCTGCTGCTGTTCGGCGAGGCCGAGCATCCCGAGGTGCGGGGGCTGGTTTCCTATGCCGGCGGCCCCTGGCATGTGTTCGGCTCGCTTGAGGAATGCGCTCGCCTGCCGCTCGATCCCGCCGTCTCCTATGTCGCGGCGGCGCAGACCACACAGAACGTGCGGCAGTTTGAGGCAATACTGGAGTATCTTGCGGCGCGTCTGCCGGATTTCGCTCCGGCGCTGCGCACCATTTGCGACGCCACGCAGAAGCGCCAGAACGAGGCCCTGGAAATTGCCGGGCGTGTGGACTGCATGGTGGTCGCCGGAGGGCGCGAGAGCGGCAACACGCGCCGGCTGGCCGAACTGGCAGCCTCCGCGGGCATTCCCGCCCTGCACATCGAGAACGTGGAAGAACTCGATCCCGGATTTTTTGCCGGAAAAAGCGTCGCAGGCCTAACGGCCGGCGCATCCACGCCGAAAAGCCTCATTGACGCCGTGGAATTTTTTCTGAAGAATTTAGCGACTTGAGAACTTGAAAAGGTGCACATGCTTCGGCTATTCTGACGACTGTGGTACAAGAATTCAATATAATCGCGCGGAGGCGGAATGTCTTCCACCACGAACATCCTCCTGGAAGCGGGCACAAACGAGCTCGAGATAGTCGAATTTTATCTGGACGAGGAGAGCGGCCCCGGTGCGCCGCCCTACCGGGGGCATTACGGCGTCAACGTGGCCAAAGTGCTCGAAATCATCCGCATGCCCAAGGTGACGGAACTGCCCGAAGTGCAGCACGCCGCCGTGCTCGGCGCATTCAACCTGCGCTCCAAGATCATCCCCCTGGTCGATCTTGCGTTGTGGCTGGAGAAAAAAACGGTCAAGAGCCAGGAGCCCAAAACCATTGTTACGGAATTCAACGCCGTCACCACGGCGTTCATGGTTTCCGGCGTCAACCGCATCCACCGCATAAGTTGGGAAGAGGTCGAACCGCCGAACCCCTATGTGGCCAAAGCCTCGAAAGATACGGTCATCGGCGTGGTCAAGCTGGAAGGACGCATCGTCTTTCTGCTCGATCTGGAGCGCATCGTCTCCAATCTCAATCCCGCCCTGGGCCTGCGTCTTGACGACCTGGGCGAGGATTACGACCGCTCCACCCGCTATCGCGCCCTGGTGGCCGACGACTCGGCCCTGATACGGGAAATGCTGAAGGACCTGCTCCAGAAGGCCAATTTCGACGTGGAAGTGGTCTATAACGGCCGCGAAGCCTGGGAACGCCTGGTGGAACTGAAGGCCAAGGCCGAAGCCGAGAACTGCAAGGTGACGGATTTCGTGCAGGTGCTGGTTTCCGACATCGAAATGCCGATGATGGACGGCCACAACCTGACCAAGCGCGTCAAAGACGACCCGGCGCTGCGCAATCTGCCGGTACTGCTTTTTTCCTCGCTGATCACGGATAAACTGCGCCACAAGGGCATTTCGGTCGGCGCGGACGACCAGATTTCCAAGCCCGAAGTCACGCATCTTGCCAAGCGCGCGCTGGCGCTGATCAAGGATCGCCGGCAGGACGGGCTGTATTAGCCGCGAAATGCGCACAAGCACAGGCTCCGCCGGTTGAAGCCGACGGAGCTTTTGTTTTGGTACCTGCTTATGCGCTGTTGCCGCCCGGCGCGGTTTTTTCACTTGTGCCGGCCGTCTTTGCGGGGCGGGCGAGGCCGTGCTCCGGAAGCTTCTTCAGAGCAGATTGTTTTTGAAACGCTCCCTCCGGCGCTTCACGGCGAAATGCAATTTCGTCTGCGCCTGCGGGGCGGAATCCGCTTCACTTCGTTCCGCGTCTTCAGATCATTTTCAAAAGCAAAATGTCTAGGCGAAGGGCGCAAGGGTTGCGCGCAGAAACTCCCGCAGGGCCGTGCCGCCCACAGGCTCGCCCGGCCGTGTTTTGCGGGCGATGTCCTCCAGGTCGGGCAGGGTGACGAGCAGGAGGCCCCGGTGGCGGAATTGCCGAAAAGGCCCCGCGCCGCTCAGGCGGGGCGGCGGATCTATCCCCTCCAGAGCTTTGGAGCCGAAGACAAGCGCGACCCGGCCGCGCAACATGCGCGCGCCTTCCCAGAACAGGGCGGGGGCGGCCGCTTCGTTTCCGTCGGCGTCGGGCAGGGCGGGGGGCCAGAAGCTGTGCGTGCCCGGCGGGTGGGAGAGCTCGCGCAGCAGGCCCTGCACGCATTCTCTTCGCTTTACCTCAGGGGGGCCGAGAAGATCGCGCCCCAACTCCCAATAGACCCAGAGCACGGGCGCGGGCCGGGTTTTGTCCAGGCGTTCGCGCCAGCGCGCGGGCCAGGCTTCGAGGGCCGGCGCGGCGGGGGGCCGGGGGGCCGCGGGCCGCGCGGCTTGGGATGCCGGCCCGTGCGGGGCCGGGCGTTGCGTGGTTTTGGGGGCCGGCGGCCGGGCGGGGGGGGATTGTTTCGGAGCCGGTTGCGGCCGCGCGGCCGCGCGCAGGGCGCGGGCCGTTTCCTCGTCAAAAAGAAGATAGTCCAGCCCGGCCTGCTTCAGGGCCAGAAGGGAAGGCGAGGCGGAACGGGGCATCAGAGGCGCAGCAGCCATGAACAGATCCGTTGGGCGATTTCAGGTTTCGGCATCTGGAGCCATTCCTCCTCGCGGCCGGAGGCGTCCGCCGCATACACGGCGTTGGTCGGCGCGCCGAAGCCCGCGCCTGTCTGTCCGATGCGGTTGCCCACCATAAGATCCGCCCCCTTGGCGCGCAGCTTGAAGCGCACGGCCTCGGCAAGATCCGCGACCGTTTCGGCCGCAAAGGCCGCGATTTTCTGATCGGCCCGGCGCTCGGCGGCCAGGGTGCGCAAAATGTCGGGGTTCGGCAGAAAACGGATGCTGAAGCCCTCGGCCGCGCCGGCTTTTTTGAATTTTTCCGGGCCGTAGGGTTCCGGCGCAAAATCGGCCACCGCGGCCGTGAACACGCCGCAGTGCATGGACGGCCAGAGAGAACGCGCGCTTTCGAACATCTGCGTCGCGCCGGTCACATCACGGCGCGTGACGCCCGCGGGCAGCCACGGGCAGCCGGGGCCGCACACCGCGTATACCTCCGCCCCGCGCAGATACGCCGCCACGGCGAGCGATGCGCCCATGATCCCGCTGGAGGGGTTGCTCCAATAGCGCACCGCGTCCCATTGCTCCCGCGTCGGGCCGAGGGTGACGAGCACGCGCAGCCCGGCCATGTCCTGCGCATGCAGGGCGCGCAGCCCGGCGAGAAAAATTTCCCGCGCATCGGCCAGCCTGCCTTGTCCCTCGTCTCCGCAGGCCACGGTGCCGCTTTCCGGCAGCACGAAGACCGCGCCGCGTTCGCGCAGCAGGGCGGCATTGGCCTGCGTGGCCGGATGCGCCCACATGCGGGGGTTCATGGCCGGGGCGATGACCAGGGGGCCGGCGTGGGCCAGGGCCTGGCAGGCGAGCATGTCGTCCGCGAGCCCTTGGGCCAGGCGGGCCAGGGTGGAGGCCGTGGCCGGGGCGACGACCATGGCCTGCGCGATCTGGCCGGGTTCGAGATGGGCGAAGGGCTCCGCGCCGGGCTCGAACATGGAGCCGTAGACCGGGGACGCGCCCAGCGCTTCAAAGCTCAAGGGCGCGACAAAGCGCCGGGCGGCCGGGGTCGGCGTCACGCTTACGCCCACGCCCGCCGCGCGCCAGAAACGCAGCAGATCCAGGGCGCGAAAGGCCGCGACCGAACCGCACACGCCGAGGTGCAGGCGCGCGCCGGCCGGCATGCTGAAGCGCAGATGGGGTTCAAGCGTGTTCATTCGCCTGTTTTCCGTATCATTGCGGGTGGAGGCGGGGGCGGAGCGGTCACGGCCTCGGCCGGCACTTTGACGACGATGCCCTGTCCGCTGTCCGTGCCGTAATAGTTTTCAGCCGCGGCCAGCAGCCAGGGAAAGAGCGCGCGCATGTCGATGCCCTGGCCCGCGTGCTCGGCGCTCACTTTCCAGAGCGGCGCGCCGAGCGAAGCCTGGGCGATCTGTTTGGGCGGTTCGCCCTTGCGCGTTTTGGAGGGTTGATCAGGCAGGGGCACCGTCTGCTTCTCCACCGTCCGGGCCTCCAGGCTCAGGCCTCCCGTGTTGAAGATCATGGTGGTGACCACGGGGATGAATTCGGGGATATCCCGGCTCCAGCGTCCCCAGGGGCGGTAAATGACGTAGTCGCGCCGTTCCACGATCACGGGCTCGCTGATGCCGTAGCCGAGCAGCACGGCAATATCCGCGTCTTCCGTAAAATCGACCCTGTCGCAGCCGCGCCGCGCCAGGGAGGCGGCTGTTTTTTCCGCGAATTCGCGGAAGAAGAGATCGTCGGGCCGGGTGTCCGGATTCGCCGGCAGCACGATGCAGCGCTTGCCGGCCAGGCCGCCCGCCTGGGGCGAGGAAACGGCGTTGACCTCGACCCTGACGGCGCGCGCGCAGGCGCCGAGCGGGCCAAGACAGAGCAGGAGCGCGAAAAGGAAGAATCCTCGCATAATTCCCCGAAATTCAGTCATGTTGCGCTTGAAGCGGTTGCCTGCCGGCGGGCGAAGCCCGCCTTGCGGCCATAAAAACGCTTGCCGCCTTCTGTGCTTTTCTGTATCTCGAATAGTTCCAAAAAACAATGCCGGCATGATCGTGAACGAGATACCTCCGGAATACTCCCTTGCGGGCTACAGCTACGTGTTGCCGCCCGAATGCATCGCCCAGGCACCTCCCGCGCGCAGGGGCGATTCGCGCCTGCTGGTGTTGCGCCGGGCCGAAAAGAGCATGGAGGATGCGGCTTTTGTCGATCTGGGACGGTATCTGCCGCCCGGCGCGTTGCTGGTGACCAATGCCTCACGGGTGGTTCCGGCGCGTCTGTTCGGAACAAAACCTTCCGGGGGCAGGCGGGAATTTCTGCTGCTCACGCCTCTGCCCCTGCTGCTTGCGGAAGCGCGGGAGGAGGGCGGACGCTTTTGCGCCGAGGCCGAAGGCCTGCTGCGCGGCGCAAAAAAAAGCGTGGTCGGGGATGTGCTGCGCTTCGGTTCTCTGGAACTGACCCTGCTGGAGCGTTCGTCCTTCGGCAAATGCCGGGCGCGCCTGGCCTGGAGCGGCGATCCGGCGGACATTCTCGCCCGTGAGGGCGCATTGCCCCTGCCGCCCTACATCCGCCGCCCGGCGGACGCGGCCGATGCCGAGCGCTATCAGACCGTGTACGCCCGCACACCGGGTTCGGCGGCCGCGCCCACGGCAGGCCTGCACTTCACGCGCGAACTGCTGGACGAACTTGATCGGGCGGGCTTCGGCCGGGCGGAACTGGAACTGCACGTGGGCTACGGCACCTTCAGCCCGGTGCGCTGCGCGGACATACGCCGGCACCGCATGCACGCGGAATACTGCGTCATCCCGGCGGAGACGGCCGAGGCCGTGCGCCGGGCCAAGGCCGAAGGCAGGCCGGTGGTGGCCGTGGGCAGCACGGCGGCCCGCGCGCTGGAGGGAGCCTTTGCCGCCCGCGGAGAACTGCGGGAGTTTCGCGGCTGGACGGATATTTTTCTTCATCCCGGCGCGCGTTTTCATGTTGTGGACGCCCTGATCAGCAATTTTCATCTTCCGGAATCGTCATTGTTAATGATGGTTTGTGCGTTCGCCGGTCGGGAATTTGTGTTGGAAGCCTATACACGGGCGGTAAAAAATGCTTATCGTTTTTTCTCATACGGCGATGCCACGCTCATTCTTTGAACCGAACGGGGCATGTTAAGAAAAAATGCGCATATTCCCATGTTTTTATTATTAAATTAAGGATAAGTATGTCCCGAGTCGTTTTTATTGAAGAACGCTGCAAGGGGTGCCTCCTGTGCACGAGCGTCTGCCCCAAGGGGATTATCCGGCAGTCTTCCCGGTTCAACCGCCTGGGCTACCGCGTGGTGGAAGCGGGCGAGAACGCGGGAGAATGCACGGGTTGCGCCGGTTGCGGCGTGATCTGCCCGGATGTGGCCGTGCGCGTGTTTCGCAGCGCGAAGACGAAAGCCCCCAGGGAGGCCTCGGCATGAGCACGGAAACACGGCGCATACTGGCCAGGGGCAACGAAGCCGTGGCGTACGGCGCGGTGGACGCCGGCTGCCGCTGCTATTTCGGCTATCCCATTACTCCGCAGAATGAAATTCCGGAACTGCTCTCCGTCCTCCTGCCCGAGGCGGGCGGGGCCTTTGTGCAGGCCGAGAGCGAAATAGGCTCCATCAACATGGTGCTCGGCGCGGGCGCCTGCGGCATTCCGGCCATGACCTCCTCCTCCAGCCCCGGCATATCCCTTATGCAGGAAGGCCTTTCCTACATGTCGGGCAGCATGATTCCGGGCGTGGTGGTCAACATGCAGCGCGGCGGCCCCGGCCTGGGCGGCATAGGCCCCTCGCAGGGCGACTATTTCCAGGCCGTCAAGGGCGGGGGGCACGGCGATCACCGCAATCTCGTGCTTGCGCCTTCCAGTTGCCAGGAATGCTACAACATGATGTTCGACGCCTTCCGCCTGGCCTTCAAGTATCGCAACCCCGTGATGGTGCTCGGCGACGCCATGGTCGCCCAGATGAAGGAGCCGCTGCTGCGCAGGCCCCCGCAGAACGCGACCCCGCCGGCCGCCATGATGGAAGGCGCGGCCGTCTGGCGGGCCGAAGGCGCGGTTGGCCGGACCAAACGCCTGATCAAGTCCGTCTACCTGGCGGACGGCGCACTGGCGGCGCGCAACGGCCTGCTGGCGATCAAATACGAGGACATGCGCGTGGAAACCCGTGTCCAGCACGTGGACACGGACGACGCCGAACTTATTGTCGTGGCTTTCGGCAGTATAGGCCGCATTGCCCACAGCGCGGTGCGCAAGGGGCGCGCGCGCGGGCGGAAAGTGGGGCTTTTGCGCCCGCTCACGCTTTTTCCCTTCCCGGACGTGCAGCTTGCCTACCTTGCGGACAGGGGCGCGCATTTTCTGGTTATCGAGCACAACTGCGGCCAGATGGTCGAGGACGTGCGCCTCGCCGTGCAGGGCCGCGCGCGCGTGGACTGGCACGGGGTTATGCCCGGCGTGTTCGCGGATGTGGAAAGTTTCACCCAAGCCATAAACGCCGCTTTGGAGGCATAGGATGACCCTGGACTGCATGCAGTCGCGGCCGGACGAAACCCTCGTCTTCGACCGCACACCGGCCCTTATCGACAGGCCGACCCACTATTGCCCCGGCTGTCATCACGGCATAGCCCACCGCCTTGTCACCGAGGTGATCGACGAACTCGGCCTGCGCGAACAGACCATACTCGCGGCCTCCGTGGGCTGTTCGGCCTTTATTTACGACTATATGGACGTGGACTGCGTGGAAGCCCCCCACGGCAGGGCCTCGGCCGTGGCCTGCGGCATCAAGCGCGCCCGGCCGGACCGCACGGTCTTCGCCTACCAGGGCGACGGCGATCTGGCCGCCATCGGCATTGCCGAAGCCCTGCACGCCGCCAACCGGGGCGAGGGCATCACGGTCATTTTCGTCAATAACACCGTCTACGGCATGACCGGCGGCCAGATGGCCCCCACCACGCTTGAAGGACAAAAAACCACCACCACCCCCAAAGGTCGCTCCTTCAGCAACGAAGGCGCGCCCATGCGCATGGCCGAACTTATGGCCCAGTTGGACGGCGTGCGTTTTTCCGCCCGTTGCGCCCTCAACAGCGTCAAGAACATTCTGGCCGCCAAAAAGGCCGTGCGCGCCGCCTTTGAAGCCCAAACGCGCGACAACGGCTACGGCTTTGTCGAACTCTTGAGCGGCTGCCCCACCAACTGGCATATGGACGCCCTTGCCGCCAACGAACACATCGCCAAGGCCATGATCCCGGCCTTCCCCCTCGGAACGTTCAAGAACGCGCGCGCGGCGCGGAAAAAGGCGGCGGCATGACAGCCTACAGAGAT
Source organism: Desulfovibrionaceae bacterium (assembly GCA_031551145.1). Taxonomy (GTDB): domain Bacteria; phylum Desulfobacterota; class Desulfovibrionia; order Desulfovibrionales; family Desulfovibrionaceae; genus WRKB01. Next base: position 19,054 of record JAVBNZ010000036.1, on the reverse strand, counting down.
GTCATTATGGCCGGCTTCGGCGGCCAAGGCGTGATGCTCATCGGCAACCTGCTGGCCCAGGCCGCCATGGAGCGCGGGCTCAACGTCACCTTCGTGCCCGCCTACGGCGTGGAAATGCGCGGCGGCACGGCCAACTGCACCGTGGTGCTCGATGAGGAAGTCATCGGCTCTCCGCTTGTGCAGCGGCCCCTGAGCACCATCGTCCTCAATCAGCCTTCGCTCGAAAAATTCCAGCCCATGCTGGCGGAGGGCGGCGTGCAGATCGTCAACGCTTCGCTGATCGATCCCGCTCTGATCGATCCCGCGATCCGCACCGTGCTCATTCCCGTGAACGAAATCGCCGCCAAACTCGGCAACGCCAGGCTGCTCAACATGGTGGCCCTCGGCGCCTGGCTGCGCGCCACGGACGCCCTGCCGCTCAAGGTCGTGCAGCAGGCCCTGTGCAACGTTATTTCCAGCCACTATGCCGAGCTTATCCCGGCGAATGAGCAGGCGTTGGCGGCCGGCTATGAGTTTGGGCCTGCCCATACATAAGGATGTTCGCGGGCAATTGCGGCGTCAAACGGCTTTTTTGCTCCGGTCGAGTACCATAAAAGTACACTCCCTGCGTAAAAAAGCCGTTCTCCTTGCCCTTGCCGCGCGCTCTCCCTATGTATGAACAGGCCCGTCAATCCGCGAAAGTTTCCCATCCTCTCGTAAAAGCCATGCAGCACATACTTTTCCCCCCTCTCTCAGATGAAGCGCGGCGCGCGCTGGACGCCCTGCCGGCCGCGCTGGACGCGACGTCTCCGCTCAAGGCGGCGCACAGGCGGGATCTGCCGGATGCGGTGGGGGAGCTGTCGCTCAGGCTGACCAGCGAACGCGGCGGCGGGGAATTGCCGTACTGGAGCGCACCGCGTCTGGCTTCGGCCTATCTGCGGTATTTTCTGCCCTGGAATCTGGTGCGCCTGACGCGGCTTCTTCAGGCGCTCGATCTGCCCGAATTCGGGCCGGAGGAGTGTCTGGCGCTGGATCTGGGCTCCGGGCCGCTCACGCTGCCCCTGGCCCTGTGGCTTGCGCGGCCGGAACTGCGCGACACGGCGCTGGAGTTCGTGTGCGCGGACATCGCCCCCAAGGCCCTGGAACTGGGTGGGAAAATTTTCGCTCATGTAACCGGCAAAGACTGCGCCTGGCGGGTCATTCCCATGCGCGCCTCGTTCGCCGAGGCGCTCAAACGCCTGCGCGGCCGACCCCGTCTGATCTGCGCGGCCAATGCCCTGAACGAGGCCAAAACCGGGCGCAACGCCCCGCGCGACGAACTTGCGGGCACGCTTGCGGAGCGCGCCGCGCGTCTGCTCGGGCCGGGCGGGGCTCTGCTCTGCGTGGAGCCCGGCACGCGCCTGGGCGGCAAGCTTGTGCAGGGCCTGCGCGCGCGGGCGCTTGACGCGGGCCTTGCGCCCGTGCAGCCCTGCCCGCATGCCGGCCCCTGCCCCATGGAGGGCGGGCGCGGCTGGTGCCATTTCAGCTTTGACGCGCAAGGCGCGCCGGAGTGGCTGACGCGGCTTTCGCGCGAGGCGGAGCTGGCGAAAAAGGATCTGAGCCTCTCCTTTGCCCTGCTGCAACAGGGCGGCAGGAAGCCGGAAGGCGGCCCGCGGGCCAGGGTGCTTTCCGCGCCCTTTGAAGTGCCGGGCATCGCGCGCGCGGCGCGTTACGCCTGTGCCGCTCCGGGGCTTCTGCTCTTGACCGGCGCGGCGGACGCGCCCTGCGGCGCGTTGCTGGATGTTGCACTTCCGGCCCAGGCGCGCAGGGATGCGCGTTCCGGCGCGCTGATCGTGTAAGGTCAGGCTGCGTTCTTTTACGTTCAATCAATCGTGCGCTTCCCCCTGCCGCGGGGCATTGAATCTGCCCGCCGGCCCGTCTGCACCCCCCCGCCCGGCCGGCATGTCGTTTTTTTCCTCTTGCCAAAGCGCGATTTCGGCTTACTTTCTCTCATGGCCCGTCCGGGGCGCAGTGTGCGCCCGGCGCAAGGCCGACTTCGTGTGAAGGAGCAGCGTATGCCTCATCAAACCGACGCACTTTCCGTCCCCCATGTGCCCTCTCCCTCGGAAAGCGCCCCGGACGCCCGTCCGGAAGGCGCGTCCGAGAAGGAAAAACCTTCCGGCCTTGAAATCCCCGCGCAGTTGCCGGTGTTGCCGGTGCGCGACGTGGTGGTCTTCAATTATATGATTCTGCCCCTGTTTGTGGGGCGGGAAAAATCCGTGCAGGCGGTGGAAGCCGCGCTGCAGAACAACCGCTATCTTTTCGTCTGCACCCAGAAGGACGAGCAGGTGGAAGATCCCACACCCAATGATCTGCACGCCGTGGGCTCCATCGTGGCCATCATGCGCATGCTGAAAATGCCCGACGGCCGCCTCAAGCTGCTGGTGCAGGGCATAACCCGCGCCAGGGCGCGCAACTTCCTGCACAGCGAGCCCTTCCTGCTCGCCGAGGTGGAACCCATAGAAGAACGCGACGCCCCCGACGCCGGCGTGGAAGTGGAGGCCATGCTGCGCAGCGCCAGGGAGCAGAGCGAAAAAATCCTCGCCCTGCGCGGCGTCTCCGCCGGGGAAATCATGACCGTGCTGCACAGCGTGGATGATCCCGGCCGGCTGGCCGACCTCATCGCCGCGAACCTGCGCCTGAAGGTGGACGAAGCCCAGCGCATTCTGGAAGCCGAAAACCCGATCGAACGCCTGAACCTGGTCAACGAGCAGCTTTCCAAGGAAGTGGAAGTGGCCACCGTGCAGGCCCGCATTCAGAGTTCCGCCCGCGAGGGCATGGACAAGGCCCAGAAAGATTATTTCCTGCGCGAGCAGATGAAGGCCATACGCCGCGAACTCGGCGAGCAGGATTTCGCCCCCGAGGACGAAATGGGCGATCTGGCCGGCGCGATCGCCAAGGCCGGCATGCCCAAGGAAGTGCGCAAGGAAGCGGAAAAGCAGCTGCGCCGCCTTTCGGCCATGCACGGCGATTCTTCCGAAGCCACCGTGGTGCGCACCTATCTGGACTGGCTGGTTGAACTTCCCTGGAAAAAGACCTCCAAGGATCAGCTCGATATTCCCCTGGCCGCGAAAATCCTGGACGAGGATCACTACGGTCTGCACAAAATCAAGGATCGCATCCTCGAATACCTGAGCGTGCGCAAGCTCAACCCCGCGTCCAAGGGATCCATTCTCTGCTTTGTCGGACCTCCGGGCGTGGGCAAGACCTCGCTCGGCCGTTCCATCGCCCGCGCGCTCAACCGCAAATTCCAGCGCCTTTCTCTGGGCGGCATGCGGGACGAGGCCGAAATACGCGGCCACCGCCGCACCTATATCGGCGCCATGCCCGGCCGCATCATCCAGGCCATGAAACAGGCCGGCACGCGCAATCCCGTGATCGTGCTCGACGAAGTGGACAAGCTGGGCGCGGACTTCCGGGGCGATCCTTCCTCGGCTCTGCTTGAGGTGCTCGATCCGGAACAGAACTTCAGCTTCAGCGACCACTATCTGAACGTGCCCTTTGATCTCTCCAAGGTCATGTTCATCTGCACGGCCAACCACCTGGAGAGCATCCCCTCCGCCCTGCGCGACCGCATGGAGGTCATAGCCCTGCCCGGCTACACCGTGCAGGAAAAACAGGCCATCGCCGTCCGCCACCTGCTGCCCAAGCTGGTCAAGGACAACGGCTTGAAGCCCAAGGATCTGCAACTGCACGTCGGAGCCATAGAGCGCATCATCCGTGAATACACGCGCGAAGCCGGCCTGCGCAATCTCGAACGGGAACTCGGCGCGCTCTGCCGCAAGCTGGCCCGCCGCAAGGCCGAGGGAGACAAAGGCCCCTTCCGCGTCGGCGCGGCCCAGGTGCCGAAATTCCTCGGCGCGCCCCGCTTCCTCGACGAGGAAAAGGAAAAGGACGTCAAACCCGGTCTGGCCCAAGGCTTGGCCTGGACGCCCTTTGGCGGCGAAGTGCTGCACATCGAGGCCGGCGCCATGAAGGGCAAGGGGCGCCTTACCCTTACCGGCCAGCTCGGCGACGTTATGCAGGAAAGCGCCAAGGCCGCCTTAAGCTACGCCCGCACCCGCGCCGAGGAACTGGGCATAGACGCCGGATTCGCGGAAAAAACCGACATCCACATCCACGTTCCCTCGGGCGCGACGCCCAAGGACGGCCCCTCGGCCGGCATCACCATGGTCGTGGCCCTGGTCTCCGCCCTCACCGGCAAGCCCGTCAACCCGAACCTCTGCATGACCGGGGAAGTGACGTTGCGCGGGCGCATCCTGCCCGTGGGCGGCATCAAGGAGAAAATTCTGGCCGCCGTGGCCCGGGGCCTGCATCACGTCATCATCCCCGGACGCAACACCAAGGATCTCGAAGACGTGCCCAAGGAATTGCTGAAGCGCATCCACGTCCACCCCGTCAACCACGTGGACGAGGTGCTGCCCCTGGCTTTCAGGCTTGAATGAAAATCAGGGGGATGGGCGTTGCCCATCCCCCTTTCTTTTGAGCACATGACTCTACAAGACATCCTGAACAGAGCGACGCGGCGTTTTCAGGCGGCCGGCGCGGACGCGCCGCGTCTGAGCGCGCGTCTGCTGGCCTGCCGGGTGCTGGGCTGTTCGCGCGTGGAACTGGAGTTGCGGGCGGAGTCGGAATTGATGCCGGAAGAGCTGCGGGCCTTTGCGGAGCTTGCCGAACGGCGGGCCGCCGGGGAGCCCGTGGCTCTGCTGCTGGGAGAGAAGGAATTTTACGGGCGCATGTTCGCCGTAACCCGCGACACGCTCATACCCAGGCCGGAAAGCGAATTGTTGGTAGAACTGGCCCTGGATCGTCTGCCGGCGGGCGCGGCGCGCATCGCGGACTTCGGCACGGGCACGGGCTGCCTGGGCCTTGCGCTGTGCGCCGAACGCCCGGCCTGGGGGGCGTTGCTGGTTGATATTTCACAGGCCGCCCTCGATGTGGCGGCACTGAACGCGGGACATCACAGTCTGCGCGGCCGCGCGCTGCCCGTGCGCGGGGATTTGTGTCGGCCCCCTCTACGGCCGGGGAGCCTGGATTGCATAGTCTCCAATCCGCCCTATGTCTCGGAAACGGAATATGCCGGGCTTTCGCGTGAGGTGCGGGATTTCGAGCCGCGCTCGGCCCTGGTTCCGCCCGGCGGAGAGGGGCTGGAGCATCTGCGCGCCCTGGCGGATGCGGCCCGCGTGCTGCTGCGGCCCGGCGGGCGGATCTTCGCGGAATTCGGCGCGGAGCAGGGCAGGGCGGTGGAAGCGATTTTTACGCGCCCCGGCCTGAGCGGGGTGCGCATCCATAAGGATTTGGCGGGACATGACAGGTGTGTGGAGGCTGTACGCAAAGCCTGACGAAATATCACGGCAAACTGCTCCGCTATGCTTTTCCGCTTGCCGTTGCGCCCCATTATGTATAACAACTATGCACTCCAACGCCGGCGTGGCTCAATCGGTAGAGCAGCTGATTTGTAATCAGCAGGTTGCGGGTTCAATTCCTGTCGCCGGCTCCAGAAAAACAAGCACTTATGAGAAATCATGAGTGCTTTTTTCATGAAGGGGCTGTAAAAGCCCGGCGGGCTTGTACAACGATCCTTACTCTTAACCCAACATGATCCGGGAAATACCGGGAACAGCCGGTTAATATCGGGACGCCATCACCGCACCGCACAACGAGATCCAGCCGTCGCCGCGCCGAAAAAGCGCGCGCGCATCGGAAGATCGACGCGATCATTAAAACAGGGCGAATCAGCCCGAAACGATCGTTAGTCTTGACGAAAACAGCGCCGTCATTTGCTCCGTGAGGGAAGCAAAGCGGCGCTTGTTTTGTTGCGGCGTTTTGCCGCGCGTGGGGCGCACGCGGCTACAGTTCGTGGCACCACCAGACGGCGCGCCCGATGATCGCCGGCAGGGCGTTATTGGATCATCTGGGAGAAAGGGCAGAGAGGACAGATACGGGCGCATCTATAGTCTCCGCTTTGCTTTTGTCCAGCTGCTCATCCAGGTTGGCGCGCGTCACGCGCAGCAGTTCTTTGTAGGCGCTCAGCGCTTCCGTTTTTGCCGCCAGCGTTTCCTTCAGCAGGGCGTTTTCCGCTTTCAGCGCTACGATTTCTGCGGCCATGTCCGAGCAGTCGCCAGCCGGGGCGGTTTCGCCGCGCATGGGGCCGGTACCGAACAGGAGCCAATCCGCGTTGACGTGAAAAATGGAAGTTATAGCCTCTATCATACCATAATTCAGTTCACTCTTGTTGTTTTCGTAGTTGCTGAGTGTGGTTGGCGGAATAGTGAGTTTTTCAGCCAGCCATGCCTGGGTGTGGCCTGAGCGAAGAATTTTGAGGCGGTCACCAACTGTTGTGTTCATAGGGTAAGAGTTCCGCGCCCGAACTTTTACCCTAACGCTTACCTCGGGAAAAACTATAATAGCGTGAAATAATTATAAAAATAAAATTACCACGCAAAAAGAAGTTTTACCCTCATTTTCTAGTTGCATAAAACTAAAAAATGGTAGAAAAGGGTTCTGCGGACGGTTAAGAGTTTTCCTTGCACCAGCACTCTAGCCGCCCGCACCCGGTGGGGTCAATGCCTCTTATTGGACGCCATCACCCCCGCCGGAACTATAAAATGGACGCGATGCACATGCGGCAAGGCTCCCTGTTCGACATCTCCGCGCGCGACGTCGACGAACCCGTCGGCTTAAGCGGCATGCTGCCGTCCATCCGGGCGGAGATGCACCGCGTCGCGGCCGCCTACAAGCCCGGGCGCAAGCTGCTGGTCGACGCGATCAACGAGGTGGCCCGGCGCGAGGCCGTGGCGCTCACCTCCGGCGGCGCGAAGTCCATAGATATCGAAGTGCTGAACAAGTGGTTACAGCCGCAGGAAAAAGGCCACGCCCCCAACCTGGATGCCGTGACCTGCTTCTGTCTGGCCACGGGCGATGCTTCGCCGCTGCGCCCGCTGCTCAAGATGCTGGGACTTACCGCCGTCAGCGCGGCGGAGCTGGATTATCTGGAAATGGGTAGGCTCGTGACCATCGAACAGGAGACGCGCGAACGCAAAAGCAGGCTGCGCGCGAAGCTGAGGGCAAGATTATGAGTTTTGACACTGAACTCGGCCGCGCGCTGGGCAAGAAGCGCGCGGCCGTGCTCCATCTCATCCGTTATGAGATGAAGCTGCGCCTCTACAATCAGCGCAGGGTGGCGCGTGAGCTTGGCTTGAGCGAGGCAATGGTGAGCAAGACCGTGAACGGCATAAAGCACAGCCCGCGCGTGCTGAACAAGCTGCGCGCAATAGGCGTGCCCGAGGAATATCTGTTCGATCCCCGCCGGGCCGCCGGCGACAACGCAGGGAGGAAGGCATGAGCACTATGCGCGATGGTCTTGACTACAGAGTGTACTTCACAAACGCCGAACCGCCCATCTATCGGATAGGCGCAATCATTGACACGACAAAGCCCATGCATGGCGGCAACCTGCATTTTCTTGCCGCACTGTACGACACAAGAGAAGCAGCGCAGGCGGCTCTGGAGGCCATGCTCGCTGAAAGGAGACAGGCATGAAATTCCTGCGCTGTGTCGCCCGCGTGATCTTCTTTCCCATCATCTGGATGCACGACGTGCGCCAGGAACTCAAGCTGCTGCGCCTGCTCATGAAGCGCAAGGTGCTGCTCGACCTGCGCCGTGATGCGGGCTGGGGCCGCAATGAACAGGCCGCAGAAATCCTGCTTTCGACAAGCGTCAGAAAATCCTTTTGGAAAGAGCTTTTTGAATGAGTGGTTCAGTCATCCACGAGGCTTTCCCATTTTCGCAGTCCAGCGGCATCGTCACATGCTTCGCCGGCGCGAAGAATGGACAAATAAACATCGTTAACATGCAACAGTGCGTCTTTTTCGGAATTCCCCGCCTGCATGGCCGAGAATACGGCGGCGGTAAGGGAAGCGGCGGCCACACTGCGCAGATTGAACTCGTCGGGTAGAGGAATTAACACGGAAGATTTCGGCATTTCCGGCTCCTTTGGTTCGGATGGATTTCGTACACCTCCTCCTTATCAGGGGAGCCGGAAACCAACAAGGTTGAGAAGGTCATGATCGTCACAGCCCTCAGCACGCGCGAACTTTCCGGCCTCATGAAGATGGCTGAAAAGAACGTGCTCGCCCGCGCCCGCCGCGAATCCTGGGCCTCCCGCCCGCGCCCGGGCCGGGGCGGCGGCAACGAGTGGCTGCTTGCTTCAATGCCGAAAGAGACGCGCGTGGCCGTTTCCCTGGCCCTGGTCGACCGTGAGCTGCGCAACGCGCCCGATCCGGCGGCCGATCCAATAACCGTTGCCGTAACCGCGCCTGTAACCACTCCCGTAAAATCATCCTATTCCGGCCATTTAGACCTTCCCGCCAAAAAGCGCCGCCGGGCCGAGGCCCGCGCCCAGGCCGCGCGCGCCGCCGCGCAATTTTTTGCGCAGAGCGGCCTGCCGCGCACGGCGGCCTATGAAATTTTCGCGGCCCGCTACAACCGGGGCGAGGCCGACGTGCCCGCCTGGGTGTATAAAGAACTGGAGCACGTGTGCCGCGCCTCCCTCATCAGTTGGGGCAACGCGCATGAGGCCGAGGGCCTGCGCGCCCTGGCCGGCCGCCACGGCCTGCACCGCCGGGGCACGGCCGCGATGGAACAGCCCTACGTGGCCGCCTTTGCCCTGGCCCATATTTACGAGTTCCCGCATGGTCAGGCCGCAGCTATCCATCAGGGTCTCAAGGCCCGCTTCCAACTGCAAAAGCGCGCGGAACGCCTGCCCGGCCTGCGCCAGGTGCAAATCTGGTATCAGCGCTGGCGCGCGGAACACAAAGAGCTTTTTTTGGCCCTCTCCAACCCCGACCAATGGCGCAGCCAGTGCCGCATCGCCTTTGGCGACGCCGACTTTCTCGTCTCCCGCCTCAATCAGGAATGGGAGATGGACTCCACCCCGGCCGATCTCATCCTGGCCGACGGCAAACGCTATACCATCGTGGCCTGTATCGATCTCTACAGCCGGCGCGTCAAGTTCGAGGTCAGCCGCACGTCCTCGGGGCATGCGGTCGCCTCCTGCCTGCGCAACGCCATTCTCGCCTGGGGCATCCCCGAACTGGTGCGCACCGACAACGGCGCGGATTACGTGGGGCAATACGTGCAGCGCGTGCTGCTCGATCTCGGCATCCTTCAGGATGTCTGCAACCCGTTCAGTCCGCAGGAAAAGCCCTTTGTGGAGCGCGTGTTCCGCACCTTCCTCCACGATCTGCCCGAGCTGCTGCCCGGCTTTGTGGGCCACAGCGTGGCCGAGCGCAAGGCTCTGGAATCCCGCAAAAGTTTTGCCGGCCGCATGATGAAGCAGGGTGAGCGCGTGGAGCTGGGCCTAAGCCCCGAGGAATTGCAGGCCGTGTGCGACAAGTGGGCGGATGATTCCTACGCCCACCGCGAACATTCCGGCATCAAAGATACGCCCTACATGCGGGCCCAGGCTTTCGAGGGCGAAGTGCGCCGCGTGGCGGATGAGCGCGCGCTCGACATGCTCCTGTTGCCCTGCCCGGATGGCGACGGCCTGCGCACGGTCACCAAAAAGGGCCTGCGCCTGCTCGGCGACCATTACGTCGCTTCCGCCCTGGCCCTGCACGTGGGCCGCCAGGTGCAGGTGCGCATGGATAACCGCGATTACGGCCGGGTCTATGTCTACGCGATGGACGGCGAAACCTTTATCTGCGTCGCGCGCGGCATCAGGCACAGCGGCATGACCGGGGCCGAGGTGCGCGCCCTGGCCCGCAGCGCGCAGGCGGAGCAGCGCAAGCACGTCTCTTCGCAACGCGCCGCGATGGCCGGCCACGCCAGGACGATGGACGTCAAGGGCATCGCCTACGAGCGCCTGCTGGCGGACGCCGAGCGCGCCCGCGAAATCGAGGCCGCGCACCCCATGCGGGTGCAGGCCCTGGGCAACGCCGTGGACTACACCACTCCGGCCCTCGCGGGCGCGGGGCACGCCGCGCGCGCGCACGACGCGCCTATCCCCGCGCCCGTAACCGAGAGCGAACTGGCCGCGCGGGAACAAATGCACCGTGCCTTTGCCGCTCCCGCGCGGACATCGCCCTCCGAACGGCCGGAACAGCGGTATTACCGCGCCCTGAAAATCGAAGAAGCTATGACGAATTTTGCGGAACACCGCTCCGTCCTCATGCCCCCGCAGGAGGACGTGGATTTCCTCGTCCGGTATAGGCAAACCGCCGAGTACCGCACACAGGCCAAAATGTGCGAGGCCTTCGGCGATGCGCATCTGGTAGCGGCGCTGAACATCCGCGCCGTAAACGCTCAGTAAACAGCCCCTAAATCCAGGAGAAGCCCGTGCAGATACCCCCGAACTACGCGCCCACGCGCAACGTGGCCCTGCTTATGGAACTCGTCACCCGCGTGCAGGATCGCTCTGCCGGGCTGCCCGGCATGGGCTGCTTTTACGGGCCCACGGGCTGGGGCAAAAGCCAGGCCGTATGCTGCGCGGCCATTACGCACCGCGCCTATTACGTGCAGGTGAAATCCTTGTGGAGCCGCAAATACCTGCTTGAGCAGATCCTCCTGCAAATGGCGATCAAGCCCGAACGCACCATGCCCTACATGCTGGAGCAGGCGGGCCGCCAGCTCGCGCAGAGCAACCGGCCGCTGATAGTGGACGAGGCGGACATACTGGTTACGCGCGGCATGGCCGAGGTGCTGCGCGATATCTACGAAAGCTCCCAGGGCACGGTGATCCTGGTGGGCGAAGAAAATCTTCCTCGCAACCTGGAAAAAATCGAACGCATCCACGGCCGCATGCTCGACTGGACAGCGGCGCAGCCCACGGATCTGGCAGACGCGCGGCTTTTTGCCAAGCTGCACTGCGCGGGGCTTAACGTGAGCGATTGCCTGCTTGAGAGCGTCATTGCAGCGTCAAAGGGCGCGGCCCGCTATGTCTGCACCAACCTGCACCGCGTGGCCGAATGGGCCGCGCTGAACGGCGCGGGCACGGTAACGGCTGCCGATTACACAGGCGCACTGTTTACCGGCGCGCTGCCCGCGCGGGGGGCCAAATGAACCGCAAGCCCATACTCAAGCACTTCCCGGCCGGATCCGGCGGGCGGCCTTACGGCCGGCAGGGCACATGGGATGCCATACGCGCCCTGAAGAAATTTACCCTGTCCCAACTGCGCATCAAAGCGCCGCAGAACCCCAAGGCCACGATCAGGGATTACGTCAACGCGCTCCTGCGCGGCGGATACCTCGAACGTTCGGCGCAGCTCGTGCCCTGCGCAAGCGCCGGCCGCCCGGAATATCAGTACACCCTCATCCGCGACATCGGTGTGGAAGCGCCGCGCCTGCGCAAGGACGGCACGGAACTGCCCCCCACGGGCCAACAGAATATGTGGCTGGCGCTTAAAATCCTGGGTGCCGTCACGCCGGCCCAGCTCGCGGCACAGGCTTCGACTGCGGAAACGGCGGTGCCGGAGAGCACGGCGGCGCACTATCTGCGGCACCTACACTGCGCCGGCTACCTCAAGCTCTCGAATGTGGATGGAGTGGGACGGTACAGCCTGGTCGACAACACCGGCGGCCTCGCACCCATGATTACAAGGGCCAAGCTGGTTTTTGACCCCAACGAGCAGCGCATCCGCTGGCACGAAGGCATCGGAGAATGAAAGGCCCTTCCGCCTCCGTCCGCGCCCGGGCCGCCTGGGGCGACGCGCTGCCCGACTGGGTACACACCCTCGCGGAGGAGTGCGACCGCGCCGGCCAGCGCCAAACGGCCAAGCGCCTGAAGCTTTCGCCGGCAATGGTGTCGCTGGCGGTGAACAACAAGCGGGAACAGCTGGAATTTATCAAGGAGCGCGTGGAGCGGGATCTGATGGCGACGATCATCGTCTGCCCGGTCAAGGGCGTGTGCGGCCGAGCGCAGTGCCTGCGGGAACAGAGCGCGGAATACACCGGGGCCAACCCGCTGGCCATACAACTCTACCGGGCATGCCGCAGCGGCTGCCCGCACTACAGGGGGAGTGATGAGAGATAATCAGGATTGGAAAGAGGCGGTGCTGGAAAAGCTGGACGAGGCGCGCGACGAGATTGCATCCGATGCCTGCGCCGGCGTCATAGTGATGATGTGCGTCATCCGGCCGGAGGACATCGGCACGCTGCGCATTGTTCATGGGTGCGTCACAAAAAAGATCATGACTCAGTTCGGCGGCACGGTGATCGCGGATGTCATGGGGGCAACGGGAGCTAAAAGAATGATGGCGTTGAAAAAAGAAGAGACCGCCCCATGCACGACCCATTAACCCCCTCTCAAAGCCTGGCGTCTTCCGTCGCGCAGATCCGCGCGCTCGCCCGGCGTAACAACGGTGACCTGGAGCACAGTCTGGACGGCATTCTGGCGGAAATGGACAAAGCCCTCGAGCGCCTGCGGGCGCGGGAAGGCGGGATGCCCATATGGCGACGGGTTATGGACGCGAGGATGCGACACAGTATTACCATAAAGGAGGATTGAATGGTTACAGCGGCACAGAGAATCGAACAGGCCGCCGCTCCGGCGGTGCAAATGCACCCCGAGGCGCGCATCCACATCGGGCGCGACAAGCTGCCCTGCCCGGCGGCCCTGGCCGAACTGGTCATCCAGGGCGGCAACATCAAGGGCGACGCGGATGCGGCCAAGGGCCTGCTGGAAGAGGTCAACGTCAGGCTCCTGCCCCTGGCCATGCAGCACATGTACGAGGCCGGCACCCTGCATATCGTCGCCGACGGCGTGAAATGCACGATCAAGCTGACGGACGCCGTCGCCATCAGCAACGAGGCCGCGTTGCGCGAACACCTGGGCGCGCGCTTCAGCGACCTGGTGGAGGAAAAGCTCGTGTGCAAGCCCACGAAAAAGCTGGTGGACATGGCCCTGGACGCGGACGCGCCCGACAGCGCGGCCCTGCGCGCCTGCCTGACCGTGCAGACGGGCAAGGCCAGCATCAGCTACGGCGCGGCGTGAGGGCGGTATGTGGCGCGAAATCCCCCCTCCCAAGCACAAAAAGGATTGGCCGGGAAGCTGGTTGATACTGCAAAAGGATTGCCCTCTTGGAGGAATCAAGATCCCGGAATCGGAAACGCGGCTTGTGCGCATCGTGCGCCGGAAAAATGCGATGGACACCATGCACAACGCTCTGGACGTCGCACACTGGGGGAGCATTCGTGTGCTGGAAGTAGTGTACGTCTGTCCGCTCTGCCTCGCCGGCCATCGGGGCTACATCCCGGAAAACTGGCTGGATGAGGGGTGGGCAATGTTTGTCAAAAATGAACAAGGAGCAACATCATGACCAAGGCCGAACTTGTGAACCTGTTCAAGGAAGCGGCTCAGATAAGCAAGGCTGAGGCGGAGGAATACCTGGAGCGCCTCGGCGACATCATCGCGGCCGAGCTGCTTGGCGGGGGCGAGGTCTCCCTGCCTCGCGTGGGCAAGCTCAAGGTCAACAAGCTCGCCGCCCGCAAGGCGCGCAACCCCAAAACCGGCGAAACCATAGACGTGCCGGCGAAAAAGAAAGCCGTGCTCGTCATGACCAAGGATCTCAAGGAAGCCCTGAAGGGATAACGCGAAACCGCCCTGCGGGGCGGTCGCCGGGGCACGGCAACCCCGGCCTGATGAGCAGCCGATGTGAAACGTATGAACGCCGAAGAATTTTTACGCAGCCGCACGGGCCGTTGCGAGGCCCTGCGCATGCGACTGACGCCGGAGGCCTGCGAAAAGATCCGCACGCGCCGGAATATGTCGGTGTGGGGAGCGCACGGCGAGCCCGACGACGTCGGCCCGCCGCCGCAGTGCAAAGATTGCCCCGGCGTGATTGTGCCGGAGCATGTGCCCTTGCCTCGGATTGAACGAATCCAAACGGTTACGGAGCTTGCCATGCAAAAAATCACCATCGCCGATCTGGCGCGGAACGCCGGCGTGCCCAAGCCCGCTGTGTACAACGCCCGCAAACGGGCGCGCGCGGGCGGAACGTCCAAAGCCGGAGCCCCCAAGCTGGTGGAGGATTATCTGCGCGACAACGGCCTGACCTGGGACAACGTGGTCTCGTTTTTTGACGAAGATGCGGAACCTGCCGCGTCGACCCCGGAGCAGCACGTTGTTGAATCTCTGCTGTCGTCATCCGTACAGCTCGCAGACTCGCCTACGCCTGACGCCGCCCTGGACGTTCCGCCCGCGCAGGAGACGGAAGACGTACCCTACCCCCGCGTAGGCGTGCGGCCGGGCTCTCGGCTGGATTCCCTTCGCGGGAATGACGGAGAAGAGGAGCAGTCTCCGGCAGGGCCCCGTCTCTGCGCCGCCTGGGCACCGCCTCCGGTCGAGGAGGAAGGGGAGCCGGAAGCGCCGGAAGCCGAAGCGGCTGAAGACACGGGCGTCGAGGGCGAAATGGAAATGGACGCACCGGAACCGGAGCCCGCTCCCTCTCCCATGAAGCTGCATCCGGCCATGCTTACAAACATGCCGCTCGACTGGATTACGGCCGAAATCGGCCGGCGCTATCCGGGAGCCGAACTGCGCCTGCCCCTGTAAGGATACATCATGCCCGCATCCGCCCGCCCCATAACGCACAAAGCCCCCCTCCCCGTTTGGGAAGAGGGGCGGCCTGCACGCGGACGGCGCGCGTTAGTTGATTACCTTGCAGCCTTTGAGGAAGACGTTTTTCATGGTCATTCCCCGGCACACGCCGGAAACCAGCACAGCCTGCCCCTTTCTGAGTTCGGCGATTTTCGCCCTGGCGTCCTTGGGAAATTCGCACTGCACCTGGTACAGGCCGTAGCCGTCGACGTGAAAGCTGATTTCAGGATAACCCAGCGGGCTGGTGGTGATGGCGCTTATCTTGCCTTTCACGGCGATGAGCTTGCCCTTGTATTTGTTTTCCGCCGCAACCTCGTTTTCTTCAAAGGCTTTCCACAAAGCACGCGGGCTGACGGCCCCGGCCTCCAGGCGCAGATTGGCGGCGTGTTTTTTAACGGCTTCCGGGTCTGTCATATATTTGGGGTAGGCCAATGCCTTGTCGACAAGATCGGCGGCATCATCGTATCGACCCTCCGCCGCAACTACATCAGCCATAGTCATGTAGCCGAAACCGGATTGCGGATCATTTTCAATCGCCTTCTGTGCATCGGCCTTCGCTTTTTTCAGATCATTCTTCGTCCAATATATATTGCTGCGTATAGCATAGATATAGGAAGCATACTCCTTGTTGTCTTTAGTATCTTTGGCGAGTGCGTCATTGCATATTTTCAGCATGGCATCCGCTTTGATTTCTCCATTCAGATAGCTTTTCCCTTTTGTCTGGAAATCGTCGAACCCTTTCATTGTAGCTTTGGCGCGCAGTTTTACGGCGGTTTCCCCGAAGCTTTTCTTTTCCGCAGGGTCGTCATTGTTGGCGGCGGCTTTATCCATAGCCTGCGCTGCTTCAGAGAATTTGCCGTCAGCTTCAAAGGCTTGGGCAAGAACGATATATCCGAATATGGTTTTTTGATTCAATTCAATGGATTTTTTTGCATCCACCAGGGCTTTGGCATTGTCTTTTTTCGCCCAATACGCATACGCCCGCGCGCTGTGTACGACAGAGCGGTATTCGGCGTCCTTGCCGACGTTTTTAGCCAGAACATCGTTACACAGCGTGATGAAAGCGTCCGCTTCTTTCGCACTGTCGGCGCTTTGTATGAATGCTATTCGCTTATCAATGAACTCGTCGAGAGTCAGCGCCCATGCCGTTCCGGGTATTGCAATAAACATCATAAGCGCAATATAGGCTATCTTATTCATGCCGGCTCCTATCGTGAGAGGACAAAATGAAAAAAATCATGACGCTTATCTTGTGCGCCGCCCTGGTGTACGGCGCGGTCGTCCCGGCGGCGGCGGAGCGCATTCCGGCCGGTGCCTCTTTCGAGGTCGCCTTCGCGCCCGATGCTGCCGCGCTCAATCTCGTGCTGCGCGGCATACGCGGGGCGCGTTCGTCCATCCGTGTGGCGGCCTATGCGTTTACCAGTCGCTCCGTCGCCCAGGCTCTGGTGGGCGCGCAACGGCGCGGCGTGGACGTACGCGTGGCGGCCGACGCGAAGGCCGGCCAAGGCAAGTACAGCGCGCTGACCTATCTGGCCAACAAGGGCGTACCGGTGCGTCTGGTCGACGCATACGCCATACAACACAACAAATTTATGGTGATTGACGACGCGCACGTGCAGACCGGCAGCTTTAATTACACCGGCTCGGCTGCCCTGCGGAATGCGGAAAACGTCGTGCTCCTCCGCAAAATACCCGCTCTGGCCGCCGAGTACAAGGCGCGGTGGGAAGTTTTGTGGTCTCAGGGCGTGGATTTGTTACCTAAATATTAATTTGCGGGCTCCACATGGCAGAACAGCGTAAAAAATCACACTCCGTTTTGCTTGTCGTAAACGGCAAACAGGCCTCGCTGGAGCTGTATCCGGCCGGGCTGTGGCCGGAGCAGGCCTGGGTAGAGGGCGCGTACCGCCTGCGCATAGACGGCAAATGGCATTGCGCGCCGGACAAGTACACGTTTCTGACGGCCCGCAGGGTAGGCGAGCATATCGCCCTGCTGCTGGAAGGCGGGGATCTGCCCGCACCGCCGCCCAGGCCGGAAGGGCTGTTCGAGGCGCGCCTGCTGCACGTGTCCGGTTTTACTTCCGGCGGCGATATTGTGGAGGGGCCGGGCTGGGCGCTGTGTCCGCCCCATCTCGGCGCGGACGGAAACTGGCGCATCTGGTGCTGCGTGCCCGACGTGGCGCGCCGCGTGCTCGCCCTGTGCGACGACGTCACCATTGTGCGGAGGTAGGTATGGCCATCATCCACCGTTTTCCTTTCCCGGCGGCCCCGGAACTCCCCAGGGCGCTGGAACAATCCATCTCTCCCCAGGGCAGCGCGCTGCCTGTTCCTCTCCCGGCAGCGCCCGTCCCGTCCCCCGTGTCCGAGCCCGCGCGCGCCTACGCACCCCCGCGCGCGCGGGCCGGCGCGGCCCTTGCCGATGACGCGGAGCGTGAGGCCGCGTATCGCGCCGACATGCTGGCAAAGATCCATATCGCAAAAGACTGGTGCAAATCCCATCTGGAGCATTACACGGATGAAAGCTACGAGCGGACGCTCGAAAATCTTTACGACGTCGGCTCTGCTGCCGATCTCTCCCATGTGCAGCTGCACGATCTGTTGCTGCACTTCGCGGGGTTGGGCTGGCAAAAGCGCCGCCGGCGCGACAAATACCGGCCCGACGCGGCGGATGCCGACACCTCCGGCCTCAGCCGCGAAGCGCTGCTTGCCAAGATAGGCGCGCAGCTCAAGGCTTCCGGCCGCGAATGGGGTTATGCCGTGGGCATCCTCAAGCGCCAGAGCGGCGGCGTGACCAGGAGCTTTGACCAGGCCGATCGCGGCCAGCTGCGCGGCGTTATCGCGGCCCTGTGGCGCGACGCCAAGCGCAAAAAAAGAAGGACGCGCTAATGCCGGAACGCTGGCTTTCCGAGCCCTACCTGCGCGCGCTCATCGGCCCGCAGGCCACTGAATCCCTCATGGCCGCTATGGGGGGAGAGACCGTCTATGTGCCGCACAGGCCGAGGAGCGATCACCCACTGGCCGGGCACATAGGCATGCATGCCTTTGCCGCGCTCTGCCAGGCCTGCAAGGGCGAATATGTCGCCCTGCCGTCAAGCCGCCTGGGCGAGCGGCACCACCTGATCCGCGATCTGCTGGCCCAAGGCTGCTCACAGCGCAGCATCGCCCGTCAGCTCAAAATCACCGAGCGCTATGTGCGCAAGGTCGCCGGCGCGGAAGCCGAAGGCCGGCCCGCCGCTCCCTCCCGCCAACTCAGCCTGCTGTAGCCTCCGCGCCCAACACCCCGGAACTGAGTTCCGGGTGATGCGTTCTTCCCCACGCGCGTAAAACGCGCGGGAAGGGAGGCAACGTATGCCGCGTCTTATCCGTTATTGTCGTTGGTTATACAGCGATCGCGATCACCACCCCGGCGACATCTTAACCTGCTCGCGCGGCCGGCGCTACGTCGTCGGCCCGGCGGGCAACCTCGTCCGCATGCGGGAGGCCGGCCGTGGCTGATGTCTCCACAGGCAAAAAAACGCTGATCGGCGTGGTCGGCGCGGTCTGCGCCGCGCTGCTCATGGTGACGGTGCCCGGGTACGAGGGCGAAATCCTCACTACCTACAAATGCCCCGCCGGGGTCGATACCGTGTGCTACGGCGAAACGGACCCGGCCTACGCCGTGCCCGGCGCGTCATACTCCAAATTCGAATGCCTGCAAATGCTGGAGCAATCCCTGATCACCTACGCCGAGCCGGTGCTCAAATGCACGCCCGGCCTCAAGGATCATCCGCATCAGCTCGCCGCCGCCGTATCCCTGGCCTACAACATCGGCCCCAGCGCGTATTGCAGATCCACCGTTGCCCGGCGTTTTAACGAGGGCGACTGGCCGGGGGCCTGCAAGGCGTTCGAAATGTGGAACAAAGTCAACGGGAAAGTGCTGAAGGGGCTTGCCAACCGGCGCGCCGACGAACGCCGGTTGTGCGAAACGGATCTGCCGGCCGCAATCGGCTCGGGAGGCGGGTAATCGTGGAAGCATTCGCGGACATTGTCATTACGCTGTGGGGAGTGGTGCTGTGGATTGGCATCGCCGTCCCTCCAGTGATCAGCTTGGTGTGCATAATGGGGCTGGTCGTCAACCTTTTCGGAGGTGACTAATGGAACCGGCTAGGCTTGGACTCTCCATATTTATCGGTATTGCGACCGTGCTCCTGCTCTGCACCGTCGCGCAGAGTTTTCGCCTGCGTATTGAGCAGGACGAACACGCGCTTACCCGCGCGGAACTTGCCGCAGCGCAGAAAAAAATTGTCGACTGTAAGGCCGAGGCCGAATACCGGCAAATACAGACCGTCGCGCAGTCCACGCTGGGCGCGGCCTGTCTAGCCAGGGAGCAGGCGGGCCTGGACGACGCCGCCCTGCGCGCCGCCATCATGGCCACGGCCCCGGCCGAACCCATAACCCCCGCCC
>JAVBNZ010000030.1:0-38730 GCA_031551145.1 Desulfovibrionaceae bacterium | reverse complement strand
TCGTTGTCCACCAGCACGTCCAGCGCGTCCGGCTTGTCCTTGTCCAGGCATTCCCGGCACCGGAGCACGGGCTGCGGACAGGTCAGACCCCGGCAGTCCACAACATTCATATCGTCTTCCTGCGGTTATATGGAAACTTTCTCGCCCAGGCGGCGCAACTCCTCCAGGGCGGCCGCGCACAAATCGGGCAGGCGGGCGGCGATTGCGGGGCTCAGTTCCGCCCGCAGATCCCGCCATGTCCCCGGCTGCATGCCGAGCACCACGGTTTCCGGCCGCGTGCCCGTCAATTCGCAGCAGATGAGCGTGTCTACCAGATCCATCTGATGCATGGAATCTTTAAAGCCCATGCTTTTTCGCAAATCCTCGCCCGTAAGGCGGTAGATCGTGCCCGGCGCATCTTCTCCCAGCACGGCGTCCAGCACCAGCAGAAAATCGCAGTCCTGAATCTCGGCCATCAGGCCCATGCCCAGCGTGCCGCCGTCCAGCAGCCGGATGTGCTCCGGCCACTGTCGGCGTTCGCGCAGCATGTTCAGCGCCGCCGGGCCCAGGCCTTCGTCGCCCAGCAGAATGTTGCCCACGCCCAGTATGAGAATGCGCATGCTCACACGGCCTTCACCACGTGCACCTGATTGCTTTCGCCGTCGATGATGTGGACGGCGCAGGCGATGCAGGGGTCGAAGGAGTGGACGGTGCGCAGGATTTCCACGGGCCGCTTGGGGTCCGCAATGGGAGTGCCGACCAGGGCCGTTTCGACGGCGCTGGGCTTGTTGTTCGCGCAGCGTGGACCCAGATTCCAGGTGGAGGGCACGACCAGCTGGAAGTTGGCGATCTTCTGGTCTTCAATGCGCAGCCAGTGGGAAAGGCCGCCGCGCGGGGCGTTGACGAAGCCGGCGCCTTCGCCCTTTTGGGGCACTTCGCATTTGACGTTGATGACCTTGTCGCCCTTGGCGACGTTTTCTTGGTATTCGCGCAGCCAGTCTTCCATTTTCTGGGCGATGACGGCGGTTTCAACGCCGCGCGCGGCCGTGCGCCCCAGGGTGGAAAAGAGCGCTTCCGGCCCGACGCCCAGTTTTTTGAGCACGGTATCCACCAGGGCCTTGGTGGCTGCTTCGTTGTTGGCATAGTTGATCAGCGTCTGGGCCAGGGGGCCGGTTTCCATCGACTCGTCGCTGTAGCGCGGGGCCTTGCTCCAGGAATAGCGGTCGGTGTCGCCCATCCTGGTGAAGGCGGGCTTGGTTTCGCCCTCGAAGGGTTTGCGGGGGGTGTCGCCCTCGTACCAGCTGTGGCGCACGTGTTCGGCGATCTTGTTCCTGTCGAAGCCTTCGGGCTTGGCGAACTGCCGCTTGTAGAACACGCCGGGCTTGAAGGCGCGGCTTTCCAGCCTGCGTTCCTCGGTGGGGAATTCGCCGAAGGCCATGAAGTTCTGGGTGCCGCCTATGCCCGCCCAGTCCTTGTATGCGCCGGCCACCAGGAGCAGGTCGGGGATGTAGACCTGCTCCACAAAGGCGCGGGTTTCCTTGTACAGGGCGGCGAATTCCTCGATGCGCTCCGGTTGCAGGGCGTCGTAACAGCTGACGCCGCCGGCGACGAGGAACTGGGGATGCGGATTCTTGGCCCCGAACACGGCCATGGCCTTGGCCGCCGCCACCTGAAGGCGCAGACCTTCCAGATAGTGGGCGGTGGCGAGAAGGTTGGCTTCGGGCTCCAGGTAATAGGCGGGGTGCCCGCCCAGAAAATAGGCGTTGGTGAAGGGGCCGAGCTGTCCGCTGTTGACGAAGGCGGTGAGTTTGTCCTGCACGGCTTTAAAGTCTTCGGCCCTGGCGGGACGGGGGGAGATCGAGGCGGCCAGGGCCGCGGTTTTGGCCGGATCGGCCTTGAGGGCGGCGGTGACGTCCACAAAATCCAGGGCGTGCAGATGGTAGAAATGCACGATGTGGTCGTGGAGGAACTGCATGCCCAGCACGAGATTGCGGATATACGTGGCGTTTTTGGGGAGTTCGATTTTCATGGCGTCTTCCAGCGCGCGGGTGGAGGCCAGAGCGTGCGTGTAGGTGCACACGCCGCAGGCGCGCTGGGTGAAGTGCTGGGCGTCGCGGGGGTCGCGCCCTTTGAGGATGATTTCCAGGCCCCGGAACAGGGTGGCGGTGCTGCGGGCTTCCTTGACCGCGCCGTTCTGCACTTCCACTTCAATGCGCAGATGGCCTTCGATGCGGGTGAGCGGATCGACGACGATGGGGCCGTTGAACGAGCTTTTGGGGGTATTCATATGCGTTCTCCGGGGCTAGTTCTGGTAAAAGGGCGTCATGCCGTCCCAAAAGCCGGGTTCGCTGCAGCCTATGCAGGGGTGTCCGGCGCCTACGGGCCAGTTGGTGTCGTTGAAGCGGATTTTGGGGCAGTTGTTCATGGTCTGCGGCCCCTTGCAGCCGAGATTGTAAAGACACCATCCGTTGCGGGCTTCTTCGGAATCGAAGGAGGGCGCGAATTTGCCGTCTTCGTAAAAGGCGAGGCGTTCACACTGCTCATGCACGCTCAGGCCGAAGAACATGGTGGGGCGGCCGAGGTTGTCGAGTTCGATCTTTTTGCCTTCCAGATATGCCACCAGCGTTCCCACGAGGTTGAGGGGGTTGGGCGGACAGCCGGCGATGTTGATGGGTTTGATGCCCTTTGCGGCAAAGCAGTCGCCCACGCCCTTGGCTCCGGTGGGGTTGGGCGCGGCCGCCTGCACGCCGCCGTAGCAGGCGCAGGTGCCGTAGGAGATGACGGCCTTGGCCTTGGGCAGCACGCGGCCGCAGATATCCAGCATGGTGTGCCCGCCGATGTACCCGTATTTGCCGTCCATGGCCGTGGGGATGCCCCCTTCGACAATGCAGACAAAGCCGTCGGGATTGGAGACGGCCTTGTTCAGCGCGTCCTCGGCCGCTTCGCCGGCCGCGGCCATGATGGTTTCGTGGTAGTCGAGGGAGATGGTGTCGAGGATCAGTTGATCGATGTAGGGTTTGTAGATGCGCAGCATGGATTCCGAACAACCGGTGCATTCGGCCCCGTGCAGGTAGACCACGGAGGCGCGTTTGGCCGTGAGCGCCCGCGCCACATTCGCGGCGAAGGACGGCCCCAGGCCCATGCCTACCGCCACAGCGGTGCAGAATTTCAAGAAATCACGGCGGCTGACGCCCTGTTGTTCGAGATCTTTTTCGTTTCTTTCCTTGCCAAGTCCGATGCTGATGCGCATACGTCCTCCCGTGTCGGGTGTATGTTACGGAGCCCCGCCCGCAGGCGTGCGGGCGGCGGCGCCGAGGTAGGCCGTGAGCGCGGCGCAATGCGCCGCGCTCCGGAAAAACAGACAACAAAACATAACGGGGCATGCCCCTCGGCGGAAAATTCAGGCGGAGCGGGATGCTCCGCGCAGGGATAATCTGAAAATCTATAAAATGTACTTTCCACCCATACTCCGTTCATTAGGCGCGTCGCACATCACTGTCAAGCAAGGCACGCACAAATCATTTGCCCATGGCTGTCCGTAACGGTATATTATGCGAATAAAAAGTGTTGGAGACGAACATGGAACGCGTCCGCCTCGGCAGGACAGGCCTTACGGTCAACAAACTCGGCTTCGGCGCGCTGCCCGTGCAGCGCACGGACATGGCGGAAGCCAAGCGCATCCTGCGCCGCGCCGTCGAGGCCGGCGTCGATTTTTTCGACACGGCAAGAATGTATACGGACAGTGAAGAGAAGATCGGCGCGGCTCTTGATCCTGTTCTGCGCAAACGCGTCGTCCTGGCGACCAAGGCCCGGCCGGCCGACGAAAAAACCTTCACGGACTCGCTGCATGCAAGCCTCAGCACGCTACGCACGGACTATGTGGATATTTTCCAGGTGCACAACGTTTCCGCCGTGCCCCGGCCCGACGACGGCACAGGCTGTTATGAAATTCTGCTCGCGGCGCGCGCGGCCGGCAAAATCCGTTTCATCGGGCTTTCGACCCACAGCTTCCGGGTGGCGGCCGAGGCGGCGCAAAGCGGCCTGTACGACACGGTGCAGTTTCCTTTAAGCTGTATTTCGAGCGGGGCGGATCTGGAGATTCCCGGCATCTGCCGCGCCGGGGACGTGGGCTTCCTGGCCATGAAAGGCCTGGGCGGCGGCCTTATCCGCAACATCCCGGCGGCCTTCGCCTTCATGCGCCGTTATGACAACGTTCTGCCGCTCTGGGGCATTCAGCGCATGGAAGAATTGGAGGAATTTCTGGCTCTGGCCGCCGCGCCCCCGGAATGGGACGCGGACATGGAGCGCGCGGCGGAGCGGGAACGCGCCGAACTGGGCCCCTTCTTCTGCCGGGGCTGCGGGTATTGCATGCCCTGCCCGCAGGGCATCGAAATTTCGTTTGTGGCGCGGGTACGGCTGTTGCTCGGACGCGCCCCCCTTGAGTTGACGACCAACGATGAAGGCCGGGCCAAGCTGGCCCCGGCCGAAAGCTGCATCCAATGCGGGGAATGCCGGGAGCGCTGCCCCTACGGCCTGGATACGCCCGAACTGGTGCGCGAAAATGTGGAATATTACACGGAGTTCATGCGCCGAAACAACCCGGAGCGTCGCAGCTTTGAAAAAGTGTAAATGTTCCGCGGGGATTTGCCTCGAAAATCACCGCCGCGAAACAGGCGCACGGCGGGCTTTGCCGGTTCTGCGCAACTGCTTCAAGCCTAAAATGCCATAGGGCAACGTAGCCGTGAAGTTCATTTTCTCCCAACTGCCTCTCTTCATGAGGCAGCAGAGCAACAGGCGCAATATGCGCTTCGTGCTGCGCTTCGTGCTTTTCGTGCTGGTGCTCATCCTCGTCTACAGCGTGCTCTTCCACTATCTCATGGAGTGGGAGGACAGGCAGTATTCGCCCATCACCGGCCTGTACTGGACGCTCACCGTCATGTCCACCCTGGGCTTCGGGGACATCACCTTCACGAGCGACTCCGGCAAGATCTTCAGTGTTGTCGTGCTGCTGTCGGGCGTGCTGCTCTTCATGCTGGTGCTGCCGTTCACCTTCATCCGCTACGTGTACGCGCCCTGGCTCGACGCGCGCACCAACGCCGCCACCCCGCGCGAACTGCCGAAAACGGCCGAAGGGCACATGATCATCGCGGGCACGAACAGCGCGGCCCTGACCATAGCCCGGCGCTGCGGGGAATACGGCATTCCTTATGCCCTGCTGGTGGCCGAGGCGGGCCGCGCTCTGGATCTGTTCGACAAACATTGCAACGTCGTGCTGGGCGATCCGGACAGCACGCTTGCCTACGAGCTGATGCGCGCGGAGCGCGCCGCCCTGGTGCTGGCCCTGCAGGATGACCTGAAAAATACGAACATCGCGGCCACGGTGCGCGAGTATTCACAGAGCGTGCCGCTGGCGGCCGGCGTGGACAACGACGTTTCGGCCGACATCCTGCGCCTGGCCGGCTGCAACCACGTGTTCCAGTTTTCGAAGATGCTGGGCGAGGCCCTGGCCAGGCGGGTGTTCAGCCCGGATTCCGGCTCGAACATCATCGGCCGCTTCGAGGGTTTTTGCATCGCGGAAAGCCCGGCCCACAACACGCCTCTGGCCGGCAAAAGTCTGCGGAAAGCCGATTTGCGCGGCCGCTTCGGCCTCAATCTGGCCGGCATCTGGCAGGGCAACCAGTACATGGCCGCGCGGCCGGATACGGTTATCGACGAAGGCGCGGTGCTTCTGCTGGCCGGCACGGCCGACATGCTGGAGAAATACGACCGCGCCGTCAGCGCTCCTCCCGATCGTCCCCATCCCCCGGCGCTGATCCTCGGCGGCGGAAGCGTGGGCAGGGCCGCCGCCGCAACCCTGGAGCGCAGAAAAATACCCTTCCGTGTGGTGGAGCAGCGCGCGGCCCTGATCCCGCCGAGAGACGAGCGCTACATCCTCGGCAACGCGGCGGATATTTCCGTGCTGCGCGCGGCCGGCATAGAAGAGACCGAAACCGTCATCGTCACCACCCACAACGACGATCTCAACATCTACCTCACCATCTACTGCCGCAAGCTGCGGCCGGACATCCAGATCATCAGCCGCTCCACGCTCGACCGCAACGTGGCCTCGCTGTACAGCGCCGGAGCCAACCTCGTGCTTTCCCTGGACGGCATGACCGCCACCACGGTGATCAATCTGCTCAGGCCCGGCCGGGTCTTCATGCTCACCGAAGGGCTCAACATCTTCCGCATCGGCGCGCCGCCCTCGCTGGTGGGGGTAAGCCTGATCGACAGCGGCATACGCGGGGACACCGACTGCAATGTGATTGCCGTGCGCGCCGCCGGCAGCCCGGCCGCCGTGCCGCCGGATCCCGGAACCGTTATCGGGGAAGGGGATGAAATCATCCTCATCGGCACGGTGGAGGCGGAGAAGGAATTTATGCGGCGTTATTTATGAGCTTTTTTCTTTGGGCTTCAATCGTGCGGTTGCACTGCCCGGCGGTCTTCCATCATATCGCGCAGCACCTCAGGGTGACGGGCGACAATGTGCAGCAGGGTTTTTGCTGCTCCTGAAGGCGTTCTGCGGCCCTGTTCCCAGTCGTGCAGGGTACGCACGGAAATCCCCAGCAGTTGCGCGAATCCTGCTTGAGACAAGCCCGTGACGGCTCGCGTTTCCATGGACAACCTGCGTTCTCCGGAGATACGCTCTTCCGACAGCAGCCGGCCGTCCGCACCTGAAACACGGCGGATGAACGAACCGTCCTCCTGAGGGAGAAAGACCGTCTTCCTCTCCGCCCGCATGCCGTCCGGCGCTTCCAACATGCGCCGGATTTCGTCTTTGGCCCTACTCATCTTCATACCTCTCTTTGAGCTTGCGCAGCCACCCGCGCGGCACGTCCTCCCGCTCGTTTTTGCCGTAAGCCGCGACCAATACAATCCGCCCGTCAGTCGTCAGGAGAAAATAGATGACGCGCGCTCCGCCCCGCTTGCCTTTGCCGTGGGCTTTCCACCGTATCTTCCGGCACCCGCCGGTGCCGGGAATGATGTCGCCCGCTTCAGGGTGTATGCACAAGAAAAGCTGAAATTCAAGATATTCATCCTGTTCGAATACGTCATCCCGCACGGCTGCGAAGGGCGCAAGTTCTATCAACTCGTAGTACATGAAAATCATATACGGCATTGCCGTATAAAAAGCAAGACAAGGAGTCTTCACGGCGCTTGACCCGGCCAGACAGTGTCCAACCGGGCTTACTTCATTGCGGAAGCCTGCGGCCCCAGGGCCGCGATGAGCCGGCGGGCGGTTTCCAGATCGGCGGGATAGTTGACGTTGAAAAAAGGCAGGGCCTCGTTCCGCGCATAGGGCACATCGCGGCGCTGTTCGGGGTTGAGCACGAGGTTGATCTGCCGCGTGCCCGCCGCGGCGGCCTGTTGAAAGAACGGCAGGGCTCCCTGTTCGTATACGGCCACCAAGGCCTCGATATATCCGGTTTCTTCCTGGAGAAAGGTCGTCATGAGTCTGCGCGGGTCGGGGTTTGCGGCCCTGGCGCGCAGCAGGCGCAGCAGGGTGGGCGCGTCCATGAAGGGCAGGTCGCAGGAGAGCACCAGCGCGGCCCTGCCGGGGGGCAGCGCGCCGAGCACGGCCAGAATGCCGCCTATGGGGCCGAGGTTTTCTTCTTCATCGTATATGCAGCGGCAACCGGGAATATGCTGCCCCTTGCGGCAGGAAACCCAGACTTCGCCGCACACTCCGCGCAAAAGCCCCACCGTGCGCGTGAGCAGATCGGGCCGTTCCTCCCCGTACAGCCGCAAAGACGGCTTGTGCGCGCCCATACGGCGCGAAAGCCCGCCCGCGAGCACCACGCCGACAATATCGCCCGTTGATGCCGGAGGCGCCGCATCCGGGACACCGGGATTGCGCTTGGGCGTCACGGCACTATCCTGCCGGCGGGGTCGGCAAAGACGGTGAGGCGATTCTCTTCCGGCCGGCAGAAGCCGGCCAGGGTAACGCCCTGCCGTCCGGCGGCCTCGAAGGAGGCGGAAGTGACGGCGCTGCGGCTGATCAGCGTGCGCAGGCCGATGCGGCGGGCCTTGCAATAGAGGCTCGCGGTGATGCGGGCCGTCACCAGCAGGGCGAGCCGCGTCGGGTCAAGGAGGGCCGAACCGCCGGAGAGAGCGATGTGGCCCGCCAGTCTGTCCAGGCAGTTGTGCCGGCCTATATCCTCGGCGAGATGGACAAGCAGGCCCGTGTCCGGATCGAGCAGGGCGGCGCGGTGATAACAGCCCGTGTCGTCCCAGAGGCCGGGCAGCTTAATGAAGGCGGCCATGCGGTGGATGAGCTCGGCGGCGTGCAGCGGCGGCGGGGGCGGCGCCGGCGGAGGAGGCGGCGGCGCGGGCAGAAGCTCCACGCGCAACGCGCCGTCTTCTTCCCCGTGCACGAGAACCGGAGGAAGGCCGCGCGGCGAAGGTTCATCCGGCGCGGCGTCGTGCAGGCAATCGAGCAGCACGTGCCCGGCCGCGAGGCGTTCGCGGTCGTGAGGCCAGGCCCAGAGCCGCGCTTCGCCGCCCCCCCAACGCACGGTCAGAGGGACTTCGCGCGCGGCGGCCTCGTTTATTTCCCGCGCAACCCCGTTTTTAACGCACAGGGCGCGCAGGGGAAGGGGAGCGGTGTTCGGCCCGTTCACCTTAAAATCCCCAGGCCGATGCGGTCAGGCGTACAAAACCTTCCCGCCGGGCGAGAAGATCCAGGGGAAGGGATTCCAGATCGTCCAGCACGGGCAGAGAGAGGCGATCCGAATATTCGCGGAAGTCCGCCAACTTGATGTAGCCGTTGCAACTGCGGCAGACGTGCGCGACATAGCCGGGCTGGTTGTCGGCCGCAAACACGGCGAGCTTGTCGCCGCTCTGCTCCAGGCAGAAGGGGCAGCCGATGCGCGGTGCCCGGTATTCCAGCCGGCAGAGGGAGCAGGTGTGCAGGCGCGCGCCTTCCTTGCCGGCCAGGCGGCCGGCCAGGGGAGGGCTGCCGCACAGGGGACAGTGCCCGTGCGGCCAGACCGCGTCGGTTTGAAGCCGGGGCGCGAGCTCGGCCCGCAGGCGGGCAAAACTCGGGGTCAACCCGCTGACGGCAAGAAAGCGGACCAGAGCCGGAGCGTCGGGCAGTTCGTGCGCCCACCGGGCAAAAAAGGCTTCGTTGTTGTGCAACAGGGCTTCAAAGGCTTGTTCCGCGCGCAGGGCGCCCGGCGCGTTTTTTTTGCGGCACAGGGCCGTGTGAACGGCTTCGGCCCCGGCCGCAAGCGCGCCGTCGCGTTCCCGCAGCAGATCGAGAATGTTCCGGAACAGCAGCGCGCCGCGCCTGCCCGGCAGGGGAAGGGATTCCGGCGGAAAGAGCGGCGCGCCCTGCCGATGGGCCTCAGCCGAAGCCGTTGCGTCTTCCGGCAGGGCAAAGTCGGCGGCAAAGGCCGCGGCGCAGGCCTGCAACTGCGCCCGTCCGGTCCGTGCGACCAGTTCGAGCAATTCTTCGGGCACCCAGGCCCGGCCGCGCATTTGCGCGATTTTGTCTTCAAAGCGTTTGCGTTCTTCGGCCAGGGGGAACTTCATGCCGCGCTCCGGGTGGTGGTGGTGATTGGAAGGCAGTGTACTTCCTTGCGCGCTGTTCTGCCAGCATAAAAATGACTGTTCTCACAGCGGCGTTTCCACAGGAAAGCGGATATTTCACGCGGTTTCCGCGAAAAGAGCCGGAAAGGAGAACGTGCCATGGAAACAGGCGCGACACCGAACTGTTGTTGAATGGAAAATATGCATTGTACGTAATTTTCATATATGCTTTTCATATATTCAACTATATGTATCGATATAATGGAAGATGGACAGCGGAAAGCCATTATATAAAAATAAGCATATATCACTGCGAAAGAAACAGTGTATTTTGTGCGGGACTGTTGACCGGAATGGTTCTGCATGCTAATCGGAATGCAGGGTGAACCATTCTCTATGTAATCTGCTCCAAGGAGCATATATGAAAGAGTCACGCAGAGACTTTCTGAAACTCAGCGCCGGTGCCGCGGCGGCCGCGGCCTTCGGCGGTCTGGGCATCAGCCTTGCCCCCGCGCGGGCGTATGCCTCTGAGTCCAAGCTTCAATGGACAAAGGAAACGACGAGCATCTGTTGCTATTGCGCCGTCGGCTGCGGGCTGATCGTCAGCACCGGCGACCCGTCGAAGAATCCCAAGATGACCGGCCGCTCCGTCAACGTGGAAGGCGATCCGGATCATCCCATCAACGAGGGCGGGCTCTGCGCCAAGGGCGCGTCCATCAAGCAGCTTACGGAAAACGATCAGCGCTCCCCCAAGCCCCTTTACCGCGCACCCAACAGCACGGAATGGAAGGAAGTGGAATGGGACTGGGCGCTGGGCCAGATCGCCGCCCGCGTCAAGAAAACCCGCGACGCCGGCTTTGTCGGGAAAAACGCGGCGGGCGAAACGGTCAACCGCGTCGAGAACATGGCGTCCTTCGGCTCGGCCGCCCTGGACAACGAAGAGTGCTGGGCGCTGCAGTCCATGATGCGCTCCCTCGGCCTGGTGTACGTGGAACACCAGGCGCGGCTCTGACACAGCCCCACTGTGGCGGCTCTGGCAGAGTCGTTCGGACGCGGCGCGATGACCAATCACTGGAACGATCTGGCGAACAGTGACTGCATTCTGATCATGGGCAGCAACGCTGCCGAAAACCATCCCATTTCCTTCAAGTGGGCGCACCGGGCCCAGGAAAAGGGCGCCACCCTCATCCATGTCGACCCGCGCTTCACGCGCACCTCCTCCAAGTGCGACATCTACGCGCCCCTGCGCGTGGGCTCGGACATCGCCTTCCTCGG
Source organism: Desulfovibrionaceae bacterium (assembly GCA_031551145.1). GTDB lineage: Bacteria > Desulfobacterota > Desulfovibrionia > Desulfovibrionales > Desulfovibrionaceae > WRKB01. Next base: position 27,906 of record JAVBNZ010000030.1, on the reverse strand, counting down.
CGGGCTCATCAATTACATTCTCAAGAACAAGCTCTATTTCGCGGACTATGTGCGCGAGTACACCAACGCCTCGCTCATCGTCGGCGAAAAATTCGCGTTCAAGGACGGCCTGTTCTCCGGCTTCAATCCCAAGACGAAAAGTTACGACAAAAGCAACTGGGCCTTCGAGCTTGATGAAAAAGGCGTGCCCAAACGCGACCCGAGCTTCAACCACCCCCGCTGCGTCATGAAGCTGCTGGAAAAGCACTATGAACGCTACAGCATCTCCAAGGTGATCGAGGCCACGGGCACGCCGGAAAAAGACCTGCTCGCGGTGTACAAAACGTATGCCGCCACCGGCAAACCCGACAAGGCCGGCACCATCATGTACGCCATGGGCTGGACGCAGAAAAGCGTGGGCGTGCAGAACATACGCTGTATGTCCATGGTGCAGTTGCTGCTGGGCAACATCGGCGTGGCCGGCGGCGGGGTCAACGCCCTGCGCGGCGAATCCAACGTCCAGGGCTCGACCGACCAGGGCCTGCTTTCCACAAGCTGGCCGGGCTATCTGACCGTGCCCAACAGCAGGCACGTCGATCTCGCGGCCTACAACGCGGCCACCACGCCCAAGTCCAACGACCCCATGAGCGTGAACTGGTGGCAGAACCGGCCCAAGTACGTGGCTTCCATGCTCAAGGCCATGTATCCTTCCCTGGATCCGGCCGAAGCCTTCGGGCTTATGCCGCGCCTGGACGCCGGCAAGAAGGGCACGGACTATTTCTGGATGTCCATCTTTGATTACATGACCAAGGGGCAGATCAAGGGCCTTTTCGCCTGGGGCATGAACCCGGCCTGCGGCGGCGCCAACGCCGGCAAAAACCGCAAGGCCATGGGCAAACTGGACTGGCTGGTCAACGTCAACCTCTTCGACAACGAAACCGCTTCCTTCTGGCGCGGGCCGGGCATGGATCCCAAGAGCATCCCCACGGAAGTCTTCTTCCTGCCCTGCTGCACCTCCATTGAAAAGGAAGGCTCGATCGCCAACTCCGGCCGCTGGATGCAATGGCGCTACCGGGGTCCCAAGCCCTGGGGGCAGACCAAGCCCGACGGCGACATCATCGTGGAGATGATGGAAAAGATCCGCGGCCTCTACAAAAAGGACGGCGGCGCGTTCCCCGATCCCGTGCTCAAGCTGGGCATGGAAGACTGGATGGAAGGGCACGAATTTTCGCCCTCCAAGGTCGCCAAAATCCTCAACGGCTATTTTACCCGCGACGTGGAAGTGGGCGGGCAGAAGTTCGTCAAGGGGCAACAGGTGCCTTCGTTCGCGCTTCTCACCGCCGACGGCGCGACGGCGAGCGGCAACTGGCTGCACGCCGGCTCCTGGACGGACAAGGGCAACATGATGGCCCGGCGCGACAAAACCCAGACCCCGGAACAGGAGCGCATAGGCCTGTTCCCCAACTGGTCGTTCGCCTGGCCGCTCAACAGGCGCGTTATTTACAACCGCGCTTCCGTGGACAAAACCGGCAAGCCCTGGAACCCGGCCAAGGCCGTCATCCAATGGAAGGACGGCAAGTGGGTGGGCGACGTGGTGGACGGCGGCGGCGATCCCGGAACCAAGCACCCCTTCATCATGCAGGTGCACGGCTTCGGCGCGTTGTACGGCCCCGGCCGCGAGGACGGGCCCTTCCCCGAATACTACGAACCGCTGGAGTCGCCCTTCAAGCAGCACGGCTTCTCCAAACAGAACACCAGCCCGACGGCCTATACGTCGGAAAACGAAAAACTGGCCCCGGCCGATCCCAAGTTCCCTTACATCGGCACCACCTATCGCGTGACCGAACACTGGCAGACCGGCCTTATGACCCGGCGCTGCGGCTGGCTGATTGAAGCCGAGCCCCAGCTCTTTGCCGAGCTTGATCCCATGCTGGCCAAGGCCAAGGGCATCAAGAACGGCGACATGGTCAAGGTCAGCAGCATACGGGGCGCGGTGACCGCCGTGGCCGTCGTCACCGACCGCATGCAGCCGCTGAAGGCCAACGGCAAGCTCCTCCACACGGTGGGCGTGCCCTGGCACTACGGCTGGCTTGTGCCCAAGGACGCCGGCGACAGCGCCAACCTGCTCACCGCCGCGGCCGGCGATCCCAATACCGGCATCCCCGAGACCAAGGCCTTCATGGTCAACATAGAGAAGGCATAGGAGCTCATATGGCTAAAATGTTCTTCATCGACCTGACGCGCTGCACCGCCTGCCGGGGCTGCCAGATCGCCTGCAAGCAGTGGAAAGACCTGCCGGCGGAAAAAACCCGCAACACGGGTTCGCACACCAATCCGCCGGATCTTTCGTTCATCACCCTGAAAACCGTGCACTTCATCGAAAAGGGCACGCCCGGAAACATGGAGTGGCTCTTCTTTCCCGAGCAGTGCCGGCACTGCGTGGAGCCGCCCTGCAAAGGCCAGGCGGACGTGGACAAAGAGGGCGCCGTGCTTCAGGACGAGGCCACCGGCGCGGTGATCTTCACCGAACTTACGAAAGACGTGGACGGTGAGGGCGTGCGCGTGGCCTGCCCCTATGACATCCCCCGGCAGCAGAAAGACGGCAAACTGCTCTCCAAGTGCGACATGTGCATAGACCGCGTGCGCGACGGCAAACTGCCCGCCTGCGTGCTTGTCTGCTCCACCGGCTGCATGCACTTCGGCGACGAGGCGGAAATGATGAAACTGGCCAAGGCCCGCCTGGCGGAAGTGAAGAAAACGCATCCCAAGGCCGTTATCGGCGACGACGACAGCGTGCGCGTGCTCTACCTCTTCCAGGAAGACCCCAAAACCTACCACCCCAAGGCCGTGGCCGAAAACGACGTGCGGCCCATGAGCCGGCGGAACATGTTCGCCAAACTGCTGGGAGTGCAGCACAGAGCCTGACCTCCTCTCCCGGTCGGGGTTCGGCGATCCGCCTTTCAAGCCGAAAGCCGAACGCCCCGGCCGGATTCACAACACAAACCCCGGAACGCCCCGCGCGTTCCGGGGTTTTTTTCGTCCGCCTCCCCGTTTCATGCCGAAACACGCCTTGCGGGCTTTGCCATCAGTGTTGACTGAACGCTCAAATTCTTTTGCCCCTCTTGACGCGCCGGGTTAATTATGCTTCCATTGACATATATGCGACGCAACCGTCGCGTATCCCATTATATTTTCTTTGCATCCAGGAGGCTTTATGAAACGACGCGCCTTCCTCAAGATGTCCTGCTGCCTCGGGGCGGGACTGGCGCTTTCCGGCCTGGGGCTCGGCCTTGGACCGGTGCAGGCCTATGCGCTTGACATGAAGCGCATAGACGCCCTGAAAAGCGCCAAACAATCCACCACTATATGCTGTTACTGCTCCGTCGGCTGCGGGCTTATCTGCAGCACCGACGCCGCGAGCGGCAAAATCATCAACATCGAGGGCGACCCCGAGCATCCCATCAACGAAGGCTCGCTCTGCGCCAAGGGAGCCGGGCTCTTCCAGGTTTCGGCCGCCAACGAGCACCGCCTGACCAAGGTGCTGTACCGCGCGCCGGGCAGCGACAAATGGGAAGCCAAGGACTGGAATTTCGCGATCAACCGCATCGCCGAGCTGATCAAGAAAGAACGCGACACATCCTTCATCAAAACCAACGCCAAAGGCGAAACCGTCAACCGGCTCGAGAGCATGTCGCTTATGGGCAGCTCCAACGTGCTGAGCGAGGAATGCTGGGCCACGGCGCAATGGGCAAGGGCGGTGGGTCTTACCTACATAGATCACCAGGCCCGGGTCTGACACGGCCCCACTGTACCGGCTCTGGCAGAGTCGTTCGGACGCGGTTGCATGACGAATCACGGGATTGACATTCAGCACAGTGATGTAATTCTCATTCAGGGCAGCAACGCTGCCGAAAACCATCCCATTTCCTTCAAATGGGTGATGAAGTCCAAAGAAAAGGGCGGCAAGCTCATCCATGTCGACCCGCGATTTACGCGCACCTCGGCCCACGCCGATCTCTACGTGCCTCTGCGCTCGGGCACGGACATCGCCTTCGTCGGCGGTATGATCTATTATATCATTGAAAAGAAAAAATATTTTGAGGATTACGTTCTCAATTACACCAACGCCTCGTTCATCGTGAACGAGAAGTACAGCTTCAAGGACGGGCTCTTCTCCGGCTACGATCCGAAAAAGCGCGCGTACGACAAGGCGAGCTGGGCCCTGGAAAAGGACGAAAAGGGCCTGCCCAAGCGCGACATGACGCTGAAACACCCCCGCTGCGTGCTCAACGTGCTCAAACAGCACTACAGCCGCTACACCCTGGACAAAGTTTCGGCCATCACCGGCACGAGCAGGGAAGACCTGATCGCGGTCTACGATCTCTACGCCTCCACGGGCACGAAGGATCGCGCGGGCACGGTCATGTACGCTCTGGGGCAGACCCAGAGCACCATCGGCGTGCAGAAGATCCGCTCGCTCTGCGTCATGCAGCTTCTGCTCGGCAACATCGGCATCTGCGGCGGCGGGGTCAACGCCCTGCGCGGCGAGCCCAACGTGCAGGGCTCGACCGACCACGCCATCCTCTATCACTACCTGCCGGGCTATCTGCCGGTGCCCCGTTCGGGCAGAACCACGTTGGACGCCTACGTCAAGGCGGCCACGCCCACGACGAACGATCCCATGTCCGTCAACTGGTGGAGCAATACGCCGAAATACGTGCGCAGCCTGCTGAAAAGCTGGTGGGGCGACGCGGCGAACGACGCCAACGATCAGGGCTACGCCTGGCTGCCCAAGGTGGACGACGGGCAGAACTGCGACGTGCTGCACATGATCGACGCCATGTACGCCGGCAAGATCAAGGGCTATTTCTGCATAGGCCAGAACCCCTGCGGCAGCCTGCCCAACAGTAATAAAGTGCGCGCCGCCATGACCAAACTGGACTGGATGGTGCATGTCAACATTTTCGACAACGAATCCGCCTCGTTCTGGAAAGGCCCCGGCCTTGACCCCAAGAACGTGAAAACCGAATGCTTCCTGCTGCCGGCTTCCGCCAACATCGAAAAAGAAGGCAGCCAGGCCAACTCCGGCCGCTGGATGCAGTGGCTGCACAAGGCGACGAACGCGCCGGGCGACTGCCTTTCCACCGGCGCGATCATGTTCCGCCTGATGGAACGCCTGCAAAAGCTCTATAAGGAGCAGGGCGGCGCCTTCCCCGAACCCATCGTCAACCTGCGCTACGACTACGGCGACGGCAAGGGCGAGTTCGACGCCGGCAAGGTGGCCCGCCGCGTCAACGGCGAGTTTGAAAAAGACGTCACCATCAACGGCGTGGCCTACAAAAAGGGCCAGACCGTGCCGGGCTTCGGCCTGCTGCAGGCCGACGGCTCCACTTCCTCCGGCAACTGGCTCTGCTGCGGCAGCTTCAACCTTGAGGGCAAAAACCTCATGGATCGCCGGGGCAAGGAAGACCCGACCGGCCTCGGCCTGTATCCGAACTGGTCGTTCGCCTGGCCGGTCAACCGCCGCATCGTGTACAACCGGGCCTCGGTGGATCAGAAGGGCAATCCCTACAACCCGGCCCGCGCCCTGCTGCAGTGGAAGGACGGCAAATGGGTGGGCGACGTGCCCGACGGCCCCTGGCCGCCCATGGGCATGGAAGGCGGCAAGCTGCCCTTCATCATGAAGCCGGACGGCGTCAGCTCCCTCTACGGCCCCGGTCTGGGCGACGGGCCGCTGCCCGAGCACTATGAGCCGCTGGAAAGTCCGCTCAAGCAGAACCTCATGTCCAAACAGCACAACAGCCCGATCATCACGGTCTTCAAAAGCGACAAGGACGCCGTGGCCAACGCGGATCCCAAGTTCCCGATCGTCATGACGACCTATTCGGCCACCGAGCACTGGTGCACCGGCGCGATCACCCGCTGGCAGAGCTGGCTGACCGAAGCCATGCCCCAGGCCTACGTGGAGCTTTCCACCGAGCTGGCCGAGGCAAAGGGCATCAAGAACGGCGAGAAAATCCGCATCGAATCCGCGCGCGGCAAGGTGGAGGCGGTGGCCATGGTGACCCCGCGCTTCAGGCCGTTCAAGATCGACGGCAAAACCGTGCACCAGATCGGCATGACCTACAACTACGGCTGGCTGTTCCCCAAGAACTGCGGCGATACGGCCAACCTGCTCACCCCCTTTGTGGGGGACGGGAACGCCGGCACGCCGGAATACAAGGCCTTTATGGTCAACATCGCAAAGGCCTAGGGGGTAAGCCATGAGCGAAGGCAAATCGATCCTTGTGGATACCTCGCGCTGTACCGCCTGCCGGGGTTGTCAGGTCGCCTGCAAGCAGTGGAACCAACTGCCGGGCACAGAAACGAAACAGACCGGAACGTATCAGAACCCTCCGGACTTTTCGCCCGAAACCTATAAAGTTGTGCGTTTTGCGGAAGGCGTGGATGAAAAAAGCCGCAAGCCGTACTGGTACTTCTTTTCCGACATGTGCCGGCACTGCGTGCAGCCTCCCTGCCAGATAGCGAGCAACAACAACGAAATCGTCATCGACGAACCCACCGGGGCGGTCATTTACACCCCGGCGACAAGCGGCAAGGACTTTGACTTTGATATGGCCAAAGACTCCTGCCCGTACGACGTGCCCCGCCGCAACCCGCAAACCAAGGCCGCGGTCAAGTGCACCATGTGCCTCGATCGCGTGCGGAACGGCCTGAAACCCGCCTGCGTGCTCTCCTGCCCGACGGGCGCCATACAGTTCGGCGAGCGGGCCGCGATTCTCGACGCGGTCAAACAGCGCGTCGCGGAACTGAAAAAGAGCTACCCCAAGGCCAAGGCCATCAACTCGGATACGGTGCGCGTGATTTATATCGTCACGGACGATCCGAAAAAGTACCACAAGTTCGCTGAGGAATAATTCCTGAATCGAAGGGGGAGGCGTTGCCTCCCCCCGCAAAAACGCACCACGGAGGTTCCGCGTGCAGCTTTCCCACGCCGCCGAGTTCCTGGCCGAAAAATATCCCCACTGCGCGGAACTGCTCAAAACTTTTACGCCTCTGCTCGAAGCGCAGCGCTCGCTTGCGGGATCCCTGCCGCCCCCCGTCCTGCCGCCGCTTGAGAGCAACAGCTTTCTTCAGGGCAAGGCCTGGTTGCGGCCGGAAACCGCGACCCTCGGCGTCTATCTGGACGAAGCCTTTCTCGACGCCGCGCCCGGCGCGGTGAAACAGCTTGCCAAGGCCGTGCCGCAACGCAGAAAAGAATTGGCGGAGCTGGGAAAATTTCTGAAAAAAGAACGCGGGGATTGCCGAAAGCTTATTGCGCTTCCGTTGACGGGCAAGGCGCACAGAATGCCGTATTGGGCCAAAACGCGCGGATTGGACAAAGACGCGGCCGCGCTGTTCGGCACGCAGCTCGCCCGGGCCGCCGCCCTGCGTGTGGCCAAGGCCGCCGCCGCGCATCTTCTTTCCTGGGACAAGGGCTGGTGCCCGATCTGCGGCAGCATGCCGCACGCCGCCTGTCTGAAGGACAAGGAGGGCCGGCGTTTTCTTCAGTGCTCCCTGTGCGGGCACGAATGGCGTTTTTCGCGCACGAGCTGCCCGGTTTGCGGGGAAGAACGCCCGGAAAAGCTGGAACTGTTCTTTTTTGAAGGCGACCCGCAGGCCCGCGTTGAAGGCTGCGCAACCTGCCTGCGCTATCTGCCGGTGCCCGATCTGCGCGCGGCCGCGGAAGAGATTCCGCTGGAACTGCTCGCGCTCTGCCTGATGCCGCTGGATCTGCTTGTGCAGGAAAAAGGCTTCAGCCCGGCCGCGTCAGAGCCGCGGCAATAAGCCGTCCGCTTGCCGGCGCGCAACCTGTCCGCGCCAAAAAAAATTACGGGGAAGAGGCATTTTTTGCTTCCTTCCCCGTAAAATTTTTCCTTACACCATTTACCACATGTCGGCGGCCCGGTGCGCGGCGAGGATATGAGCGACGCACATGGCGATGCGCCGGGCCGTGGGCAGATCGAGCGCCTCGTTGGGGCCGTGGGCGTTGGCGCCCGGGCCGAGCACACCGGTGACGACAAATTGGGCCTTGGGGTATTTTTCGCTCAAGATATTCATGAAGCCGATGGAACCACCTTCTCCCAGAAAGAGGACTTTTTCGCCGAAATAGGCGCGGGAGGCGTTATCCACTGCCCGTTTCAGCCAGGGAGCGCTTTCGGGCGCGGCCCAGCCGCTCATGCCGCCTATAAAGTTGAAGCTGACGCGGGCATTGTACGGCGGGTCGCTTTCCAAAAGGGTTTTTACGGCGGCCGCGGCCTTTTCTGTGCTTACGCCGGGCGGCAGGCGCAGGGAAAGCTTTGCCTGAACAGACGGTTGCAGCACGTTGCCTGCCTGAGCGGGGAGGGGGAGACCCTCCATGCCTGTAACGGTAAGCGTGGGGCGCAGGCTGCGGTTGAGCACAAGCTGGGCAAGATTGGAATCCATCGGGCGCGTGGCGTTATCCACAAAAGGAAAGCGGGAGTAGAGCCTTTTTCCGCTGACGGCGGCGACTTCTTCGGCCTGCCGGTTCTGGCTCGGCGAGAGGGGAATGGAGAGTTCGGGCAGGCGCAGCACGCCTGTATTTTCGTCCTCAAGGCGGGAAAGCAGCATGCGCAGGATGCGGAAGGGTTCGGGCACGACGCCGGAGGCGTCGCCGGAGTGCATGCCTTCCTCAAGCACGTCCACGCGCAGCACGCCGTTGAGCAGACCCCTCAGCGAACTGGTGAGCCACAGCCGTTTATAGTCGCCCGCGCCGGAATCCAGGCAGACGATCAGGGAAAGATCGCCCAGTTCGGCGCGCAGTGTGTCCATGTAATACGGCAGATCCCTGCTGCTTGATTCCTCCGCGCTTTCGATCAGGATGACGCAACGCGCATGCGGGATATTTTGGGCGCGCAGGGCGAAAAGCGGACTCAAGGCGCCGAAGAGCGCCCAGCCGTCGTCCGCGCCGCCGCGCCCGTACATTTTTTCATCTTTGATCACGGCGTTGTAGGGCGGGAGATCGGGCTGCCAGCCCGTGCCGGGCGGCTGTTTGTCCATGTGCCCGTAGAGCAGCACGGAGTCTTTGCGGGCCGGAGCCGCGCCCGCGCCGGCAAAGGCGGGAACTTCGACCAGCAGGACGGGAGTGAGGAGCTTGCCCCCCACAGGAGCATCCTTGCCGCCGTAGACGCGCAACGTGATGTCGTCCGTCCTGCAGCGGCCCGCCCATTCCTTTTTCAGCGCTTCGACCGAGGAAACAAGCAGGGCGACCATCGTTTCGGTTTCCGGCAGCCATGCGTCGCCCCGGACAAAGGCCGGAGAAAGGTTGGGCACGGCGATAATGTCGCGCAGGCTGCGGATGATCGTGCTTTCGCGGCCGGGGGCGGCCTGCCACATTTCGTTGATGAGGGTTGCGGTTTTCTGTTCCGATATCTGCATTTCCGAAGTCCGTCCTTCCCGGGCCGTCATGAACACGCACAGGCACAGCAGCACGCCCGGTACCCATTTTGCGATATTCGCCTTCATGATCGAGTCCTCGCGTTGAGGTGTCGCAGAGTATTTTTCAGAATAGCCCCCGCGTCGCCGGCGCGCAAGCCCGCCGGCGCGCCGGCGTCGGCGCGCTTCCTGTGGACAGCCGCGCTGAAATAGAGGATATTATGTACATCTTCCCGTTTGTCGGGGCATGAAGGAGGAACGCCATGCAGGCTTTGCCCGTGAAGAGTTATCTGCTCTGGAGCCTCGCGATCAACTACCTCATACTCTGCGTCTGGTTTCTGGTCTTCATCCTGGCGCGGGATCGGCTGTACGCGCTGCACACGCGCTGGTTCGCCATGTCGCGCGAGCTGTTCAACGCGCTGCACTACAGCGGCATGGGCATCTACAAGCTCGGCATTCTGCTCTGGAATTTGACGCCGTTGCTTGCCTTGCTCCTCGGCGGCGAATAAGAGCTTGTCCATAAACAAGCGTTTCGTGGCCGATTACTTCGTCAAAGCCCTTTTTTGCTCCGGTCAAGTACGATAAGAGTACACTCCCTCCGCAAAAAAGGGCTTTTCCTCGTCCTCGGCTCACGCTCCACTTATTTACGGGCAAGCTCTAAATAAGGGGAGCGGGCCGCCGGCCCGCTCTTTGCATGGTTCCCGGCAGCGCGGTCCACGGCTTGAGGCCGCCGCTGAGGAGGAATTATGCAAGACGGAGTATTTTCAGGACTTTTCGGAGCCCTGACCACCGAACACCGCATGAACAGCATCGCCAATAATCTGGCGAACGTGAATACGCACGGCTACAAGCGGGATACCGTGGCGTTCAAGGACACCATGTCCTATTACGCGCACGACGAGATCCGCGAGCCGCTCATGACCTGCCGCTCCAAACCCCTGTTCCCGGAACCGAAAAACGTGGCCCGGCCGCGCATGGCCGTGTCCTATACCGATTTTTCCCAGGGGTCGCTCTATTTTACCGGCAACCCGCTCGACGTGGCCCTGGCCGGGGACGCCTTTTTCAAATTCTCGACGCCGGAAGGCGATTTCTTGAGCCGGCAGGGGGGCTTTCTGCTCTCGGCCGATGGCACGGTGGTCACGCCGCGCGGCTATCCCGTGCAGGGCGCGGCCGGCAACATCGTGATTCCGCCGGGCACGCGCCATGTGCATATTTCCGAAGACGGGCAGGTGTTCGCGGACGACGCCCTGGTCGGCGCGTTCTCGCTGGTCACGGTTACCGATTTGAAGGCCCTGGAGAAGCAGGGGCAGAACATGTACCGGCTGCGCAAGGATTCCAGCGCCCAAGAGCGTCCCATAGAGCCCAACGAAGCCAGAGTGGCGCAGGGCTATATGGAAAAGGCCAATGTGGAGGTGGTTTCCGAGATGGTGAACATGATCGAGGTGCAGCGGCTTTTTGAAGCGTATCAGAAGGTCATGCAGAGCTCGGATTCCCTTGACAGGGAAGCGCTCAGCAAGGTCGCCAGACGCAGTTAGCGCGCCGCGATACAACAAAAAAACAGCCAAGGCGGCGGGCGCAACAGCGGCGCCTGTCGCGTAACAGCGGGAGCAATCCATTATGATGCGGTCACTCTGGACAGCGGCTTCGGGCATGATAGCCCAGCAGCTCAATGTCGACGTCATTTCCCACAACCTCGCCAACGTCAACACCACGGGCTTTAAAAAGGGGCGGGCCGAGTTTGAGGATCTCATGTACCAGAACATGAAGATCGCCGGCTCCATCACCGAGGGCGACAGACGCCTGCCCGTGGGCATTCAGGTGGGTTTGGGCGTGCGCCCCACGGCCGTGCACAAGTTTTTCGGCCAGGGCGATTTCCAGAACACCAGCAACCCGCTCGACGTGGCCATCCAGGGCGACGGCTTCTTCCAGGTCGATGTGAACGGCGAACTGTTCTACACCAGGGCCGGGGCCTTCAAACTCACCCAGGACGGCACCGTGGTCACGGCCAACGGTTACATCCTCCAGCCCGAGTTCACCGTGCCGCCGGAGACGAAAAGCATCTCCATCTCGGCCAGGGGGCACATCGCGGCCCTCGACAACCAGGGCCAGGAAATCGCGGCCGCCGAAATTCCGCTCTACAACTTCATCAATCCGGCCGGTCTCGAAGCGCGCGGCAACAATCTCTATTCCACAACCCAGGCTTCCGGGGCGGAACAGGAAGGCGTGCCCGGAGACACCAACTTCGGCACTCTGGCCCAGGGCTTTCTGGAAATGTCCAACGTCGAGGTGGTGGACGAAATGGTGAACATGATCGTGGGCCAGCGCGCCTACGAAGTGAACTCCAAGGCCATTCAAACCTCCGACTCCATGCTCGGCATCGCCGTGCAGCTCAAGCGGAGTTAACGGCGGCAGCATGATGTTCGCGCGTATCGCGGGGCTTTGCCTCCTCCTGCTTTTCTTCGCCTCCGGCGCTTTTGCCGCGCAGGTGGTGCTGCCCGGCAGCACTCCGCCGCACGCGGAACTGCCGCGCATGAAAAGCCCGCCTTCGCCCATGCCGCCCGGCGTGGCCGGCACGCGCTATATGACGGCCGGCGGCGTGGCGGCCCAAAGCGCGCAGGCGGAACCGGACGGCTGGCGGCTGCGCGTGCGCGAGGCCACGGTTGCGCCCGATCGCATGGTGACGCTCGGCGACATCGCCGACCCCCTCGGCGCCATGCCGCCGGAGGAATGGCGCAGGCTCGCGGCCCAACCCCTGTGGCCCGCTCCCGAAGAAGCCGGCAAGCCCATGCAGATCAACAAGGCCCGCCTTGCCCAGGCCCTGCGCGAAGTGCTGGGCGCGACGGCCGACCGCTGCATTCTGCCGAACTCCCTGGTTATCCAGCGCGGCGGGGTGGTGTTGCGGGAAGAGGAACTGCACGCGCTGGTGGTCAAAAACCTGACGGAAGCGATGAACGCCCTGCCGGGCACGGCCGAACTCCAGGATCTGCGCCTGCCTCCGTATATCTTTCTGGCGCATCCCCAGCAGAAGGTGGAGCTGGAGCCCGTCAAACTCGCGCCGGGCAGGCTTGCGCTGCGTTTCGTGGTGCGGGAGATGGACGGCGCCGTGCTGCGCCGCGTGGCTGCGAGCGGTTTTTTGAATCTGTGGATGGAAGTGCCCTGCGCCGCCAGAGTGCTGAACAGGGGCGATGCCCTGGGCCCGGACTCCGTGACTTTTATCCGCATGAACGCCGCGCAGATGCGGGATATTCCCTGGGACGGACGCGGCGGCCCCTGGCAGGTGCAGCGTTCCATAGGCGTGGGCCAGCCCGTCTTTCAGGGCGATCTCATGGCGCAGGCCATGGTGCGCAAGGGCAGCATCGTCACGCTGATCTACGAAAAAGGCAATCTGCGCCTGACTGTTCAGGCCGAAGCGCTGGCCGACGCCGAGCCGGGAGCCGTGATTGCGGTGCGCAATTTGCAAAGCAAAAAGCAGGTCTTCGGCGTGGTGCGCGACAACAACACCGTCATGGCGAAATGATCTGCAATACAAGAATGTTATCTATGGAGACCGCTATGAATACCCTCCGCTCCGCTTTTGTTCTGGGATGCGCCGTCTGCCTGCTCTGCGGCTGCAACGGATCCAAAAAACATCCCGGCACCGTGCCTCAGGCCGTTCCGGCCCAGGCCTACCACGACACCGAAGCCGAGCGGGCGAGCAACCCAGGCTCGCTCTTCAACGAGGCCGAGGCCGACCATCTTTTTGCCGACAGCCGCGCCCGCCGCGTGGGGGATCTGGTTGTGGTCAAGATTGTGGAGAACACCGCGTCGAAAACCAAGGCCGACACCACCGCCAAGAAAAACAGCGGCAACAACTACGGCGTGGGGGCTTTCTTCGGGCAGAACACCGTCAGCATCGTGCCGGTCGATCCCTCGCTGCAACTGCCCAACGTGGGCAAGGCCCCGGTGGATCCGGCCTACAAGAATCTGGCGCTGGACACCAAGAGCGTCAGCAATCTCACGGCCACGGGCGAAACCAAGCGTGAAAACTATGTCAAAACCTCGATGGCCGCGCGCGTCACCCGCGTGCTGCCCGGCGGCCTGCTGCAGATCGAAGGCGCGCGCGAAACACGCGTGAACGAGGAAACCGAATATATGGTGCTTACCGGTGTTATCCGCAGCAAGGACGTTTCGGCCGACAACAGCGTGCTTTCCACCCAGGTGGCCGACGCCAGCATCTCCTACTACGGCAAGGGCGTGCTTGCGGACAAGCAGAAGCCGGGCTGGTTCACGCGCCTTATGGACAACATATGGCCGTTTTAAGTTCTTCAAATGGTCTTTTTGCCCTCCACCTTTGTCAGGCATCGCTTTTTATTCCGGTCATGGACGGAAGAGTCCATTCCCTTCATAAAAAGCTCGCCTTCCTCGGTGGAGAACAAAAATCCTCATTTGAAGCGTGATGGAACACAAAATGCAATGCATTCATGAGATTGAAGAGCACGTTGCAAGGAGTATGAGCATGTTCCCCCAAAACTCCAAAGCCCGCTTCGCCGGCCTCGGCCTCGCCCTGCTGCTGCTTGCGGCGGCCTTGCCGGCCCATGCCGTGCGCATCAAGGACATCGCCACCTTTTCCGGCGTGCGCGACAACCAGCTTGTCGGCTACGGCCTGGTCATCGGTCTGAACGGCACGGGGGACAAGAAGGATTCGGTCTTCACGGTCAGTTCCATGGTCAACATGCTCGACCGCATGGGCATCTCCATCGACCCCGCCAAGTACAGGCCCAAGAACGTGGCTTCCGTCATCGTGACGGCCAAGATGCCTATTTCCTCGCGGCCCGGCTCACGCATGGACGTTACCGTCTCTTCGCTGGGCGACGCCACGAGTCTGCAGGGCGGCGTGCTCATCCAGACTCCGCTCAAGGGCGTGGACGGCAAGATTTATGCGCTCGCCCAGGGGGCGTTGGCCATCGGCGGCTATTCCGCCACAGGACAGGCCGCGAGCACCCAGAAGAACGTCAGCACCGTGGGCTCCATCCCCGGCGGCGGCATCATCGAGCGCGGCATTCCTTTTAAATTCAACGACCAGGACAGCTTGAGCCTGCACCTTTCCCTGGCGGACTTTTCCACAGCCCAGCAGATAGCCGAACGCCTCAATTCCACCATGGGCGGACAGTATGCCCGCGCCACGGACGCGACCACCGTGCAGATGGCCGTTCCGCCGCAATATAAGGGCAACCTCGTGCCGCTCATGGCCTCGGTGGAGAATCTGGAAATAGCGCCCGACGTGGCCGCCAAGGTCGTGGTGGACGAAAAGACCGGCACCGTGGTGCTGGGGCGCGACGTGCGCGTTTCCCGAGCGGCCGTGGCGCACGGCAACCTGCAGATCACCGTGCAGGAGAACCGGCAGGTTTCCCAGCCCGGCCCCTTCAGTCAGGGCCGCACCGTGGTCACGCCCAGCACCGATATAGGCACGAGCGAGGAGCAGCGCCGCCTGATCATGATGGAAGGCGCCACGTTGCAGGAGCTGGTGGACGGCCTGAATTCCGTGGGCGCGACCCCGCGCGATCTCATCTCCATCCTGCGGGCGCTCAAGGCTTCGGGCGCGCTCTATGCCGAATTGGAAATCATATAGTTACAGCATGTTCAGAGGTGTATCATGAACGGACAGGACGCACTGCAGCTTTCCAAGGCGAGAAATTCCTCCCGGGAAATGCGCGAATACGCCTTCAAGATGGAGGCGGTGAAAAAAAACCTTTCCGTGCCGGTGGACAAGGAGAAAAAGCTGCGCGAATCCTGCGAGGGCTTTGAGTCCATCTTTATCCAGAAGATGTGGGAACAGATGCGCGCCACCGTCCCCGACGGCGGCATGCTCAAGGGCCGTGAGGAAAAGTTCTGGCAGGGCATGTACGACCAGGAATTGGCCAAGAGCATGGCCTCGGCCGGCGGCATAGGTCTGGCGGACATGATGTACGAACAGCTTTCGCAGAACCTTCAGGCCGCCGGCAAGAGCACGGCGGCCGCGGCGGCCGCCGCCGGGCAGCCCTCGCCCTTCGCGGCCGACATCAGTCCCGCGCCCCTGATGAAGACGGCCCCGGTCGAGGTCGCCCAGGCCCCTGAAGCTCCGGCCGCCAAGCCCGAAGCCCTCTACAGCGAGGCCGTGCAGCCCGAAGCCGTTCCGGCCGCGGCCGAACCGGCGGAGGAAACGCCGGATCCCGCCGTCATGGCCGCCCTGGACAGCGCGCGCGCCCTGGCGCAGAACGAAGCTTCCGCGCGCGAGGCCTTCACCAGGCGGGGAGCGCCCGCCGCAATGCCCGGATACGAGGGAATAGTCAAGGGCGGAGCCCAGCCTCCGCTGCCGCCCATGGAGAACCCGCAGCCGGCCATGCAGCCGGCGGAACCGAAGCAGAATCTGGTCAGTACCCTGAGTAGGCCGGTGTCCAAGCCGGTTTCCGGCAAGCGCACCGTTATGCCGCGCGGGGGCGCGGGCCCCCGCATGCCCGCCGGGCAGCCGGTGAACCGCAACATGCCCTTTGCCGCGCAGGAAACGCAGCGCGCCCAGGCCGAAGCGCAGCTCAAGGGCGGCGTTCAGCCCTCCATCGGCACAAGCCTGCCGGGGCCGGCCGCCGCCGGACAGAGCAGCGTGGGCGTGGAGGCATTGAACGGCATGGCCGCGCAGCAGAAGGCGCAGTATGCGCCGGAAGCCGCCGGCGCGGTTTTCCCGAAGGTCGGGGGGTAACGGCGGACAGGCATATTTTTTGCAAGACGTGATGCGGATACGGCAGAATATGCCGAACCACACCGCATTCCGGAGAAACAACCATGTACGAACACATACACGCCTGTTTGAGTCGCCAGCACAAAGCGATGGAACTGCTCTTCTCCCTGCTGCAGGAAGAATTCGAGCTGCTCCTTGCCCGCGACACGGACGCGATCGTGCATCTGGAATTCTCCATTCACGAACTTCTGCGCCAGATGGTGACGGAAAAGAACGCAGTCATCGGCCTGCTCGCCGGCACCCGGGTGCGCGACTACGCCGCGGCCCTGCCCGAAGGACAGGGCATGGCCCTGCTGAAAATTCTGCACGGGCTGGACGAACTGGAACAGCGCTGTGCGCGCCGGGCCTCGCAGAACACCGAACTTTCCCTGGGCCTGCTTGATCAGAGCCGCGACCTGCTCCACACCGTGCATGCGCGCATCACGCCCAAGGCCGGCGACACCTACGGCAAGCGCGGGGCCATGGCCCGCATACGCCGGCCCGAAGCCGCGCTGCTCAGCGGGAGGCTGTAATGGCAAGCTCCCTGATGGAAATAGGCAAGTCCGCGCTGTTCGCCAGCCAGGCCTGCATCCAGACCACCGGCAACAACATCGCCAACGTCAATACGCCGGGCTATTCCCGGCAGTATGTGCGTCTGGAGGATCGTGTCGCCCTGGATTACAAGCCGGGGCGCATGGGCCAGGGCGTCAATGCCGCCGAAGTGCTGCGTTATTTCGACACCTTTCTTGAAAAGTCCTACGTGGACAAACACAGCACCTACGCCCGCTGGGATATGGATTCCAAGCTCATGAGCAGCGTGGAAAACATTTTCAACGAGGCCAACCGCTCGGGCATCAGCTCGCAGATGACCGCTTTTTTCACGGCCTGGCAGGATATCACCCTGCGCCCGGACGACATCGCCACCCGCCAGGACATGCTCGCCCAGGCCGACAGCCTGGCCCAGCTCATCCGCTCCACCGACGATTCCATCCGTTTCATCCAGGACGAGATGGACACCTCGATCAAGGTGGACGTGGATCGCGCCAACGACCTCGTCAGGGCCATTTACGATCTGGGCGTGCAGATCAAGGCCCACACCCAGAAGGGGACGAACAATCCCAACGACCTGATGGACAAGCGCGACAACCTCGTGCACGAGCTTTCCGAGATCATCGATGTCGAACTCTTCAACATCGACGATGAATTCCACGTGCGCACCAAGTCCGGCCTGCCGCTGGTGGACGACGTGTTCGGCTATTTCTCGCTGGAAGTGCAGGGCCCGAAATCCGAAGCCCATCTTGCCCAGCTTTCGACCAACCCCGCCGAGCTTTCGCACTACACGGGCAAGGTCAATTTCACGGGCAGCGACGCGTACGAATACACCATGGAAATGGTCAGGGGCGGCGATGCCGGCGGCGCGCCCCCGCCGCAGTTCCGCGTCTCGCTCGACGGCGGCAGAACCTGGCTGAAGAACGACGACGGCAGCGACATGCTGTTCGACGTGCCCGGCAACAATCCGCTGCTGCCCAACGAAACGCAGTACATTCAGGTAAAAAACCTGAAGATCAGCTTCGAGGATCAGGCCAACGGCAACACGAATTTCAACGCCGGCGACCGGTTCGTCATCACGCCCAAGAGCGGCGTGTACTTTGTCGCGCCCACCAAGGGCAGCACCGAAGGCAGCCCCAGATACACGACCGCGCCCTTCACCGGCCCGCTCAACATCACGCCCCAGGCCTATTTCGACGGCACGGAAAACGGGCAGCGCATCACCGGCGGCAGCCTGGCCGCCTATTTCAACATCCGCGACAACATCTGCGGCGGCTATCTCGACAGGCTGGACGCGGTCAGCGAATCCCTGATCTGGGAAGTGAACAGGCTGCACAGCCAGGGTACGGGGCTCGACAAGCTCAACTTTCTCCTGGCCGACAACGCGGTTTTCGACAGCAACGTTCCTCTGGGCAAGGCCTACAGCGGGCTGGATTATTACAACCGCCTGACCGAGGGCAATCTCACCTTCCATCTGTACGACTCGCGCACCGGCGATTACCTGGGCGGCGGCAATCCGCTTGTCTTCCCCGCGGCCGTGCCGGGTGGGCCCACCAACTTCGATTCTTCGCGCCACAGCCTTACGGACGTGATGAACGCGTTCAACGCCTATACCGTGCTCGATCAGGCCGACGGCGTGACGACCTACCAGCCCTTTACGGCGGAAATCATTTCCGGCAAGCTTCAGGTTACGGTCAACGATCCCAAGTACAGCTTCGCCGCGGGCAGCGACGCCACCGGCCTGCTCGCCGCGCTGGGCATGAACGCTTTCTTTACCGGTTCCGGCGCGCAGGATATCGCGGTGAGTTCGGATCTGCGCAACGATCCCCGGCGCATCGCGGCCGGCAAGGTGGACGGCGGCTATGAAGGCAACGTGGGCGACAACGACACCGCCAAGGCCATCAGCGCGCTGCTGACCGAAAAGGTGCGCGTCTCCACCATGTGGCAGACCACCACCGGACAGAGCCTGAGCGAATATTACAACTCCCTGGTGGGCAAGGTCGGATCGGACACCCGCACGAGCAAGAGCAACGCCTCCTACAACAAAGCGCTGAACGACGATTTGGAAACGCGCCAGGCTTCCGTTTCCGGGGTCAACCTGGACGAGGAAATGACGAATCTGATAAAGTTCCAGCATTCCTACACGGCGGCCGCCAAGCTGATCTCCACGGCCGACCAGATGCTGCAGACCATTCTGGGCCTCAAACAATAAGTACCTGTGGATGGTACCAGGCCGGACGGGAATCCGGCCCGGCGGCGCAGCCGCCGGAGCAGGCGCAAACGCCGCTTTGCGCGCAGCGAGGAGAATATTATGTCCGTACGCATAGCCCAGCGCACCATATACAACGGCATGATCGACAACATGCAGTCCTCTCTCGCGGCCTACATGGAGTCGAACGTGCAGGGCGCAAGCCAGAAGCGGGTCAACCGCCCTTCGGACGATCCGGCCGGCACGGCCCGCATCATGAATTACCGCACGGGCCTGGCCCTGAACGCCCAGCACCGCTACAACGCCGATACGGCCAAGGGCTGGCTCAAACAGCAGGACGACACGCTTCAGCAGGTAAGCAACGTGATCATCCGCCTCAAGGAACTGGCGGAAGAAGGGGCCACCGGCACCATTACGCCGGAGCAGCGCGCGATGATCGGCTACGAAGTGCGCGCCCAGCTCGGCACTCTGCTCAACCTCGCCAACAACCAGTTCGAGGACGGCCGTCACCTCTTCGGCGGGCACAAGTACGATGTTCCCGCGTTCCAGGAAGGGTTGGCCGTAAGCTGCGGCGACGCCGATCTTGCCGGAACGCCCTGGAAGGTGGAGGGCGGCAGCGCGCGCAGCCTCATGATACGCTTTCCCGACGACGTGACCATAGACGGCAACGGCGACGTGACGGGCGGCGGCGCGTACGAATGGTCGGACGACGGCGGCGCCCACTGGCAGAGCGGCACGATTGTTCCGGGCACTACGCCGGGCACCAACGTCATCACGGCCGGCGGGGCGCAGCTTACCATACCGCAGCCCGGGGCCGCCGGCATGACGCTGAAGGCCTATGATCCGAATTTCGCGGAAGAGCCCGTCAAGTTCAACGGCTACAACAACGGCACGCAGATCATCCTGCGCCCCGGCATGTATTATCAGGGCGACGACAAGGACCCGCCCCAGGTCATCGAGAGCTTCGGCTCCATGCCGGCCGCCAACTGCACGAGCACGGGCAGTTTCACTTCCGACGTGCGCATCCGCATGGACGCCGACCCCAACAATCCCGGAAAAACTCAGTATTTGCCGGGCGAAACCGCGTATTTCTCCTACAGCACGGACAACGGGCAGACCTGGGTTCCCATGAAGGTCGACACCACGGCGCCGACCACCCGTTTTATCGTGCCCGGCGGCTTCATGGATGTGAACATCAACGGGCCCGGCTACATCGATGTGGGCCAGCAGTTCGTCATCCGCCCGCACCGGGCCGACCTGGGCTATGAAATCATGCCCGGCGAATACCTCAACGTGAACGGCGTGGGCAAGGACATCTTCGGCGGCCTCTACCAGACCCCGGACATGAAATATTCCGTGCCCTCCGTGGCCGCGCAGCCGGTCATGAACGGCGACGCCCGCAACCTGTTCGAGGTTGTGAGCCGGCTGGTGGGTTTCTGCGAAGCCAACAATCAGAACGGCGTGCAGCAGTGCCTGGAGGATCTGACCACGGCGCAGAACACCATACTTTCCGCCGCGGCCAGGGTCGGCGGCCTGGAAAACCGTTTGAGCATCACCCAGGAGGTGCTCACCAGCCAAAAGCTGGATAAAGAGGAGCGTTTGAGTTATGTGGAAGACGTCGACCTCACCGAACTGCTGACGCGGCTTTCGCAGCAGGAGCTGGCCTACAGCACGGTGTTGAAGTCGTCTTCCATGATCATGCAGCTGAACCTTACGAAATATATATAAAAGCCGCGGGCGGCTTCCAAATGGTCACTCTATGCTGATACTCACCCGGCGCTCCGGCCAAAGCCTGTATGTGGGCGAAAACATACGCATCACCGTGCTCGGCATTCAGGGCAAGCAGGTGAAGATAGGGCTTTCCCTGCCCGAGGATATGACCGTGTATCGGGAAGAAGTGTACCAGCGCGTTATGGAAGAAAACCGTCTGGCCATCCAGACCAGTAACGAAGACCTGCTTACGGCGGCGCAGCTATGGCAAGACCACAAGAAGTAGAAATCAACACCCGCCTCGGCAGGCGGCGCATCAGCACGGACAAGGTCATTCACTTTCCGCGCGGTCTGGCGGGGTTTGAAAACCAGCACGAATTCACGCTGCTGCAAATCCGTCCCGATGCGCCCCTGCTTTTGCTGCAAAGCGTGCGGGAACCCGCCGTGGGCCTGCTGGTGGCCGATCCCTACAGCTTCTGGCCCAAGTACAGCATCACAGTGGGCGACGCAGAACAAAAGCTGTTGCGTCTCAAGAGCATACGTCAGGTGGCCGTGCTCGTTACCGTCTCCATTCCCGCCGGACAACCGGAACTGACAACGCTCAATCTCACCGGCCCCATACTCATCAACCACAAGATGCGCATCGGGCTTCAGGTGCCGCAGACCGAAGGCGCCGGCCCCGCGAAAATCTACCTCCAGCCCGGCCCGGACGGCGAATCCCGGCCGGTGGAGGATGAGGCGTCTCCTCCGGCGAAAGCGAAATAGCGCATGCGCGGCTTCCGACGTTTTGCGGCGGCCGTTGCGTTTGCCGCGTGCGCACTCCTGTTTTCTTCTCCGGCAGCGGCAGCGGACGCACCGTTCGCCCGGCTTTTCGGGGTGGCGGCCGTGCCCGTGCCCGAGGCACATTTTCCCGCCGATGTGGAGCGCCACTGGCAGCGCGTGCTCAAGGCCGAGCGCGAACAGCCGAGCCTGGGGCGCAAAAGCTCCCGCCTGCCCGTTGCCGAAGGCGGACAGTGGCTGTATTTCGCCGGCAAGGCTCCCAAGATGGGGGAAATGGATTTGCTGCGCGGCGTAAACGTGTTTTTCAACCGCTTTCCGTCCGGTGCCGACATTAAAAACTACGGCGTTGAAGAATATTGGGCCGCCCCGGCCGAATTTTTCGAAAAACGTTCAGGCGACTGCGAAGATTACGTCCTGGCCAAATACTTCGCCCTGCGCGTTTTCGGCTACGACGACGATCGCCTGCGCATCGTCCTTCTCTACAGCGTGACGGAAAAACAGCACCACGCGGTGCTGGCCGTCAACACGTCCAAGGGCGTCTTCATCCTCGACAACAACGTCCGCCCCCCCGAACTCATTCTGCCCCAGGGGCAATTTGCCTCCCGCTACATTCCGCGGTACATGCTGAATGAGAAGGGGCGCTGGGTGTTTGAGGGAACGAAGCCTTAGGGGGCACTACGTTCTTTTCGTTCCTGCCGTTGTCGGATTTCGCTTTTTATTACGGTCGAGTACGATAAGAGTACACTCCCTCCATAAAAAGCTCGTCCTCCTCGGCAGATAACGAAAATTCCTGTAGTGCCTATAAGCACCGGAACATATTCTGAAATTCAGCGTCTCAAATGAAGGGCGAGCTTTTCGCGCAGTTCGTCAAAATCTATGGGCTTGGTGATGTGATCGTCCATGCCGGCCAAGCGGCTTTTTTCGCGGTCTTCAAGCATGGCGTGGGCTGTCATGGCGATGACGGGCAGGGAGCGGATGCGTTCGTCCGGGGATGCGCGCAGGGTTTTCACGGCGGTGAGCCCGTCCATGATCGGCATCTGGATATCCATGAGCACGATGTTCACGGGTGCTTTGCTCAAAATGTCGAGGGCTTCCTGCCCGTTGGAGGCCACAAGCACGGTCGCGCCCATATTTTCGAGCAGGGCGACGGCAATTTCCTGATTGATTTCATTGTCTTCCGCCAGGAGGACGCGCGTGCCCGGCGGCAGGCTCTCGGCAGGCGCCTGCGCATCGGGTGCGGTTTCAAGTTCGCTTTCATCGGCCTTGCCCAGGGTGACGGAGAAGCGGAACACGCTGCCCCTGCCCGGCGCGCTTTCCACGCTGATGTCCCCGCCCATCATCTGCACGAGCAGTTTGGAGATCATCAGGCCCAGGCCGGTGCCGCCGTATTTGCGGGTGGTGGAGATGTCGGCCTGGGTAAAAGGCTGGAAAAGCCCGTCGATCTGCTCCGCATCCATGCCTATGCCGCTGTCGTGCACGGCAAAGCGCAGGCGGGGCCTGTCGTTGTCTTCGCCCTCCAGAGTGACGCGCAGGCGCACTTCGCCCTGTTCGGTGAATTTTACGGCATTGCCGCAGAGGTTGAGCAGCACCTGGGAGAGGCGCAGCGAGTCGCCGCGCAGGGCGTTCGGGATGCCGGGAGACTGTTCCACGATGAAGCGCAGGCCTTTCTGTTCGGCCTGGGAGCGGAAGAGATCCTCCACGGTCTGGAGCATGGCCCGGAAGGAAAAAGGCTGGTTTTCGAGCAGGAGTTTGCCGTTTTCAATCTTGGAAAAGTCGAGAATGTCGTTGATCACGCCCAGCAGAATATTGGCGGAGGAACGGATTTTTTCCAGGTAGAGGCGCTGTTCGGGTTGGGGATTTTTTTCCAGAGCCAGTTGGGCCAGGCCGAGCACGCCGTTCATGGGCGTGCGGATTTCATGGCTCATGCGGGCCAGGAATTCGCTTTTGGCCTTGGCGGCTTCCTCGGCTTCCACCTTGGCGATGCGCAGGGCCGCCTCGGTGCGTTTTTGCCGGCGCAGATCGCGGATGTAGCAGAGCACCAGGTGTTTTTCGCTGTCCCTGATGGGCAGCAGGGTCATCTCGCAGGGCAGCAGCGCGCCGACGCGCGTGCGGAAAACGCGTTCCTCGCGCAGTCTGCCGGATTCCCTGACATGTTCCAACATACCGCGGAGGCTTTCGGGAGAAGGGAAGTTGAATTCTTCAAGGCGTTCGTTCAGTTCCTCCGCATCGGCCACACCGAACAGGGTAAGAAGGCCGGGGCTGGCAAAGGCGGCCCGGTGGCCGTCCCAGACGATGTAGCCGTCGAGCGAGGCCATGAAAACCGCGCGCATCACGGCTTCCAGACGTTTTTTCCCGGCCGCGTCTTCCTGAAGCTGAGAGGTCTGCGAATAGAGTTCGGTCAGGTGGTCGCTGAAGCGGTCAAGCAGGCCGACAAGATCGTGGAGCTCCCGGATGCGTATGGTGTCGGGCGGGCGGCCCGCGTTCATGTCTCCTTCCTGCAGCGCCTTGAGTTTTTGGGCCGTCCAACTCAGGGGGCGGATGATGTGGCGGTGGATGAGCAGAAAATACAGGCCCGCGCCGAGCAGGGAGACGCCGAAAACGGCGAGGAAAAAGCTGTGGGCATGGCGCGAGGCGGATTCGATGGCCAGGAGGGAGGAGGCGCTTGCCTCTTCCGATTCCGTGCCGATGGCGTCGCGCATTGCGCGCAGATCAAGGTCGACTTCCTCCCAGATGTTTCGGGCCTCGATCGAATCGTGCAGGATGAGACGACGCAGTTCGATGTAGCGGACGCGCAGTTCGCGTAGGCGGTTACATTCCGGAACAAGTTTCGGGGCGGCGGCGGCGCGGGCGGTGCATGCGGCTTCAATGCGGGCGAAGAGCACGGCGTCGCGCTGCTCGCTTCGCTTGAGGTCTTCCTCCAGCCTGGGTTCCGCCGAGATCAGGCCCGCGTTGCCGAGTGAAGCGGAAAAAAGGGCTTCCAGCACGTTCTGCGCCTTGGCGTGGTCCTGTTCCCCGATCAGGAAGTGCTGAACGGCAAGCGCATAGTCCGCAGCCGTTTTGCGCAGTTCCCGGCGGTGATTGTGCATGAGATCCTTGATGCGGGAAAGGCCGGTAATATCGGCGGAAAGCTGTTGGGCTTTGTCGTAAAAGGGACTGTTCTTGCTGAAAACCGATTCCGCGGTCAGCATTTGGGCGTTGATGCGGGCGGTGCGCCGGGTTTGGGGGTCGTCGGCCGCGTAGACGACTTCGGCCACGCGGCGCAGCGCTTCGATATTGATGAATGTTTTCTGGTTTTCCAGTATCTGGGGCAGGTTTTGTCCGCGCACCGAAGCGGAAAGGCGGGTGATGGCGTCGATGTTTTCCAGGGATTGCCTGCCGCCCAGAAGCAGCATCAGCACTATGAAGAGTGTGCCCAGAGTCAGAAAGAGGGTGATGGAAATCCTCAATGCCGGGCGCTGCCGCGCCGCCGCGTTTGCGGGCGCGGCGGCCCGTTCCGGAGTATGGGAGCCCGGCGAGTTTTCCACGAATGCGTTCCTTCCCTTTGTGCGCACGGGAAACCCGCGGCGTTCCGACGGCAGGATTGACGATTTTTCAAAAGAGTTCAGTACACGGTGAAGTCAAAGTATTTTCTGTTGATTCTGCCGTATTCTCCGTTGCGGCGTATGGCCTGGATGGCTTCGTTCAGGGCCGCGCGCAGTTCGGGAAGTTTTTTGGAAACCGCGATCAGCGAATCGCCTGTCAACACGCCGCTGGTCACCGGCGGGCCGACGGTTTCAAAATTCGCGCCTTCGGGGGATTTCAGAAATTCATAGCCGGGCAGCCCGTCCACCAGCACCAGGTCGGCCTCGCCCTTTTTCAGGGCGTCAAAGGCTTCGTCGTGTCGGGTAAAAGTCAGGATGGAAGACTGTTTGAACACATCCTTGGCATAGGTTTCCTGCAGCGTGTTTTTCTGGACGGCGATGCGTTTGCCCTTGAGATCGGCGGGCTTCAGGCCCTTTATCGTGCCTGGGCGTTCTATGTAGATGGAATGGGAGCGGAAGTATTTTTCAGTAAAATCCACCAGTTTGCGGCGTTCAGGCGTATCTCCCATGCCGGCGATGCTGATGTCGGCCTTGTCGGCGGCGATGGAGGGCAGAATTTCGTCAAAGGGTATGTCGATAAAGATGCACTGCCGCCCGATCGCGGCGCAGAGCGCCCGGCCGATTTCAATGTCGAAGCCGGTAAGTTCGCCCTGCTCATCTTTAAAGGCAAAGGGAGGATAGGGCACGTCCACCGCGATGCGCAACGGCTGTTCGGCCGCGGGCGCAGAGACGGAGACGAACAGCAGGGCAAGACAGATCAGGAAACGGCGCATGGCATCTCCTTATGCAACACCGCCCGGGGGCGGGGAAAAACAGGCTTTGGCGTTCGCGGTCGGGCGGGGTCAGGGCCGTTCGCCCGGCTGAATCAATTCATAGCGGCGTAATTCTTTGGGATCAAGTGCCTTGCCCCGCTGTTTCGGATCGCGGTAGGCGCCGCCCTTGCCGGCGTTTTTGCTTTCGTCCCGGCGCAGAAGGCGTTCCTGATCCAGGCGTTCCAGGCGCTGTTCGTCAAAGGCGCCGCGCTGTGTCCAGTCGCGCGAGCGGTCCTGCCGTTCGCGGTCGGCCGCGCGCCGGCGGTCGTCTTCCAGGCGCTGCTGGTGCCGCATGCGTTCCTCGGCCTCGCGCCGTCTGGTTTCATCGTCGCGTCGTGCCCATTCCCTGTCCTGCTCGTAGGCCCGGCGCTGGATTTCATCCAGAGGCAGGGTTTGCGAACCCGGTCCCCGGTAAGGCGGGGGCGAATTGTCGGGCCAGGCCGCGGCGACCTCGGACGGGAGCGGGACGGCAAGGCAACAAAGGAGGCAAAGGCCCCGTAAAAACGATCGCATCATGATGAATTCCGCTTCTGCGCAAATTGCGCCATTTGCTGCCGCAGCACCCAGGAGGCCAGGGGGCCGACGGCGCCGCCCTCTCCCACGGCAAACCAGTTCACCACGCCTTTGCCCTGGACCGGTACGGCCCAGGCGTCGAAGCGCAGGCCCAGGATGACGGTCGCTTCCTCTTCGGGGAGCGGCGTCGGCTCCATCCGGTTCATGATGGTGCAGTCAAGCCAAAAAGGCAAGGTTTGTTCTCCTTCGGCGGAGCGCAGCATCAGCAGGCAGAGCAGGCGTTCTCCGGGCAGGGCGTCGGTAATTTCGCCGCAGGCGGCCGACGGAATTTTGAGCCGCAGGCCCCCGGCCGAAATATTCAGCAGCGAAAGCTGTTCCGATTTGCCCTGGCGGTAGCTGAGCAAGGCCTTGCCGAGCACGGAGGGATCGTTCGGCCGAACCATGTCCGGCTTGAGCAGCCAGACGCCCAGGCCGAAGGTGGCTTCCTTCGGGGGAGAAAGCCGCACGAAGTTGCGTTTCTGGTTGGGAAGTATCTCCTCCGGGGTGTCCACCAGCAGGCCGAAGCCGCCGGGTCGGCGCGGCATGGCCCGCAGGCGGGAGGGAAACTGATAATACGAACTGGCACCCTTGGTTTCGAGCTTGAAGCTTATCAACACCAGTTCCCCGATCCACTCGGGCATTTCGTTGTTCAGGGAGGCGTCGATAAGCACGCGTTGCCGGTTGAATTCGGCGCAGGGCCCGAAAAAACGGCCGGCGGAAAGTTCGGGGGCGTTGAACTCCACCAGCATGATGCAGCGCTGATCCATTGCCCGTTCCAGCAGATCGCGTATCACAGGGTGCAGGTCGTCGTTTTTAACGGGCCGGCGCAGGAAAAAATAAAAAATAACCGCAGCCAGGCAAAGCGCCGGGGCGGTGATGAGCAGGATGTCCATAAAACCTCGTGGGGAGCGCGAATATACTATTGTTTATATTATATCATTTTGGCCCCCAAGGCAAGGAGGAACGCAAAGGAAAACGCAGGGTGCCCGTGGAAAATCGGGGCTTTTGTCGCAGAGGGAAAAATGAGAAAAACGCGCGCCGCGCGAAAAACAGGCTTGACAAGTCGCCGCGGAACGACTACTTATTTCGTTCGCGCATAGAACGCGCGCAACGTGTCGCGGGGTGGAGCAGCTTGGTAGCTCATCGGGCTCATAACCCGAAGGCCGTAGGTTCAAATCCTACCTCCGCAATCTAAGAAAAACCCTACAATCTCAATGGTTGTAGGGTTTTTGCTTGTAACGAAAAAACATAAGAATTTATAGATTTGGGGACTATTTGGGGACTAACAAGAAAAAAAGATATGATATAAGCCGACATTATTTAGCATCAAAATTAACTGTTGCGCTTCTATTGTTTAAAAGGTTGTCTAGTGAAGCTGCCGCTTCTTTATCTATCTTATTAACAGCGTGTGTATAAATATCAACGGTTGTGGAAATCTTAGCATGGCCAAGACGTTTACTTACAGTGGCTATATCTATGCCTTGGGCGATTAGTAAGCTTGCATTTGTATGCCTTAGTTGATGGAAAGTTAGATGTGGCAAGTTGTGTTTCTTCAGCCATTCACGAAAC
>JAVBNZ010000070.1:0-14042 GCA_031551145.1 Desulfovibrionaceae bacterium | reverse complement strand
CCGGCTTCGGCCTCACAGCAGCCTGGGCGGGTTACCCCCGGACATCTATCATGAACAAGGACTTTTAAAGGCAGCCTGATAAGGGTAAAGACAAGCTAAGAAATCGCTACTTCCTGTCCGAACAATGGGGACCACCTCTCTCGTGATTCATCAGTACCATTATGGTTTGCAGGCTGGTTCCTGCCATGGCAAGCCAGCTCGCGAAAGTATGGCGGCACGCGTGGAAGTCGATTTTTTCGTGAGGATTGTTCACCCGACGGGGTATCGCGTTGAGCTTCAGGTGCGCGACGGCTTCTTTAAACGCCTTCGGAGCTTGTTTCCAGGGCTTCCCATAGCAGTCCAGGAAAACAAAATCACTCGGTTTCGCGTCGGGGAACATAGCTCGCCGTTCGCCAAGCATTTCAGCAACGCCGGGGATATCAAGGTGGATGCCGTAAGATTGCCCGCCTTTCGGGGTTCGAGCGTATGCGAACGCAGTTTCAACGTCGGCCCATGTCAGACGGCAGATATCGCCAAGGCGTAGGCCGGAAAGCAGGCTCAGGACGGTCATTCCATATGCATCCCGTGAATCTGGGCCTTTGAAGCTCGTCTTCTTGTCTTTCGTGATCTCGCGCCAACTGTACAAGGTTTTGAGGAGTAGGGCGGCTTCGTCCGGCATCAGGTAGCACGTTTTCTTATTGTTCAGCTTCGGAAGCTTAATCATTTTTCCCGGAAAGACGGGCAATGAGATTTTATTATGTACTGACAGGTAGATAGATGCATAATTCCATTCAGCTTGGAGCATTATATAGATGTCACGCATCGACTTTCGGCTCATGCCCTTGTCGGCCATGCCATTGAGCAACTTTTCAATATCGGTGAAGGTAAGCTCCTGAAGCGGAATTTTGCCGAGGGCTGGGCGTATCCATTTCTCAAACATGAATCCGATGGATTTATTGCTGTGGGGGCTGCCGGTCTGTGAGCGATGCGGCCAATATGCCTTGTCCCAAAAGCTGCCGACGGTGTTTTCCTGGGCGAAGCGCTCTTCGGCGATAATGCGTTTTCTTTCTTTCTTTTCAACGATCGCAGCTTCCTGTCTCTTCTCTGCCTTCTCTCCCTGCATTGCCTTCCATGATTGAGGGCCGCTGCCTGTGGCGCGGTTGTCGCGAAGCTCTCCGGCGATACGGATCGCCCTTTCCTCGGGCATGACGCCGAAGAAGTCTGTGCCGTGGGGGTGCTGTCGGAAACGGTAAGAGCGATCCGCTCCGTATTGCCGATATTCGATGCCTTTATGGCCATTCAATCTTTCCCAAACTGCGGCCATGACATTCTCCCGTTTGTACCATGCCGGTGGTACAAATTTGGTACAAATTTTACGGTGATTTTATGAAACAGCCAGAAACGCTTTGAAACGGTTTGAGACTGCTTCATGCTGTTTTTTCTTGATTTTTAGCGAATAATCGAAAAAACGTCAAGGAGTGAAAAGGCGAAAAAAGGCATTTCACCTGGTTGTGGCCCAGGTGGCCGTGGGTTCAACCCCCATCATTCGCCCCAGAAATACAAGGGTTTACGAAAACGTTCGTAAGCCCTTTTTTGCTTTGTGGCATTTGTCCCGCTCTTATCCCGCTGCAAAACGGAAGGGCGGATTAACGCAAGGCATCGTTGGTTGGGGCGCATTCTATTGATTTTGCGCGGTTGCGGAGCCCGCGAGCCGGGGAACTGCCCGCAGGCACTACGAGCGAGAGGCGTCGACTTCCTCAAGAACCGGGCTGAAGGCGTCTTGTTCCCGCTCTCCGGCCCGCGCGGCGGATTCGGAAAGCTGAACGGACGAAGTGGAGGGAACGATTGCGGGGGTCGGCCTTTCCGGCAGGAAGAGGACGGAGCATAGGGCCATGAGCGGTGTTTCGACGAAGCGGTAGGAAATCCAGCCCACCACTATACAGGCTCCGGCCGCGAAAACGATGAAAGCCTCCGGCGGCAGCAGACGCCAAAAGCCGACAAGCGTGCAGACCTTGCCCAAAAAGGGGATGAAGAGGTAGTGGCTCAGGTAGAGGCTGTAGGAACTGTCGCCCAGCACGACCAGAGGCAGGGGAAAGCGCAGATTCGATTGCCGTTCCCAGAAAATGCAGCCCATGCCGATCAACACGCCGTACCAGCCGGGCGGAAACATGCTGAAGTCCGCGATCCCCCAGGCGAGATAGCCGGCCACCCCGGTCGCGACAACCGCAGGCGCAAGGCTCTTGGGCGGATTCAGGCCGGCAAGATATGCCGTGCCGCAGGCAAAGCCCACCGCGAAGTCGAAAAGTTTCGAATAGATGAAAAGTTTCGTGATGGGGCCGGGGTCGGTCATAAAGTTGCCGAGCAAAATACTGCCGCCCATGAAAAGGATAAGCAGGACGGCGAAGCGCCGTGAACTCATGATGAGCCCGATCGTGATCAGGGCATAAAAATACATCTCGTAGGAAAGTGTCCAGCCAACCTGCAAAATGGGCGCACTGGGCGAAACAGTTGAAACGTAGGGAATGAAGAGATAGGAGCGGATCACGTCGTCCACGGCGAATCTGGCTGTGGCGAAAAGTTGCGGGAGAAAAAAGAGCGCCAGGGCCATGATGGTGGTGTAGAACCAGTAAATAGGCACAATGCGGATCAGCCGGCGCGCGATGAAGTGCCATGCCCCGGAGAAGCTGCCGCGCAGTTTTTCGCTGGTCCAGGCCATGACAAAACCGCTGATTGTGAACAGCAGGTCCACTCCGGATTCGCCGAAGGAATGGAGCGAGGATCCGAAATCGATGATAGACCCGGAAAAGACGCCGCGGGCCGCGTAGTTGGTCACCAGAACCTGGGCGTGGTAGATGACGATGAGCAGCGAGGCCACGCCGCGGAAGACCTGAATGGAAGTGATGAATTTTTTTCTTTGAGTGCTCATACGCAGGCGCGCGGCGTGAGCCGCGCTGGAAAAATACGAAAATATTTACGGGACAAAGGATAATCAGCTATTTTTCAGATCCGGTCAAGCTGAACGGGGGCGATTTTTTGCCTCCGGGTTCTTCTCAAGCATTTGCCGTAATTTGCAAAGAGCCCGCGAAAATACCTTCGCAGGCTCTTTTTCGTATGCTATCATTGCATATTTTTTATATATTTTTGCATTCTCCATGTCTGTCACGCGTTGACGGCATTTTGCCGCTCACGGGGCCGATGTTCTGCATCAATAGAGCTATTTTTCAGGAAAATATTTTTTTGTGACAATTTGTGTAAAAGACTTGACGCATCATGTCGTTTAAGCTATTTTCGTTTTAAGCTGGAAAAAGGCCATTCATTGATTTGATTTAATCAATATCCCGTAATTAAAGGATAATGCTGTGTTTTCTATCATCTTCGGCCATACTCCAATGAAAACCGGCATGCTTTCAACTGAAAAGGAGCGTGCATTTTGTTGCGGATTCACGCTCAAGGGCTTCGGGAGAAAAAAGACTGTGCCCAACGATGAACTTCGTCTACAACAACGGGAAATTCTCCGGAATGCAGAACATCGGCTGCAAAATTTCACCACTGATTCGGGCAAGATGGATCAAGCCCGGATCCTTCTGGAGGAACTTTTGATCAAGCCCGGCGTTACCGGATAACATCCCGATTACATACGCCTCCCCCGGCCTGCAGGCGGGGGGATACCCCATCCCCCGGCTTTTCCCTTCGGCCGGGGGATTTTTACCGCCTGCTCCGCCTTCACGGAATTGACGGATGATGCTATGCGATATCGGGACGGACCGCGGCACAATGTTCTCCATGCAACACGCCGGAACGGGAGGGCCCCATGAAACATTATCGCAAAGAACTGACCCTGCATGTACCCGCGCGCCGGGGGTTCGTCAACATCACCCCGCAGGTGGAAAAGGCGCTGGCCGAGAGCGGCGTGAAAAACGGCTTATTGCTCTGCAATTCCATGCATATCACTTCCTCCGTGTTCATCAACGACGATGAATCCGGCCTGCACCACGACTATGAAGTGTGGCTGAAAAAGCTGGCCCCGCACGAACCGGTGGCCCGGTATCGGCACAACGTCTATGAGGATAACGCGGACGCGCACATGAAGCGTCAGATCATGGGACGGGAAGTGGTGGTGGCCGTGACGGACGGCAGGCTGGATTTCGGCCGCTGGGAACAGATTTTTTACGGCGAATTTGACGGCAGACGCGACAAGCGGGTGCTCATCAAGATTATCGGCGAATAATGCGAGAATAGGATGTTCACGGGCAATTACCGCGTCAAACGACTTTTTTGCTCCGGTCGAGTACGATAAGAGTACACTCTCTCCGCAAAGAAAGCCGTTTTCCTTGTCCTTGCCGCGTGCTCTCCCTATTCTTATTTCTTCATGTAGTGTGCGCGTTGCTCCGGGCTCAGGCGCTCAAGAGCGTAGCGTAACATGGTGCGGGGCATTTTTTTGCAGTGCGCGTCCAGAAAAGCCGACAGCGCCGTTTCTTCTTTTTTGCCGGCTTCCCGCAGCAACCAGCCGCAGGCCTTGTGCATAAGATCGTGCTTGTGCGGCAGGAAAAATTCCGCCAGATGCAACGCGGGCGCAAGATTGCCGCGCCGCACGCAATACAGGGTGGAGAGCACGGCCATGCGCTCGCGCCACAGATGCCCGGAATACATAAACGCTTCAAGGGGTTCGCGCTCTCCGGCTTGAACGCGCGGCCCCAGCAGCGGCGGGGCGGAAAGATCCACCAGATCCCAATTGTTCACGGCATCCGCCTTTGAGAGATAGAGGCGGACGCAGGCGGCATAGTCCGCATCCTGTATTTCGCCGCCTGCGCGGCGCAGGGCGCTTTCCGCGCGTTTGACGAGCAGCACAAGCCCGATAAAACGCAGCTCATGCCAGGGGGAGGCGAGCAGGGCGGCCACATCGGGCAGCTCGACGCGTTTGGCGTGCGTGCCGGCAATGGCGCGCAGTTGGGGCACTTTCAGCCCGAGAAAATGATCCCCTTCACCGTAGCCGCCGGGAAAAGCTTTGAAAAAGCGCTGATGGTGGGCGGCCAGGTCGGGATCGGCCGCAACGCGCGCTGCGGCTTCCACTTCGGCGGCAAAAGGGCAAGGCATTTTCAGATTTCGCTCGGCTCAGGCGTTTTTTCCGCGGGCGGAGCGGGCGGAGGCGTTTTTGTCACAGGTTTGGCCGGGGCCGGGGCCGCAGACTTGCTCTTCTCCTGCCGGTAGCCTTCTTTGTAGCCGCCTTCCACGGTGTCGGCCTTGCGTTCGATCTTGGCCTGGGCCTTGCCGGCAGTTCTGCCGACCCAGGCGCAGCCGGGCGTGAAGAGCAGGGCGGTGACAAGACAGAAAATGGCGGTGCGCATGGGAGATTCCTCATGAGCGCCCTGAATGCGGGCGGTTCTCTGCATATAGCCGACTGGCTGCGGCCGCAGCGTCAATTGTTCGTAAAATACCAATGAGGGGCGAGAAAGCGCAAGCCGCACACCTCGCCCGGATCGGGCCCCGGCGCGCGCCGGCCCTTTTGTACCCGCACTTCCTGCGCGCCGACGCGAACCTGGTAATCAATGATTTCTCCCAGGAAGGACTTGCGCGTCACCGTGCCGCGCAGGCCGCCTTCCGCGACGAATTCGATTTCCGCCGGCCGGGCGGCCAAGGTGAGACCCGCACCGGGCGCGGCGGGCTCCGGCGGCGTCAGATCCGCCGGCAGTTCCGCGTCTTCCATACGAGGGCGGCCGTCTTCCATGTGTACATCCAGGAAGTTGGACAGCCCGATGAAGCTGAACACGAACTTGTTGGCCGGTTTGGTGTAGATGTTGAGGGGCGTGTCTATCTGCTGTGTCTTGCCCAGTTTCATGACCAGGATGCGGTCGGAAAGGGCCATGGCTTCGGCCTGATCGTGCGTGACATAGATGATCGAAAAGTCGTATTTTTTCTGAAGTTCCTTGATCTCGAAACGCATTTCCTCCCGCAGGTGGGGGTCGAGGCTCGAGAGCGGCTCGTCCAGCAGCATGACGTCGGGGCTGCCCGCCAGTGCGCGGGCCAGGGCCACGCGCTGTTTGCCGCCGCCGGAGAGATCTTCCGGGCTTTTTTGCGCGGCGCCCAAAAGGCCGGTGGCACCCAGGGCGTCGCGCGTGCGCTTGTCGATCTCCGCGGCGGAAAGCTTGCGCAGGCGCAGGGGAAAGGCCACGTTCTCATATACGCTCAAATGGGGCCAGACCGCGAAGGCCTGAAATACCATGCCGAAGCCGCGCTTTTCCGGCGGCAGATAATAGTTGGTGCGCCGGGAGGAAAGCAGGCGCTCGCCCGCGCGGATTTCGCCCTCGTCCAGATCCTCGAAGCCTGCGATCATGCGCAGGGTGGTGGTTTTTCCGCAGCCGGAAGGCCCGAGCATGGAAAAACATTCCCCCCGCGCGATTTCCAGGTTCAGGTCGTCCACGGCGGCAACCGCGCCGAAACGCTTGGTGACGTTGACAAGTCGAACGTAGGACATCGCCTTACCCCTTGGACGTTTTGCCGGTAAAGCGGTTAATCAGCGTCTGCCCGGTGATGATCAGAATGAGAGCCACCCCGGCCAGCGCGGCGGAGACCACTGTTTCGCCGTCCTCGTTCAGGGTGTAGATGGCCACGCCGATGGTGCGTGTTGTCGGCGCATAGAGCATGATCGACACCGTAAGCTCGCGCAGGGAGGGCAGAAAGATCAGAAAAAAAGCCGCCAGCATGCCCGGCCGCACCAGCGGCAGCACGATGTCTTTCAAGGCCTGCCACATGCTCGCGCCCGAAGCGCGGGCCGCTTCCACCAGGGAGTCGTGCACCTGTTCCAGGGCGGCGGAATTGGCCTTGAGGGAAAAGGCCATATAGCGCGCGATGTAGGCGACCAGAATGATCCACACCGTGTTGTAGAGGTTGACGCCGTATTTGCCGCTCCAGGCCAGGATCACGCCGAGCGCGATGACCGAGCCGGGCACCGAGAAGGGCAGCATGCCCAGAAATTCCAGCACACCCTTGCCCCGTACCTTCATTTTGACGATAACGTAGGAGATCATCACCCCGGCGAACATGGTGATCAGGGCGGCCGAAAGCCCCAGGCTGACGCTGTTCCAGATGGCGTCCCTGGTGAGCTTGTAGTCGAAAAGGATGAACCTGTAGTTGTCGAGCGAGAGGTTTTCCCAGGTAAAGGGCAGTCCGTAGGTTTTGAGTCCTCCCACCAGAAAGATTACCGCCGTGGGCAGCACGATGGTAAAAGCGATGTAGCCCAGGCAGAGCAACAACAGGGGAATGCGCAGGCCGCGCAGCTTCAGTTCCACCGGGCGGAAACTCTTGCCGGCGATGATCTGATAGCGCCCCCGGCTCTGCACCTTGTTCTGGAGCCAGATGATGCAGGCGGCCGAAACCACCAGCACCGTGGCCAGCACCGTGCCCGTGCGTATGGAGGCGAAGCTGCCCGCGCTTTCGTGGATGCGCTGGTAAATGAGCGTGGGAATGTTGAAGATGCCGTTTTCTATGCCCAACACGGCCACAGTGCCGAAATGGGCCATGGAATAAAGCATGATGAGCAGCGCGCCGGACAAAATGCTCGGCATGACCAGCGGGATGGTGATCTTGCGCGTGATGGTGAAAAGCCCCGCGCCGGAAATGCGCGCGGATTCCTCCAGCGTGGGATCCATACGCTCCAGCGCGCCGCAGACCTGGATGAAGACAAAGGGAAAAAGGTACATGACCTCGACAAGGATGATGCCGAGGTAGCTGTAAATGTTGAATACCGGCCCGTCAAAGCCCAGCGTGTCCATGAAAAAGCGGTTGATGTAGCCGGCGCGGGGGGAGAGCAGCATTTTCCAGGCCAGCGCGCCGATGAAGGAAGGCAGCATGAAGGGCACGAGGAACATGGCCTTCATGAATTTTTTGTAGGGCAGGTCGGTGCGCGTCACCAGCCAGGCGAAAAAGGTGCCGATCAGCGTGCTGCCTACGGTGGTGCCGCAGGCGATGAGCAGCGAGTTGAGCAGGGCCTCGTAGGTGTCGGGTTCGCGCAGCACCTTGACGACGTCCCCGAGATTGAAACTGCCGTGCACGAAAAAGGCGTTGAAGAGGATGAGCAGCACGGGCACAGCCACGACGACCACGAGTATGGCCACGGAAAGGCCGAGAATGATCTCCGCCGTGCCGATATGGAAGCGTTTCGCGTTCATGCGCCCGCCTTTGCCGGGGTTTCGGCGTCAAACCAGTGCAGACTCAGAAAGTGCACGTCGCAGGGATCGCCTTCCCGGAACATGAGATTGCGGCTGACGGCCTCGTGGGTTTCCACTTCAGTGCGGAAAAAGGTCCCGTCCACTTCCACCAGATAGTCCATCATCGCGCCCAGAAAGCTCGCCCGCCGCACTATGCCGCGTAGCGCACAGCCCGTTGCGTCGGATGCCGGGCGCGCGATGCGCACGTCGGAAGGGCGGAAGGCCGCAAGCTGTTCTCGCGCGCCGTTTGCGGGCTTTACGCATTCCAGGCTCTGCGTTCCCTTGCCGACCAGCCAGAGACCCCCTTCGCGCCGCACGGGCATAAAGTTGGCTATGCCCATAAATTTGAACACAAAGTGATCAACGGGTGTTTCAAAAATTTCCCAGGGCGTTCCGATCTGGCGTATCCTGCCTTCCTCATCCATGACCGCCATGCGGTCGGAAATGGCCAGGGCTACTTCCTGATCATGGGTCACATAGAGCACGGTGATGTCAAGTTTGCGCTGCAGTTCCTTGATTTCAAAACGCATTTCCTCGCGCAGGTTGGCGTCGAGGTTGGAGAGCGGCTCGTCCAGCAGCATGAGGGAGGGCTTGCCCACCAGAGCGCGCGCCAGGGCCACGCGTTGCTGCTGACCGCCGGAAAGTTCCGAGGGCAGGCGTTTTTCCAGTCCGGCCATGTTGACCAGGGCTATGCTTTCCAGGGTTCTGCTTTCTATTTCCGCCTTGGGCAGCCTGGCGAGCTTGAGCGGATAGGCCACGTTGTCGAACACCGTCATGTGCGGCCAGACCGCGTAATCCTGAAAAACCACGCCGAGGTCGCGCCTGTCCGGCGGCAGGGAGTCGCCCGTTGCGGCGTCCGAGACCACAGTCTCCCCGATGCGCAGCCTGCCTTCGTTCGGAATCTCGAAGCCCGCGATCAGGCGCAGCAGCACGGTTTTTCCGCAGCCGGAAGGGCCGAGCAGGGTAAAGCATTCGCCGTGGCGCACTTCCAGGGAAAGTGTGTGCAGCACCCGGTGCGCGCCGTAGCTCTTGCTGACGGAATCAATGTATATTGCGGCCATAGAGAATCCTGCGCACGAGTCCAAAAGCGCCGGATCCCCGCAAAGAACCCGGCGCCTGCTGTGGTTTTTTCAAGACAGAAATTATTTGCCCTGCATGATATCCGTGAACTGCTTCACGATTTTTTCCTTGTCCGCCATAATAGCCTGATAATTGATTTTTATAGCGCGTTTCGTGGCTTCCGTCGGGACGGGCAGCTTGAACTGCTCCGGAACGGTCACGTCGGCGCGGGCGGGCAGGGTCCCTTCGCCGGCGATGATGGTCTGGGCTTCCCTGGAAAGCAGATAATCCACAAACTTTTTGGCCGCGCCCAGGTTGGGGCTGCCCTTCATGATGGCCACCGGGCTCGGCACCACCAGCATTTCCTTGGGATAGGCCAGGGCCATGGGCGCGCCTTTGGCGATCTTGTCGTTGGTGATGTAGTCCACAGCCAGGCTGGCCACCAGGTCGCCGGAGGCGGTGTCGTCGATGACCTGGCCGGAACCCTTGCCGATCTTCGCGCCGTTGGCGCGCAGTCTGACAAAGAAATCCCAGCCGAACTGCTGCGCCAGCAGGGCTACGCTCATGTAGGAGGTGCCGGAAAGCGCCGGGTTGGCGATGCCGAACGCGCCCTTGTATTCGGGCCTGGTCAGGTCGCTCCAGCTCTCGGGCGCTTTTTTGACGAACTTGGTATTGTAGGCGATGCCCAGTGTGCCCAAGCGGGCGGCGGTAAAGGAACCGTCAAAATCGTCAAAGGGGTTGATCAGTTCTTTCACGGCCGGGGAGCTGTATTTTTCCAGCAGGCCTTCCTGCTTCATCTTGTAGAAGTCGGGCACTTCGCTTGTCCAAACCACGTCGGCCAGGATTTTGCCGGATTCGCGTTCGGCCGCTATCTTCGCCATAAGCTTGCCCGCGCCGGCGGACTGGTAATCCATGGCGATGCCGGGATGCTGCTTGACGAAGCCGTCGCGCAGCTTGCCGATGAGGGATTCCTTCATCGAAGTGTAGACGATGAGTTTTTCCGCCGCAAACACCTGCCCCGCCGCACCGAGGAACAGGGCGCATGCCAGTAGATACGCAAGATATTTGAGCCGCATGGGTGTCTCCTTGGGGGAAAAGTTTGGGAAAGCGCCTGCATAATAGAGCCTGAAGGCCCGGCGCGCAAGGTGGAACCGGGTCGTTTTTTGCGCGGCGGACTTGCCTTCGGGTGCAAACTATATCACTCTGCGGCATATCCTGACTTTCCCCGACATCTCAGCACCGGCGGTGACATGCTGCAGGCCTTTTTCAGCAGTTTTCTCGGCAAAACGCCTTTGTGGTACAAATGTGCCGTTCTCGGTTTTTTAATCGCCAACCCGCTGCTGCTTCATCTGGCGGGGCCCTTTGTCACCGGCTGGGTGCTGCTGGTTGAGTTCATTCTCATCCTTGCCCTTGCGCTGAAATGCTATCCCATTCCCCCCGGGGGGCTGCTGGCCCTGGAAGCGATCGTCATGGGCATGACCACGCCGGACAACGTGTACAAGGAAGTGGCCGCCAACCTGCCCACGCTGCTCCTGCTGATCTTCATGGTCGCGGGCATTTATTACACCAAGGACGTCGTCTTTGTCGTTTTCACGAAGATATTCATTTCCATCAGAAAAAAATGGCTGCTGTCGCTCGCCTTCTGCATGGTGAGCGCCGTAATTTCGGCGTTTTTGGACGGGTTGACGCTGATGGCGGTTATTATCGCGGTCTGTTTTAATTTTTACGCCATCTTCCGCAGGGTTGCCGGAGACATGGAAGGCGCTTCCAGTGCGGAGTGCGCGGAATGTGAGGAGTTTTGCGGCTTTTTGCGCAACATCGTCATGCACGGCGCCGTCGGCACTGTTCTCGGCGGAACGATGACCATCGTGGGCGAACCGCAGAACCTGATGATCGGCACGATGATGAACTGGTCCTTTGCGGATTTTTTCAGACACTGCTCCGTGATCTCCGTGCCCGTGGCCGTTGTCGGGTTCACTCTCTGCCCCCTGCTCGAGATTGTCAGATTTCCCGGCTTCGGCTACCAACTGCCGGAGAACATGCGGGAACTCATTGTCAGGGATTATGAAAAAAAAGTGGAACAGATGACGGACAAAATCCGTTTTCTCCATCTGACACAATGCGTGGTCGGCGTGCTGCTTATTCTGGGGCTGGCCTTTCACGTGGCGGAAATAGGTCTGCTGGGCATTGCCCTGATAGTGGTCATTTCCGCTTTTACCGGCAGGACGAAGGAACACGACTTTGCCGAGGCGTTCAACAACGCCATGCCTTTTGTCAGCCTGCTGGTCATTTTTTTCGCCGTGCTGTCCGTCGTGCATGAACAGCATCTGATTACGCCGCTGATTTCCTGGGTGTTTCAATTCCAGGGCAAGGCGCAGTTGCTGGCGCTGTATTTCGCGAACGGCGTTCTTTCCTTTATCAGCGACAACGTGTTTATCGCTTCCGTCTTTATAACGGAAATGGAAAAAGCTTTTTCCGCCGGGGCGTTTTCGCGCGAGTGGTATGAAAAAATCGCCGTCATCGTGAACATGGGAACGAATATTCCGGCAGTGGCCACCCCGAACGGGCAGGCCTCGTTCCTGTTTCTGCTCACCTCCTCCCTGGCGCCGCTTATCGGGCTTTCATACGTGAAAATGGTCCAGCTCGCCTTTCCCTACACCGTCGTCATGTCGTCCACCGGGGCGCTTTGCGTCTATTTTTTGTTGTGACACCGCCAACCCGGAGAGAACGATGCCCCCGGAAATGCTGTTTTCGCCCGCGAAGCTGCTGATCAGCATTGTGAACAAGGGCGGCGGAAGAGGCCTTGTCAAAGCCGCGAAGCAGGGAGGCGCTCCCGGAAGCACCAGGCTTGCGGGACGCGGTTTGTGGGAGGATTGCACGGGTTCGGACTGCGCCGCCCAGGACGTAGTGCTGACCCTGATGTATGAAAAAACGGAAGATATTGTCGGCGCCGTTGTGGAGGCCGCACTTCGGGATCATGAAAGCCTGAGCGGCAGGGCCGTTTTGCTGGATGTGCCCAAAATGCTGATGCGGAACGACCTTTGCGCGGATTCAAGATCTCTTACCGGAGGCGGGAGCATGAAATCCGGCTTTACCATGATCACGAGCATCACCCCGCAGGGACAGGCGGAGGAAATTATGGCCGTCGCCCGCAAGGCCGGCGCACGCGGAGGTACCGTTGTAAGCGCCCGGGGCACCGGCACGCCGGAGGACGTGAAATTTTTCGGCATCAGCCTTGCCCCGGAAAAGGAAATGCTTGTGATCATCAGCGAGACCACGTATGCCGACGCCATTCTGGCCGCTCTCGGCAATCTGCCCGTATACAGGGAGCCGGGCGGCGGCATCATTTTTACCGTGAACGTCGATCGTTTCATCCCGCTGGGCGGATGACGGCGTCTTCAGGATGGGGAAGCCATAAGGATCACCTGTGGAAATAATAGGCGAAATAGATATCATCTTTCTGTTGTCCATCGGCGTCATCATTGTCTGCGCCAGGCTGCGTCTGCCGGCCACCGTGGGTTTTCTCATCACCGGCGTGCTTTGTGGCCCGTCCGTGCTGGGCGTGGTGTCGAACAGGGCTGCCGTGGACATGATGGCTGAAATCGGCGTGGCCCTGCTGCTTTTCACCATCGGCATGGAACTTTCGGGCGAGGCCCTCGCCCGGCTGAAAAAGCCCGTCTTTGTCGGCGGCACACTGCAGATCGGTCTGACGGTGGCCGCCATCGCCCTTATCACCGCACTGCGCGGCATGTCCGTTGAAACGGGCATTCTGCTGGGCTATCTGGCGGCCCTGTCATCCTCGGCCATCGTGCTCAGTTCCCTCCAGCAGAAAGGGCAGACCGGAACGCCGCACGGCAGGCTGATCCTCGCCATTCTCGTGCTGCAGGACATCATCTTCGCGCCCATGCTCGTTTCCATTCCCCTGCTTGCCGGCACGGTGGAGCTCAATCCCATGAGCGTGTTGCTGGCCGCGGCGCAGATCACGCTGCTGCTGGGCGGGGTGCTGCTTTTCGCCAAATACGGCCTGCCGCGCCTTATGCAGGCCGTGGTGCGCACCCGCCTGCGCGAACTTTCCCTGCTCACCACATTGGGCCTGTGCATGGGCATGGCCATGCTTACGCACCATCTCGGGCTTTCCCTCTCTCTGGGCGCGTTTCTGGCCGGGCTTATGCTGGCGCGCTCGGAATACAGCATGAACGTCATTTCCGGCGTGCTGCCGTACAAAGACGTGTTCATGAGTCTTTTCTTCATCTCCGTGGGCATGCTGCTCGACGTGCGCTACGTGCTCGAACATCCCACGGTGGTGATCGTGAACACCTTGATCTTCATTCTGGTCAAGGCCCTGCTTGTGCTGCCCGCCGTGCGTTTCCAGGGCTATCCCTGGCGCGTTGCGCTGCTTACGGCCCTGCCCCTTGCCCAGGTGGGGGAATTTTCCTTTGTTCTGGCGGCGGCGGGCGTCAAAAACGGTCTGTTCGGGGAAGCGCAATACCAGAGTTTTCTGGCGATCAGCATCTTCAGCATGCTGCTTACGCCCGGTCTTATGGCGCTTGGCCCCCTGTTGGTGAAAAAGCTGCGCCTGCCCGCCCCCCAGGTGGACGGAGAAGACGCGGGCGAGAAACATCACAGCAATCATCTGCTGATCGTGGGTTTCGGCGTCAGCGGCAAGCATCTGGCGCGGGCGGCCCAGGGGGCGGGCATAGACTATGTCGTGCTGGAGATGAACCCGGACACCGTGCAGCGCTACAGGGGGAAAGAACCCATATTTTACGGCGACGCCACCCAGGTTTCCGTGCTGGAGCA